>RFXC01000070.1 GCA_009921765.1 Betaproteobacteria bacterium | reverse complement strand
GGGCGCGCATGCGCGCCCGGGATGCGGGCTTACTTGCGGATCTGCGCGAGCGTGTCTTTCAGCTGGGTAATGGTTTCCTGACCAATCGTGCCCTGATGCTTGTCGTACACGGCCTGGACTTTCTCGAACATGCGCCGGTATTCGGCCTGCGAGACTTCATTGATCTGCATGCCGCGCGACTTGAGCGCCGCGAGCGACTTCTCGGAGAGCGCACGCGAGACCTTTCTCTGCTCATCGCGGCCCTCGATCGCGCAGGCCGAGAGCGCGCCGCGCTCATCGTTCGAGAGCTTGTCCCAGAGCGGCTTGGAGTAGAGCACCATGAAGGGCGTGTAGGCGTGGCGGGTGACCGACAGGAACTTCTGCACCTCGTAGAACTTGGAGGTATCGATCGTGACGAACGGGTTTTCCTGACCGTCGATCGCGCGGGTTTCAAGCGCGGTAAACACCTCGCCAAAGGCCATGGGCACGGCATTGGCGCCCAGCGTCCGGAAGGTGTCCAGGAAGATGTTGTTCTGCATGACGCGAACCTTCACGCCCTGCAGGTCTTCCCACTTGCCCACCGGCCGGCGCGAGTTGGTGAGATTGCGAAAACCGTTTTCCCACCAGGCAAGGTTCACCAGATTGGCCGCCGGCATCTTGTCGGAGATGAATTTGCCAAAGGCGCCATCGAGCACCTTGTCGGCTTCGGCCTCGTTCTGGAACAGGAAGGGCAGATCGAAGACGCCCAGCTCGGGCACGATGCCCACCAGCGGCGACGAGGAGGTGATCACCATTTCCTGGGTCCCGGAACGCAGGGCCTGGGTCGCCTGCAGATCGCCCCCGAGGGCACCGCCCCAGAACGCCTGCAGCTTCATTTTGCCGCCCGATTTCTGCGTCACGCAGGCGGTCATCTTGGCTACGCCATTACCCACCGGGTGATCCTGGTTGACACCGTTTGAGACGCGGATGGTGCGCTCGGCAAACTGCGCCTGCGCAGGCGCGGCGAACGCTGCGCCCAGCGCAACGGTCAGGGCGGCAAGGGTCGGGCGAAGCAGGGAGCGGTTGGAACGGGGAATCATCGTCTGTCTCCTGTTTTGAATGTTGGGGATAAAAATGGGCAACCAGACTTTAACCTGTCGAGGCGTCAGCGGCCACGCAGCCATTTCAGCGGGACGGTCACCAGTTCGGGGAAAGCCACCAGCAACAGCAAAACCGTAATCTGTGCGATCAGAAAAGGGGCGACCCCGCGGATCACCGCACCCATCGGCATTCGGGCGACGCCCGCCACCACATTGAGCACGATGCCCACCGGGGGCGTGAGGAGCCCGATGGCGTTGTTCATGATGAAGAGCACACCGAAGTAGACCGGGTCGATGCCGGCAGACTTCACCACCGGCATCAGCACCGGCGTGAGAATCAGCACCGTGGGGGCGAAGTCGAGGGCCGTCCCCACCACCAGCACGAGCAGCATCATGATGAGCAGCAGCAGCTTGGGATGGTCTCGAAAGGGCTCAAGCACGCCAGCCAGTTCCGCCGGGATGTTGGCCTGCGTGATGAGCCATGCCGACACCAGGGCTGACGCCACGAGAAACATCACCACTGCTGTTGTCTTGGCGGCAATGAGCATCACCCGGTAGAGCTGCGAGAGCTTGAGCTCCCGATAGACGAAGAGCCCCACAAAGAGCGCGTAGACGGCGGCGAGCACCGCCGCTTCCGTGGGGGTCACCACGCCGAACTTGATACCCCCCAGGATGATGACGGGCATTGCGAGCGCCCAGATGCCATCGAGCGCCGCGCGCAGACGCTCGCCCCACGAAGCCTTCGGAAACACCGCCACCTGTTCGCGCCGCACGACCCAGGCCCAGGCAATCACGAGCGAGAGCCCCATCAGGAGGCCAGGAAAGACGCCGCCCAGGAAGAGCTGCGTGATCGAGACGTTGGCCGCGACACCAAAAATGATGAAGCCGATGGAAGGCGGAATGACCGGTGCGATCACGCCTCCGGCCGCGATCAGCCCCGCCGAGCGTGGCAGGTTGTAGCCGGCCTCCCGCATCATGGGGATGAGGATGGAGGCGAGCGCTGCGGTATCGGCTGCGGCCGAGCCCGAGAGCGATGCCATCACCACCGCGGCAAAGATCGCCACATAGCCGAGTCCGCCGTGCACATGGCCAACCATGGTGACAGCCACTCGAACGATGCGCCGCGACAGTCCGCCCGCATTCATCAGCTCGCCCGCCAGCAGGAAGAAAGGCACGGCAAGGAGCTGAAAGTTGTCGGCGCCGATGATGAGGTTTTGCGCCACGATCTGGCTGTCGAATCGATCCAGATGCAGCATGAGGGCCAACGCACAGACGATGAGCGCAAACGCCACCGGCATGCCGATTGCCATGGCTCCCAGGAGCGATACGAGAAACACCGCTACGGTCATTCGAGATGCCTCTTGAGCGAGGCTGCATCACCCGAGTCGAGTTCGCCCGCGAATTCGGCCAGCTCGCTCTCGCCGAGTCGCCCGGTGAAAGCACGCCACAGCCGTGCGAGCGTGAGAACTGCGATCCCGCCACTGGTGAAAAAGCCAATGCCGTAAATCCAGAGCATCGAGATGCCGGTGATCGGGGCGATGTTGGAGGCATTGAGCGGCGCCTGCCGCCAGGTGCCCCAGAAAAACACCACGCAACACACCAGCACCAGTGCATCTGACACGATCATGCAGAGCCTGCGACCGGAGGGCCCGAAGCGGACAACCAGTGTCTCCACGCCCATGTGCGCGTTTTCGCGCGCGACCACCACCGCTCCCACAAAGGTGAGCCAGACAAACAGAAACCGCGACAGCTCCTCGGACAGCGCGATCCCCGAGTCGAAGGCGTAGCGCAGCACGACATTGCCAAAGACCATCGCCACCATGGCTGCGAGGCAGACCACGATGAACACTTCACACGCTCGAAACAGGGAATCGATCAGCCGGAGACGCACGTCCATCGCCCGAAACCGCGGCCGCCACAATGATGGCGCCGCCCGCGAGCGCATGCACACCGGGCCACTCGCCAAAGAGCAGCAGGCCATAGACGCCCGCCCAGACCATGTCGAGAAAGCGTACGGGTTGCATCGCCGACACATTGGCAAGCGTAAAGGCACGCGTCATGCAGTAGTGGCCGATCGAGCCCAGCACGCCGCAGGCTGCAAGCAGCAACCAGTGGCGAAGCGTGGGGGCCTGCCAGACAGAGATCGCAAAAGGCATCGACAGCACCGACACCGTGAGCCCTTGCCAGACCACGATGGTGGCCGGTCGCTCAAAACGGGTGAGCGACTTGGTGATGAGCGCCGAGGCGGCAAAGAGCGGCGACGAGCAAAGCATCACAATCGACCAGAAGAGGCTTCCGGTCCCCAGCGTCCAGTGCGGTGCGATCACCACCAGCATGCCGACGAACCCGACCAGCGCCGCGGCCCAGCGTTCGAGGCTCACGCGCTCACGAAGCAGGAGCGCTGCGCCCAGCATGACCCAGATTGGCGTGGTGAAACCCAGTGCTGTCGCATCCGAGAGCGGCAGGTGCGGCAAGGCAATGAAAAACAGCGATAGCGCGCCGGTGTGTGCGATACCGCGCCAGATCTGACCGGCAAGCGACTGCGGTCGCCAGACAGCAAGCCCGCCCGCTGCCACCGCCGGCACGATAACTGGCAGCATCGCCGCGAGCCCGAAGATCGACCGCAGGAATTGCGCCTGCATGGGATCCAGATCGACCGACACCGATTTCATGAGCGAATTGAGTCCGCAGATCGCCGCGCCGCTCGCCATCATCCACATAAAGGCCTGAAGCGTTGGGCGGGGAGCGGGCGGCGGTTCGGCGGGCCCGGGTTGCGGCGCTGGCGGTTTCATCGCGCCCATGATGCCAGCCCGACGCCAACGGTCGCTATCATCCGCAGCAAAATCAGTTCTCAATCGGAGAAGAGACCCGTGATGCAACAGTCGATCAGACTCGGCCCGGTCACCGTCTGGCCCGGGCAGTCAGCGGGAAAGTATCCCGACGGCAATCAGGTGATCGTTCGTGGCCGAGATTCGATCGCGGTGTTCGACACGCCGCTCGTCTCCCGAATGCTTCCTGCGGAGTCCGGCTTTGCGAGCGCCGACCTCGTCATCCTGGGCCATGTGCACGAGGATCATATGGCGGGGCTGGGCGCGCTCCGGCATGTGCCGCTCCATGTGCACCGGGGCGACCTCGAGGCCGCGCGCAGCTGGGACGGACTCGCTACCCACTATGGCTACTCTCGCGCGATACTCGACCCGCTGCATGACAAGATCGTGCGCGAGTTCCACTACACGCCGCGGCCCGATGCACTGGGTTATGACGACGGCGCAGTCTGGGATCTGGGGGGCGTGCAAGTGCGTGCCATACACATGCCTGGCCACACCTCGGGACACTGCGTGCTCCTGGTCGAGCCGCACGGGATCGCCTTCATCGGCGATATCGATCTCTCTAGCTTCGGGCCCTATTATGGCGACGCCACCTCCAGCCTTGAGGCCTTTCGAGTCACGCTGGCGCGCATCGCAGACCTGCCCGCTTCATGCTGGATCACCTCGCATCACAAGGGCGTGATCCGCGAGCGCGCCGAATTCCTGCAACTCCTCGGGGCGTTTGCCGATCGCCTGAAAGTGCGCGAGGCGCGGTTGCTGTCCTTGCTCGAAACCGGACCGCAGACACTCGCGCAGCTTGCGCAGTCGCGTGTGGTGTATCGGCCAGACGCCTCGGAACTCTGGATCAACGCAGCCGAGGAGCGCAGCATCGGGCAGCACCTCGATGAACTCATACAGTCTGGACGGGTGAGAAAGGACGGAGACTGCTTCATGCTGAACCCGAGCGGTCACCTCGACAGCCAGCGGCCATCGCCTGGATGAGCGCATTGCGCACCGGATGGTGACTGCGGCCAATTCCAGCCGCGAGGAACATCTCGCGGCGGGATCGCTGGCGGCAAGATTCGGCGCACCCTTCCCCGCCCGGGTCGCGCCCAAAAAAAAGACCTGTGGCGACTGATCGCCACAGGCCGAACCACCATTGTGGAGGTGGAGGAGACAGCGGTACGGGCGGGGCGCCTCAGCGAACGTCGTTTGACGTCATGCGCTGGGCGGCCGCCTGAATTTCGGCGCGCACGCGGGGATCCTGGAGCGCGATTGCTTCGACCCGGGCAAGCGCCCAGGCTTCATAAGCACGCGCAAGGCGCGACCAGCCCTGCCACCCGCGCACGGCCGCAACCGTACGGGCGGTGATGTCGGCGGCTGCGTCATAGGAGCGGCCAAGCCGGTCGAGTCCGGGGTGAGTCAGGGAATATTGCACGGCCATGATGAGAATCCTTTGGGTTCGAGGCAGGAGGAGAATTTTTTGTGTTGAGCGGATTGTGGGGCCGGATAAAACATATTTCCAATTGATGTTTATGATGTATACCATCACGGTGAAAAATACTTTATGGCCAACTTCAGAACGCTGGATCTGAACCTGCTTCGCCTCTTTGATGAACTGATGGCCGAACGCAATCTCACCCGCGCAGCCGACAACCTTTCAATGACCCAGCCAGCGGCCAGCAACGCGCTGAAGCGCCTGCGCGACGCGCTGGGTGACCCCCTGGTAAGCCGCTCGGGCTATGGCGTGGAGCCCACCCCTTACGCGACCGCGCTCTGGCCCGCCATCCGCGCGGCACTCGATCAGTTGCGCACCGCAGTGGCGCCCGATGCGTTCGACCCCGCCACCGCCCAGACCAGCTTCCTGCTCACCATGGCGGACTCCACCGCCACCATGCTGATTCCACCGCTATTGAAAGTGATCGAGCGCGAGGCACCACGCATCAACCTGCGCGTGCTGCCGCTTACCACCCGCGACCCGCGGGACTGGCTGGAAGCCAAGCGGATCGACGTCGCGATCGGCTATTTCCCGGCGGTCATCGCAGCGCTCGCGCTGCAGCAGATGGAGGGCAGTTCGCAGGAATTCGGCCACAGCCGCCTCTACACGGGCGAGTATGTGTGCGTGATGCGTCGCGGACACCCGCTTGCCGCGGGCGAGCTCACGCTCGATGCCTACTGTGCGGCCAACCATCTGCTGGTGAGCTTTTCGGGTCGCCCGATCGGTTTCGTCGATGAGGCGTTGTCAGACCTCAAGCGAAAGCGCCGCGTCATGCTGACCGTCAATCAATACGTCACGGCAGGTCAGGTCGTGGCCCGTTCGGATCTGCTGACCGTGGTGCCGCGGCACTTCGTCGCGGCCACCGGCTTTCCGCGCGCACTCGCCGTTCGACGACTGCCGTTCGAATTGCCACCTGTGCACGTGGACATCCTGTGGCAACGCCGGCAGGCGCAACGCCCCGGCCATGCGTGGCTGCGCGAACGGATCGAGGAGGCAGCTGCCCGGGTCTTCAGCGAGACGGTGGCCGGGCCAGGCTGAGCGCTTCGCTCAGCGTGTCGCGATCGCCCACATGGTTGGCAAGGAGCAATACCAGGCGTGCGTTCATGAGCGCGGCCGACTGCTCATCGAGATCGCGCTGGCTGTCGATCAGTTCCTGATAGAACCCGTCGGGGTCGGCGATATTGGGAGCAAGGTTGAGCGGCATCGTGACTCCGGTCGCAACGGTTCAGTGCAAGGCGAGACTGCGGGCGAGCGCCACGCGGATCTCGTCGACCGACGGCGAGCGCCAGCGCGCGGCGATGAACTGGTCGGGCCGAATGAGATAAATCGCCTGCCCGCGCGCATCGAGCCGCGAAGCGAGCACACCCGCCCGGTCATGAAAATCATGCCCCGCCCGCAAGCATGTGAGGGGGGCCGGCCACGCGGCCGAGTCGTCGAGTGGCGGCGCGTTGCCCACCACCAGCAGCGTAAAGCCTGAGCCCAGGCGCTCGAGCAGCCAGCCGGGGCGACCGTCGGGCAACACCACTGGCGCATCAGGACACGGCGCACCCGGCGCCGCCGACGGCGCGTTGAAGGGATCGGCATCGGCGGTGATCAGGGGCGAATTCGTGTATCGCGTGGGTAGCGACAGCCGCCCGCTGTTCACAAGCGGCCGCGCAAACGCATGGTCGCGCGCGAGGCCCAGCACAGCATCGCGGAACAGCCGGCTGGGAGCGTTCTTGGGCGTAATGAAATCGGTGGAGCGGGTGGAATTGCGGATGTTGTCGTCGGCCGCGAGCGCCCGCTCGTCGTGATAGGAATCAAGCAGGGTCTCGGGCGCCACACCGGCGAGCACGCACTGAAGTTTCCAGGCGAGGTTGTCGATATCCTGCACCCCGGAGTTGGCCCCTCGGGCACCAAACGGCGAGACCTGATGCGCGCTATCACCGGCAAACAGCACCCGACCATAGCGAAACCGGTCAATGCGTCGACAGGCGAACTGGTAGATCGATACCCACTCGAGTTCGAAATCCGCGTCGGGCCCCAACATCTGGCGTACCCGCGCTTCCACCCGCTCGGGCTTGCGCTCTTCAACCGGATCGGCGTCCCAACCCAGCTGGAAGTCGATCCGCCAGACGTTGTCGCGCTGCTTGTGCAGAAGCGCCGACTGACCGGGATGAAACGGCGGATCGAACCAGAACCAGCGCTCGGTGGGAAACTCGGCCTTCATCAGCACGTCGGCGATCAGAAAGCGATCCTGAAACGCCTGACCTGTAAAAGGCGCACCCACCATGGCACGCGTGTCGCTGTTGGCGCCGTCGCAGGCGATCACCCAGGACGCATCCGCCTGGTAGATCCCCTCGGGCGTATCGACGCCCAGTCGCACCAACTCGGCGTCCTGCTCAAGCGAGACCACGCGGTGACGCCAGCGCAGATCGATGAGATCGCTTGCGAGGCAGCGCTCGACCAGGGTCTGCTCGAGGTGATATTGCTGCAGGTTCACCATGGCCGGCATCTTGTGATCGGGCTCGGGAAGAAGGTCGAAGCGATAGACCATCTCGTCGCGGAAGTACACCTTGCCCACCTGCCAGCGTATGCCGGCCGCAGCCACGCTCTCGCCGCACCCCAGGCGGTCCCAGACTTCAAGCGTGCGCTTGGCGTAGCAGAGCGCGCGCGAACCTGTGCTCACGGTGTCGTTGTCATCGAGGACCACCACGCGCACACCGCGCGCGGCCAGATCGAGTGCAGCCGTAAGACCCACCGGCCCGGCACCGATCACGATCACCGGGTGCGTCTGCGCGAGGCCCCCTGTCTGCTCGGGTGCGGGCCGCCACGCGTAGCGGGGCGGCGTAAACGTTTGCGACACCTTCAACTCAGCCGGTTGACGCGTCGGCAAACTCGGGCTCGTGCAGCCAGGCTGCATGCTGAGGCGCGCGCCGGGTGCGCGCCCATTCATCGAGCATGTCCCACTTCACGGCATCGAGCCGCGCCTGCATGGCAGCGCTGGTGGTGTCCACCGCAAGCTCGAGCCGGTGTCCGTTGCAGTCGAAGAAATAGATCGACTGGAACAGCGTGTGATCGACCGGTCCGATCACCTCGATGCCGCCCGCGACCAGTCGCTCACGCATGGCCTGGAGCGTGGCCAGGCTGTCGACCTTGAACGCGATGTGTTGCACCCAGCGCGGCGTGTTGGGATCGAACCCCATCTCGGGCGAATTCGGAATCTCGAAGAAAGCAAGCACATTGCCGCCGCCCGCATCCAGAAACACATGCATGTAGGGGTCTGGCGCCTTGGTCGAGGGCACCTGGTTCTCGGCAATCGCGAGCACGAAATCCATGCCCAGGTGGTCGCGATACCAATGCACGGTCTCGCGCGCGTCGCGGCAGCGGTAGGCCGCGTGATGGACGCCTTGCAGCTTCATTGTTGAGTCTCCTGGGGGTCTCGCCTGAGTGGTCATGTCGGCGCGATCTGACGTGGATGTTAACAAGGCGCGGAGCCGACGCAAGCGCGCCCCCCGGTCGGGACATCGCGAGTTGAGGCAAATCAAATTTTGTTCGGACGATTTCCGGCGGCTGCCTGCGGTGATTCGATCGCGCGACACGCGATCGAGTGATACGCTCAGCGCACTGTCTGATCTGTCGGAGCCGCCCATGACCTCTCCCGTACCCGCTGCCGGTCCCCCATCGTCTGGCGAGGCGCCCCCCCCGCGCCGCTGGTGGATCTGGGTCATTCTGGTCGTTGTGGCGGGCGCGCTGATTGCTGCGGCCTGGATGCTGATGAAACCAGACCCCCGGCGCGGTGCGCCCGGCGCGGTGTCGTCAGCCCCCAAAGCGGGGCAGACACCTGCGCCATCAGCGGCAGCGACCGGTTCAGCGCCTGGCGCGGCAGCCCCCGGCGCAGCCGAGAGTACCGGCACGCCGGCGCCGGGCGCCGCCGCCGCAACGCCCGCCGGCCCCGCGGGCAGCCCCCGCTACCCGATTGAGCGCATCCTGGGCGCCGACACCCCAATCGATCCAGCCAGCGCCTCGCTGGAGGCCGCCGCCTCGGACAAGGCAATTGCCGCCGCGCTTGGCAATTTCCCGGGGCGCGAGCAACTGCTTCGCTTCGTCCTTCCCAACGATATCGTCCAGAAAATCGTCCTCACCATCGACAACCTGCCGGGCGACAGCATGTCCATGCAGTACCGTGCGGTGGTTGCCACCCCGGGTTCTTTCCAGATCGAGCGGCGCGATGGTGAACCGGCGATCGCTGCGCAAAACGCGCGGCGCTACGACGCGTTTGTCGCGTTTGCAAGCGGGCTGGACGCACGCCGGCTGGCAGCCCTGTACAAGCGCTTCTATCCCCTATTTCAAAAAACCTATCGATCGATCGGCTACCCCGAAGGCCATTTCAACGATCGGGTGGTGCAGGCGATCGACGACTTGCTTGCCGCGCCTTCGCCCGCAGGCGCCATTTTCCTGGAGCAGCCCCGGGTGCTCTATGAATTCGCCGAGAGCTCTCTGGAGCGTCGATCGGTCGGGCAGCGCATCATGATCCGCGTCGGCCCCGAGCATGCCGCCAAGCTGAAGGCAAAGCTGAGAGAACTGCGGGCGGTGCTTACCCAGGAGAGCTGAGATGCACGCCTCAAGCGTCCACTTCAGGTTTCGAGCACTCATCGCAACGGCCTCGGCAGGCCTGGCGCTGTATGCGGCCTCCCCCGCTGGCAACGCCCAGACACTCGCCTGGCGAGAACAGGATGCCATCGGATGGGCATGCGGCGGGATCGGTCTGGAGGAGCGTCAGGCGCTGAAAATCCTCGAAGCGAAGGCCAATGCCGTGATGCTGTTCGTGGCCGGCGGCCGCGGCACGCTGGTCGCCGATATCAGGCTTCGCGTGGTGGCAGCGGCCGATGCCACCCGGGGGCTGGAGATTGTGGCGGACGGTCCGATCTGTGTGCTTCAGTTGCCGGCGGGCAGCTGGAACATCGAAGCCCGCCACGGCGATACCGTGCGCTCGCGCACCGTGCTGCTCAAGGCCCAGGACACGGGCCAGCCACAGCGGCTTCAGTTCGCCTTTCCCGAGGAATCCGGCGGCAGCCCCAAGGCAAGCGAGGAGGAGGCCTCAGGGGTAAGCGACTGGGGTCGGGTGGGGCGTTAAAGCTCGCGAGGGTGGCGCCCCCCGTCAGCGCACGGCAGCCACCACACTCGCCACCGCCACGGTCAGTTTTTTCGCGTAACCGATATCCAGGAATTCATTGGGTCCGTGAGCGTTCGATCGCGGCCCCAGCACGCCTGTGATCAGAAACTGCGCCTGCGGAAAATAGTTGCCCAGCATGTTCATGAAGGGAATGGTGCCGCCCTCGCCGAACCACGCCGGATCACGGCCGAAGGCGCCAAGCGACGCCTCCCGAAGCGCGCGCTCGAGCCAGCCCGCGGTAGCGGGTGCGTTCCAGCCTGAAGCACCCCAGTCGGCCTGAAACCGCACCCTCGCCTGATACGGCGCATCATTTTCGAGCGCCTCGCGCATGGCAAGCGTGGCCGCCTGCGCATCAAGCGTGGGCGGAATCCGCATGGAAAGCTTCAGCACGGTTCGTGGCCGCAGCACATT
This sequence comes from Betaproteobacteria bacterium, assembly GCA_009921765.1. The sequence continues at coordinate 6,991 of RFXC01000070.1, read as the reverse complement.
GCCAGCTGCATCGGGCATGGGCAACCCGGCCGCGCCAGTCACCGACAGCGCCGGCCGCCAGGTTCGATTGAGAATGGCCTCCACCGGATCGGTGGTGGTGGGCATGGCATGCGCCTGCGGCTCGGGGCCATGACTGCAGCCGACCCAGGGGAAATGCTGCCAGACCGAATCGCCCAGAATATCGCCCGCTACCCGCGCCTGCTCCAGCCGCTCCGCCGGGATATCGGCATGGAGGCCCGGCAGGAGCACCCGGCCGGTCTTGGAGTCTTCGATACGTGACAGCAGATGCCGGGCGATCCGGAACGATGAGGGCACGATGCCGCTTGCCATGCCCGAGTGCACGCCCTCGTCGAGAATTTCAACGCTCAGCACACCGCCCACCAGCCCGCGAAGCGAGGTGGTGACCCAGAGCTGTTCGTAGTTGCCGCAGCCCGAGTCAAGCCCGACCACCAGTTGCACTTCGCCCAGCCGGGGGACCAGTTTCTCGAGATAGGCGGGCAGGTCGGGGCTGCCGCTTTCCTCGCAGGTCTCGATCAGCCCGACACAACGCGGGCGGGCAACGCCCTGGCGGTCAAGGGCTGCGATGACCGTGAGCGCCGAATACACCGCATAGCCATCGTCGGCGCTGCCGCGACCGTAGAGCCGGCCGTCTTCGATGACCGGCGTCCAGGGCCCGAAACCTTCGCGCCAGCCGACCATTTCGGGCTGCTTGTCCAGATGGCCGTAAAAGAGCACGCTGCGATCGTTGCCCAGCCCCTGCGTAGCGGGCACGTCAAAAAGGAGACACGGCGTGAGCCCGTCGATCGAGACGATTTCAAGCGTCATGCCCTCGATGCCCTGAGCCTCGCACCACGCCCGGGCCGAGCGGATCACCGCCTCGAGGTGCCCGTGTGCGGCCCAACTGGCATCAAACGAGGGCGACTTGGCCGGCACCTTCACATAGTCGACCAGCCGGCCAACGATATCCTCGTCCCAGCGGCGCGAGATGAATGACTGAATGTCGGCGAGGTTCATGGCACTGACGCTCCGTTGTGGGGGTGTTCGCAATGGCGGGCGACGATTGCAGCGGCTTGGCTGACGAGTCTAGCGCAGACATGCCAGAATCAGACGAGGAGCCCCGCCATGACCTCGCCCATGCCCGTTTCGTCTGCTGCACCCGTTGCTGCCCTGCCGCTCACCCCGCTCGGCCACGGCATTTTCGCGCTCGATTCCGGCTATGTCCGGACGCGTTTTGACGCGGTTCACCTGATGGTCGAGGCCGGTCGCGCAGCCATCATCGACACCAGCACACGGCACTGCGTGCCGCAGATCCTGGCCGCGCTTGCCGCGCTGGGGCTCGAGCCCGCCGATGTCGACTGGGTCATCCTCACGCATGTTCACCTGGATCACGCGGGCGGCGCAGGCACACTCATGGCGGCGCTTCCCTCGGCCCGGTTGGTCGTCCATCCGCGCGGGGCGCGCCACATGATTGATCCGTCCAAGCTGTGGCAGGCCACCTGTGATGTCTATGGCGCGGCCGAGGCCGAGCAGATGTACGGCCGGGTTGATCCGATCGACGCCTCCCGGGTGGTCGAGGCCACAGACGGGCACGTCCTCACACTGGCCGGACGCCGCCTGCGCTGCATCGACGCGCCGGGCCACGCGCGCCACCACATCGTGATCCACGACGAGGCAAGCGGCTGGGTGTTTGCAGGCGACTCGTTCGGTATTTCCTACCGGGAATTTGACGTAGCGGGCCGGGCCTTCGCGTTTCCCTCATCCACCCCCGTGCAGTTTGAACCCGAGGTGCTCTGCCAGACCATCGACCGCATGCTGGCGCTCGACCCGGAGGCAATCCTTCTCACGCATTACTCGCTGGTGCGCGACGTGCCCCGCATCGGCGCGACACTCAAGCGCCTGACGCAGCGCTACGCGCAGATCGGTCTTCTGCACGAGCACGCGGGAACCGAACGCACCGCGCGCATCCGTGCCGACCTGGCGCATCTGCTCTCGACTGAACTGCGCGCGCACGGCGTGACGCTTGATGATGCCAGGGTGTCCGAACTGCTTTCGCTCGATGTGCCGCTCAACGCCGACGGCATCGTCAGCTGGCTTGATGCACGATCGCGTCGATCACCCACGCCGCCGCAGCCAGGCCCATCGTCGCCGTCACCGTGACAGCCGAGCCGTAGCCGGCGCAGGCAAGCGGAGCGCCAGCCTCTCCCCCGCGCGCCCGACTGCTCGCGGGCTCTTCCCGCGAGCAGATGGCGGCCACGCCAAAGCGGCGACCGGCTTCGCGCGGAAAACCGTGATCCCTGCGCAGACGCGCACGCACCGATGCGAGGAGCGCATCACCACGGGTCAGCGCAAGGTCTTCTCGCGAGAGCGCAAGCGGATCGGTGCGCGCACCGGCCGCGCCACACACCACCACCGACTGCCGGCGGGCCCGCGCGAGCGCGATCATCGCAGCCTTGGCCCGCGGCTGGTCGATGGCATCGATCAGCCAGGCATCGGCGGGGATGAGTGCGGCCGCGTTATCGGCGGTGATGAAGTCATCAATCAGCGCAACCGAGCAGTCGGGCGAGATGTCGGCAATCCGGTTGCGCATCACCTCGATTTTCGCTGCGCCCAGCGTGCTCCCCAGCGCGTGCACCTGCCGGTTGATGTTGGACTCGGCGATGTGATCGAGGTCGATCAGCGTGAGCCGGCCGACACCGCTTCGCGCAAGCGCCTCCGCGCTCCATGACCCCACCCCGCCGATACCCACCACACAGACATGCGCAGCCGCAAGCGCTGCACAGCCCGCCTCGCCAAACAGACGGACCATGCCACCGAAGCGACGCTCATCAACCAACGAACGCCGGGGCTCACCAGACGGGCAGGCGGGCGAGGCCCCGGACACTGTCGGGCCAATCAGGGCAAAAGAATGGTGCAGCCGGTGGTGCGGCGCGACTCGAGATCGTTGTGCGCTTTCACTGCTTCCGACAGCTTGTAGCGCTGATCGATCGGGATCCGCACCTTGCCGCTTGCCACCATCTTGAACAGGTCACCCGCGATTTCCTCGATGTTGGAACGGCTCACCATGTGCGCCATCAGCGAGGGCCGCGTGATGTAGAGAGAACCCTTGAGTGCGGTGAGTGCGAGCGGTGGCACCGGGCCGGACGCATTGCCGAAGTTCACCATCAAGCCGAAAGGCTGCAGACAGTCGATCGACGCCTGATAGGTGTCCTTGCCCACTGAATCGTAGACCACAGGCACCATGGCGCCCTTGGTGATCTCGCGTACCCGCTCGACGATGTTTTCCTCGCGATAAAGAATAGTGTGATCGCAGCCGAAACTGCGAGCGAGCTCAGCCTTTTCCTTTGAACCCACCGTGCCGATCACCTTCACGCCAAGCGCCTTCGCCCACTGCATGGCAATGAGGCCCACACCGCCTGCAGCGGCGTGAAACAGGATCGTCTGGCCCTTCTGGACCTTGTAGGTGCGGCGGAGCAGGTACTGAACCGTCATGCCCTTGAGCATCATCGCAGCGCCGGTCTCGAAGCTGATCGACTTCGGCAGTTTCACCAGCGTGTGCGCGGGCATGTTGCGCGCCGTGCAATACGACCCCGGGGGCCCGCCGCAGTAGGCGACGCGGTCGCCGGGTTTCACATGGGTGACGCCCTCGCCCACGGCGGTGACGATTCCCGCGCCTTCCTGCCCGACGCCCGCCGGCATGGGCTGGGGGTAGAGGCCGCTGCGGAAATAGACGTCGATGTAGTTGATGCCGATCGCATGGTGCTCGACCTGCGCCTCGCCCTTGCCGGGCGCACCGAGCTTGATGTCAACCAGCTTCATGTTCTCGGCTGGGCCGGCTTTCTCAATTTGAATCGCTTGGGGCATGTTGACTCCTGTCAGGTCTGGGCGGGGGCGGGAGGCCGCAAAAGTGGCCGGATGCTAAGATTTCCGGTTGCGTCGCCGGCATTTGATCATCGGACATTGTCCGGCCAACCACAACACGTTCCACAGTTTACCGACAGGACAGACAGAGGCATCCAATGGCCGGTCATTCCAAGTGGGCCAATATTCAGCACCGCAAGGGGCGGCAGGACGCCAAGCGCGGCAAGCTCTTTACCCGGCTGATCAAGGAAATTACGGTAGCGGCCAAGCTTGGCGGGGGCGACGCCACCGCCAACCCAAGGCTGCGCCTTGCCATGGACAAGGCGTCCGAGGCCAACATCCCCAAGGACACCGTGCAGCGCGCCATCCAGCGCGGCGCGGGCGGCATGGACGGCGCCTCCTACGAAGAAATTCGCTACGAGGGCTATGGCATCGGTGGCGCAGCGGTGATCGTCGACTGCATGACCGACAACCGGACCCGCACCGTTGCCGAGGTGCGGCACGCCTTCTCCAAGCATGGCGGCAACCTCGGCACCGACGGCTCGGTAGCCTTCATGTTCCGGCACTGCGGTCAGTTGCTCTTCGTGCCGGGCACCTCCGAAGACCGCGTGATGGAAGCAGCAATCGAGGCAGGCGCCGAAGATGTGCTGACCGATGAGGAAGGCGGAATCGAGGTCATTTGCCAGCCGGGCGAGTTTAGTTCGGTCAAGGCCGCGTTGGAAAAGGCGGGGCTCAAGGCTGAAGTCGCCGAAATCACCATGCGCGCGGAAACCCCGGCCCCGCTTGCCGGCGAAGACGCCCAGAAAATGCAGAAGCTGCTGGATGCCCTCGAGAATCTCGACGATGTTCAGCAGGTCTACACCAACGCAGAGTTCGACGAAACCAGCTGAGTCCGCCCGCGTGCGGCCACCGACAGATCATCCGTTAACGCCTATTCCATGAAATTGCTCGTTGTCGGCTCCGGAGGCCGTGAACACGCGCTCGCCTGGCGCCTTGCGCAGTCACCAGGCGTTACCCAGGTGTTCGTGGCGCCCGGAAACGGGGGAACCGCCCGTGAGCCGGGGCTCAGGAACCTGGCGATTACCGACATCTCAGAGCTCGCCGAGTTTGCGCTTCGCGAGAAGGTCGCCTTCACGGTCGTCGGCCCGGAAGCCCCGCTTGCCGCGGGCATCGTCGACCTGTTTCGCGAAAAACGCCTGCGCATCTTCGGACCCACCCGCGCGGCCGCGAGGCTTGAATCCTCCAAGGATTTCGCCAAGGCCTTCATGAGCCGGCACGGCATCCCGACCGCCGCCTACCAGACCTTCTCTGATGCCGGACAGGCCCGCCAATGGGTCAGCGAGCGCGGCGCGCCCATTGTCATCAAGGCCGACGGACTGGCGGCGGGCAAGGGCGTGGTGGTTGCCCAGACGCTTGCCGAGGCCCATGCTGCGATCGACGCCATGCTGCTCGACAACCGGATGGGCGATGCCGGTGCCCGGGTGGTGATCGAAGACTTCCTTGAAGGCGAGGAGGCGAGCTTTATCGTGATGGTAGATGGCCGCAACATCCTGCCGCTTGCCAGCAGCCAGGACCACAAGCGGCTTGCCGACGGCGATCAGGGGCCGAACACCGGCGGTATGGGCGCCTACTCGCCAGCGCCCGTCATCACACCCGAAGTGCATGCGCGCGTCATGCGCGAAATCATCCGGCCCACGGTCGAAGCAATGGCCGCCGAGGGCACGCCCTACACCGGATTTCTCTACGCTGGTCTCATGATCGATGCGGCGGGCAAGCCCCGCACGCTCGAATTCAACTGCCGGCTGGGCGACCCGGAAACCCAGCCCATCATGATGCGCATGCGGGGCGACTTCGCCCGCATCATTGAACATGCCATTGACGGCGAACTCGACCGGACCGACATCGAATGGGACCGACGCACGGCGCTCGGCGTGGTACTCGCGGCTGCCCACTACCCGGAGGAGCCCCGGCGCGGCGACCCGATCCACGGTCTGCCCGCACAAGGCAATGCCTTTGGCGACGACTGCATGGTGTTCCATGCCGGTACGGCCGCGGGCGACGGGCAGACCACCGTGACCGCAGGCGGGCGTGTGCTCTGCGTCACCGCGCTCGGTGACTCGGTGCGCGTGGCGCAAACACGCGCCTACCGCGTGATCGATACCGTCGGCTTCGACGGCATGCAGCTTCGCCGCGACATCGGCCACCGTGCAATCGGTCGCTCGGCACGTGGCTGACCGGCCATCGATCCGCATGCCCGTTCCGCATCGTTTCCCTTCGAGGCGCATCCCATGATTGCCAACGCCCCTGCCGTGCAGACTCCCGACATCGATGCGGTGCGGACCTATCTGACCGGCTTGCAGTCAAGGATCGTCACGGCACTCGAGGGCTGCGACGGCAACCGGTTTGAAACCGACGCCTGGCAGCGTCCGGAGGGAGGTGGCGGCATCACCCGCGTGATCGAGGAAGGCCAGGTCCTCGAGCGGGGTGGCGTGCTGTTCTCACACGTACAGGGCGACCGGTTGCCGGCATCGGCCAGTTCGCACCGCCAGCAGATCGCCGGCCGCCCATTCGAGGCAATGGGCGTATCGCTGGTCATCCACCCGCGCAACCCCTACGTGCCCACGGTTCACCTCAATGTCCGGTTTTTCATTGCGCTTGCCACCAGCGCGCCGGGGCAATCCGAGCCCATCTGGTGGTTCGGCGGCGGCATGGATCTCACGCCCTACTACCCGTTCGAGGAAGACGCGCGTCATTTCCACCAAGTCTGCAAGGCAAGCCTCGCGGCGTTTGGCGACGATACCCATGCGCGCTACAAGAAATGGTGCGATGACTACTTCTTCCTCAAGCACCGCAACGAAGCACGGGGCGTGGGCGGCATCTTTTTTGACGATCTGAGCGAGCCCGGATTCGAGCGTTCGTTCGCACTCATGCAAAGCGTGGGCAACGCATTCACCGACGCCTACGTGCCCATCGTCGAGCGGCGCAAGCACTTGCCCTGGGGCGAACGCGAGCGCGACTTTCAAGCCTACCGCCGTGGGCGCTACGTGGAATTCAATCTGGTCTTCGACCGCGGCACGCTATTCGGTCTGCAATCGGGCGGGCGCACCGAGTCCATCCTCTGCTCCATGCCGCC
>RFXC01000069.1 GCA_009921765.1 Betaproteobacteria bacterium | reverse complement strand
GCTTTGCCCATTACAAGAACTCAGGCGCATGGTGCGCGGTCGCAGCCGACATTGAAGTGGGCGAGTCCATCACCGTGGGCAAGCTCACAGTCGTAGCCGACCTGGGAGAGGTGATCAACCCCGACGGCGCACGCAACCAGCTGGAGGGCGGTGCGATTCAGGCGTGCAGCTGGACGCTTCTCGAGGCCATGCGAATCGATCGCGCCGAGGGGCCCCTTTGCACCGACTGGTCGGCCTACCCGATTCTGAACTTCTCTTCGCAACCTCGCATCGATGTTGTACTCATAGAGGCCGCCAATGAGCCGCCACTCGGCGCTGGCGAATGCGCGCACGGTCCCACCGCTGCTGCCATCGGCAACGCACTGAAGCAGGCGCTTGGAATCCGGGTGAAAGATCTGCCGCTCACACGCGAGCGGCTGATGGCAGCGATCAACGCCTGAGCAGCGCTAGCGCATCATCTGTTCCGGCAGCCAGGTGGCAAGCCCTGGGAACCAGTACAGAAGCAGCACCGCAAACACCATCACAAAAAACATGGGCAGCGTCACGCGCGCAATCCAGGGAAGCTCTCGCCCGGTCATGCCCTGAAGTACAAAAAGATTGAATCCCACCGGTGGAGTGATCTGCGCCATTTCCACCACCAGCACGATGAAGATGCCAAACCAGATCGGATCGATCCCGGCTTTGGCGACCGTGGGCATGATGACCCCCATGGTGAGCACCACCATGGAGATGCCATCCAGGAAACAGCCCAGCACGATATAGAACAGGGTCAGGACCGCGATCAACTCGAACTGGCTGAGACCCAGCTCCGCAATCCACTCCGCCAGATGGCGCGGCAAGCCGATGTAGCCCATCGAGAGGGTAAGAAACGCAGCGCCCGCGAGAATGAGCGCGATCATGCAGTAGAGCCGGGTGGCACCCATCAGCGCTTCGCGAAAGCTCACCCAGGTGAGCGTACCCTGCAAAGCCGAGAGCACCAGGGACCCCACCACACCCACCGCCGCCGCTTCGGTCGCCGTGGCAATGCCGGTATAGATCGACCCCAGCACCGCGGCGATCAGCAACACCACCGGAATGAGTGATCGCGATTCCCTGACCTTTTCCAGGAAGGTGTAGCGCCGTTCGGCGGCGGGCACCAGTTCAGGATGACGGAGCGCCCAGACAACGATGTAGGCCGAGAACAGACCCGCGAGCATCAGGCCCGGAATCACGCCAGCAATGAAGAGCTTGGCGATCGACACGTCGGCGGTGACGCCGTAGACAATCATGATGATAGAGGGCGGGATGAGAAGCCCGAGCGTGCCGGCGCCAGCAAGCGTTCCCACCACCATGCCCTCCGGATAGCCGCGCCGGTTGAGCTCCGGGAGCGTCATCTTGCCGATGGTGGCGCAGGTGGCTGCCGACGACCCCGATACCGCAGCAAAAATAGTGCAGCCCGCCACGTTGGTGTGCAGCAACCGCCCGGGGAGCGACTGCAGCCAGGGCGCGAGCCCATGGAACATGTCCTGGCTGAGGCGCGTGCGAAACAGGATCTCGCCCATCCAGATGAAGAGCGGCAGCGCAGTGAGCGTCCAGCTCGATGACGAGCCCCAGATGGTGACCGCCATGGCATCGCCCGCCGGGCGGCTGCTGAAGAGCTGCATGCCCACCCAGGCCACGCCCGAGAGCGACAGGCCGATCCAGACACCCGACCCCAGAATGAGAAAGAGTGTGAGGATCAGGAGGCCGGTGATCAACAAGTCATTCACAGGGGATTACTCATTGTGCAGGGGCTGATCCGGCCCCGCCGTGCGGCGTTGCCCGCGAAACTCGAGCACCCACTCATCGACCAGCGCGATGAACAGGATGACCGCACCCACCGCCATCGAGAGCTGCGGGATCCAGAGCGGCGTTGCATCATTGCTGGTGGAAATGTCATTGAAGAGCCTGGACTGCCAGCAGAGCCGCACGCTGTAGTAGGCGAGCAGCAGGCTCAGCAGACTCGCGAGCCCCAGGGCAAACAGTTCCAGACGCCTCAGCGCAGAACCGCGCAGCCGCGAGGTCAACAGCGTGACGCGGATATGCTCGCCGCGCTTGAGCGTGTGGGCGAGCGCCAGAAAGCCGCTTGCCGCCATGAAATAGCCCGCGTACGCGTCGGTGCCACGCACATGGAAACCGAGTTCCCGCCCCAGGATGGAGGTGAGCACCATCCCGAGGAGTGCCACCATGAAAAGCGCAGCCAGGGCGGCTGCGCTGTCATAGAGGCGGTCAAGCGCCGATCGCATCAGAGCTTGCGGTACGCGTCCACCAGCGCCTTACCTTCGGCGCCGGCCTTGTCCAGCCATTCCTTCAGCATGGTCTCGCCCACCTTCTGCATGTCGGATTTGAGCTGCGCAGGCGGCGACACGATGTTCATGCCATTTTTCTTCAGCAGATCGATGTATTCATCGTTCTTGCTTTGCGCCAGCTGCCAGCCGCGGGATTCCGCCGCCGAGGCTGCCTTCAGTACCGCATCTCGCACATTGGGCGCCAGTTTCTCGAACGCTGCGCGGTTCATGATCACCGCGTTTTTGGGGAGCCAAGCCTGGGTGTCATACCAGTACTTGATGTGCTCATAGGTCTTGGTGTCATACCCGGTGGAGCCCGACGACATGTAGCTTTCCACCACGCCGGTGGCCATCGCCTGCGACAGCTCTGCCGCCTGAACAGTGACTGGCTGCGCGCCAACCAGTTCAGCAATTCGCGCGGTGGCAGGGCTGTAAGCGCGCCATTTCACACCCTTCAAGTCGGCCGCCGAATTGATCGGCTTCTTCACATAAATGCCCTGCGGCGGCCAGGGCACCGCGTAGAGCAACATCATCCCCTGCTCGCCCAGCTTCTTCTCGAGGAACGGACGCTGCGCCTTGTAGAGCTTGTTGGCCTGATCAAAGCTGTCGGCAAGGAAGGGCAGCCCGTCGGCACCAAACAATTGCCACTCATTCTGGAAGTTGGCGAGCAGAATTTCGCCAGCCTGGGCCTGCCCACCCTGGACCGCCCGCTTGATCTCGGGCGCTTTGAAGAGCGAAGCGTTGGCGTGCACGGTGATCTTGAGCGCGCCGCCGCTAGCCTTGTCCACCTCATCGGCGAACTGCTGAATGTTCTGCGTGTGGTAGTTGCCCGCCGGATAGGCGGCAGGCAGATCCCATTTGGTCTGGGCGGAGACGGTCGACGCGACGGCAAACCCAGCCATCGCAAGCAGGAAACGGGGCTTCATCGGCAACTCCTGGAAGGTCCGGCGACTGGTGGATGCCGGTACGGTTGAGACGCGCAATCATGGCACACTGCGCCGCATACCCGTCAAGGAGAAACCCGCGTGCAGGCAACCACCTCGCCTGTCGGTTCGCTGGCCCATGCGTCGCAACGGGTCGGTATTCTCATGCTCGATACCCGCTTTCCGCGACCGCCCGGTGACATCGGCCACCCCGACAGCTTTCGGCGGCACGGCATCGAGCCGCTCTATCAGGTGGTGACCGGGGCGTCGGCGCGCAGGGTGGTCAAGGAGGCTGACGCCAGTTTGCTCGCACCCTTCATCGAAGCCGGTTGGGCGCTGGTCAATCGAGGCGCCACGCGGATCGGTACCAGTTGCGGTTTTCTGGCGCGCTTTCAGCATGCATTGCAGTCAGCGCTTCCCGTGCCCGTACTGAGTTCGGCGCTGCTTGCCTGTGCGTCAGCAGACGCCCCGGGCATTCTCACCTTCAATGCCGAATCGCTCGATAGCGACGTGCTCGCCGCAGCGACGGTGCCACTCGGCACGCCCGTGCAGGGCATTTCGGAAGACAGTGGGTTTTACCAGTGCATCATCAATGATGATGAGCATATGGATTTCGAGGAAGCTGAACGGGCCGTGGTGAGCGCGGCGCTTGCGCTGGTGACCCGCGATCCGGCGGTGAGAACGATTGTGCTGGAGTGCACCAACCTGCCGGTTCACCAGAGCGCGATCGAGGCGGCCACCGGCCGCCCGACCGTCGATCTGGTGAGGATGCTATCCGGGGCTATTTAGACCGGACGAATCCGTGAAGCGGCGGGGCCTTTCTGACCCTGAACCACTTCAAACTCCACCTTCTGGTTTTCCTGAAGGGTACGGAAGCCCGAGCCTTCGATTTCCTTGAAGTGGGCGAACAGATCTTTGCCGCCGTTGTCAGGAGCGATGAAGCCGAAGCCCTTGCTTTCGTTAAACCATTTGACGATGCCGGTTTCCCTGGCCATGTTGATTTCCTCTGGAGAGTTTTCGCGCACGCGGGATGCATGCACGACGTGCAGAAACACCCACGAAAACTCACCTAAGGGGATTGACCGGACCGCCGAACAAGCCGACAGCGCGCAACCAAAGCGCCGATTGAGAGAAAACGGGTATGCGTCTAGCATCGGCATTGTAACCTGGGATTGACACGAAGCACAGTTGCTGTGCCCGCGAAGCGACAGACGGCCGCGATGGGCCGCGCACAGGCAGCAGCTCCGTCGCCCGCGCGCCAATCCAGCCGACCCACTACAAGATTCCGAAGGAGCGAGACCATGACCACCCACACCCTCTGCCGCCGCCGCGTCATTGGCGCGATTGCCAGCACACCCGCGTTCGCCGCCCCCTGGGTTCGCGCCCAGTCCTGGCCCGACAAACCCGTGCGACTGATCGTGCCCTATCCCGCCGGTGGCGGTGCGGACTCCTGGTCTCGTATCGTCTCAGGCCGACTCGAGAAAATTCTCGGTCAACCCGTCGTCCTCGATTACAAGCCCGGTGCCAGTACGATGATCGGCAACGAAGCCGGCGCCCGGGCAACGCCTGACGGTTACACCTTCCTGCTCTATGACAGCACCGGTTTTGCCTATGTGCCCAATCTGAGAAAGATCGGCTACGACCCGATCAATGCCTATGTGCCGCTCGCTCATCTGGGGGCCATTCCGTTTGTGATGGTGGCGCACCCCAGCCTGCCGGCGCGGTCCATTCGCGAGCTGGTGGCCTATGCCAAGGCCAACCCCGGAAAGATCAACCATGCCAGCGCGGGCATCGCCTCACCGCATCATCTGATCGCCGAGCTGTTCAAACTTCGCGCGGGCATCCAGATGAACCATGTGCCCTACAAGGGCGCGGTGCAATATGTGGCCGATCTGCTGGGCGGGCAGGTGGATCTGGCGGTCTCCACAGTGGGACCGGCACTGCAGCATATCCAGGCGGGCAAGCTGGTTGCCCTCGGGGGCGCCATGAAGCAGCGCATCAGCGTATTGCCCAATGTGCCAAGCATTGCCGAGCAGGGGTTCGACGGCTTTGATGCCAAGCCCTGGAATTGTTTCGTCGCCCCTGCAGGCATTCCGCAGGTGGCGCTCGACACGCTTCGTCGCGCGCTTCGGGCGGTCATTGCCGAGCCCGAAGTGGTGGCGGCGCTCGGCAAGGCCGGCATCGAGGAAGCCGGAACGATCCCGCCAGACGGCATTGCGGAGGCCATGCGGGCCGACTTCAAGCTCTGGGGCGAGGTGATTCGCGACGCGAAGATCACGCTGGCAAGTTGAGTCACGCCCGTCGCTGAAACGACTGCGGCCCGACGCTCTCGCGCCGGGCCGCAGGTCCCACCCTGACCCTGAACGCAGCGCGTCAGGCGCGGGCGGGTCCTTCTGCCATCGCAGCCTTCACCTTTTCGGGTGTGATCGGCACCGAGCGCAGCCGCGCACCGGTGGCATCGAAGATGGCATTGGCAACCGCCGCCGGAATGGCAGTGGGCGTGGGCTCGCCGGCCCCCCAGGGCTGCTCGGTCGGCCGGTCGATCAGCACCACCTCCACCTTGGGCGCGTCGTGGAAGCGCAGGATCGGATAGCTCGCCCAGTCCACGCTCGTGACCCGTGCGCGAGTCCAGTTGACCTGCTCCATGAGCGTGCGGCTGACGGTCTGGATCACGCCCCCTTCGATCTGGTTGATGAGACCGTCGGGGTTGATGATCTGGCCACAGTCGTGCGACACGCAGACTCGCGTCACGCGTACCTCGCCGGTCTTGCGCTGCACCTCAACCTCGGCCACTGCCGCCACATAGGTGGTGGCATTGTTGTAGCGCACGTAGGACACACCCCGGCCTTTCAGCACATCGCCAGCGCCACCAGCCGCGTTGTGGCCTACCCGCGTCTGCCAGCCCGCTTTCTTCAACACGGCACGGAGCGCTTCGAGACCGCGGGGGTCCTTCAGCACGCGCAACCGATACTCGGCCGGATCGGCCTTGGCAGCGAAGGCCAGCTCGTCCATGAACGACTCGTTGGCGAAGCTGTTTTCGATGCGGCCCGGTGAGCGCAGATGCGATGAACGGAAAAACGCCTCCGAGATGTGCCGGGTATTGACCGCCACATTCGGAAACGGATAGGGCTGTCCGGCATTCTGGAACAGGAATCCGACCCAGTTGCCTGGCTTGCTTTGACCGATATCGGTCGCGGCGAGCAACGGAAAGTCCAGCGGCTTGAACGCAGCAATGTGATTGAGCGCAATGTGGAAATCACCTTTCCACGCGATCACGTTGCCCTGTGCATCCAGTCCCGCTTCGAAGTCCATCGCTCGCGGCGGGCTCTTCGGCGCCCGTGCGGTTTCATCGTCGCGCATCCACTGCACGCGTACTGGCTTGCCGACCAGCGTGGCGAGCAGCGCGGCATCGGCGGTCGCGTCTTCATGACCGTTGCGGCCGTAGCAGCCCGAGCCTTCACAGTAGACGAGCCGGATCGAATTGCGCGGCACGCCGGTGATGCCGGCGAGTTCGTCCATCATCGAGTGCGTGGCCTGCGAAGCGGACCACACCAGGAGCTTGCCATCCTTGAAGTCGGCGACCGCGCAAGAGGGCCCGAGCGACGCGTGCGTCTGCACCGCAAACTCGTAGCTCGCCTTGATCCGTTTCGCGCTCGCAGACAGACCTGCGGCGATGTCACCGGCCTTCTGCGTGGCTTCTTCCTTGGCAACATGACGCTGGCGCCAGGTCTGGAACACCGTGGACTGTTCGGGTAGCAGTTGGGCCGCACCCCAGTTGACCGACACCTCGCGCGCCGCCTTGATCGCAGACCACTCGTCGCTCGCCAGCACCGCCAGGAAGTTGCCCTTGCGTACGGTCTGGACATAGCCGCGCACCTTGCGTGCGGCCGAATCATCAAACGCCAGCAGATTGGCGCCGATGTCATCGGGGCGAATCACACGCGCGTGCAGCATGCCGGGCACCCGCACGTCCTGCACGAATTCGAACTTGCCGGTGACCTTGTCGGGGATATCCACCCGGGCGATCGATTTTCCGATCACCTTGTAGTCGGCCGGCGCCTTCAGCTGGATCTTGTCATTGATCTTGAGTTCAAAGCGGCCATCGCCAATCAGTTCGCCGTAGGTGACCGACTTCGACGCGTCCTGACGAACCCGAACCACGCCATCGGCAACGACCAGATCCGTGGCCGCCACCTTCAGGCGCTCGGCCGCGCGGCCGAGGAGCGCAGCGCGCGCGGTGCCACAGGCGCGGCGCAGTTCGCCCCCGCCCTGCTGGATGGTGAGATTGGCGCCAGTGAGCCACTGGTCTGGCGTGGTCCCGGTATCACCCATGTGCATGGTGATGCGGGAGAACGGCACATCGAGTTCCTCGGCTGCAATCTGGGACAGCGCGGTACGGGTGCCGGTTCCGAGGTCAACTTTGCCGACATAAACCTCCACCCGGCCGTCACGGTGCATGACCAGGAAGGCGTCGACCTGATCTTTGGCGACGATTTTGGCAGCGGGAACGGTGGCCGCCGACGCGGGCGTTGCTGTCAGTCCCAGGGAAAAACCGATGGTGAGCGAGCCGGCTGCACCCGCCTTCAGGAACTGGCGGCGATCAATAGTCATTGTCATCGCGTGTCCTCCTCAGGCAGCCTGGGCTGCGCGTTTGACCGCCGCACAGATCCGCTGATGCGTGCCGCAACGGCACAGGTTGCCGGCGAGCGCGTCATTGATTTGCGCATCGCTTGGCTTGGGATTTTTGGCAAGCAGCGCGGCGCTGGCCATGACCATGCCGTTGGTGCAGTAGCCGCACTGCACCGCCTGCGTATCGATGAAGGCCTGCTGGACCTTGCCAGGCTTGCCATCGACCATCAGGCCTTCAAGCGTGGTGATTGCTCGACCCTGCACGGCCGATACCGGCACGGCACACGACCGGGCGACCTCGCCGTTGATGTGCACGGTGCAGGTACCGCACTGTGCGAGCCCGCAACCGAATTTCGGGCCGTTCAGCTGCAGATCGTTGCGCAGCACGTAAAGCAACGGGGTGTCGGCATCGGCGTCGACACTTTGCGTGCGGCCGTTGACGTTGAGCGAATAACGCGGCATCAGCTTCTCCTCCTGGTTTTACAACTGAAAGCCTGTGACAGGCGTTGATCGTCTCCGGAGCCGGTCGGCGACCCGCTCACGAATGCAAGAGCGAGCGTGAAGGCGCACGGGCTGCGGGTCACCAATAACCTTATGACAGGCTGGGGAAATCCGCGTCCCGGCGTTTCATCCAATCGCGGTCGTTGCGGTCCAGGCGCGAACGTGGACAGTGCCAGGGCTTTACCCTACAGTCTCAGCCCCGAGGGGCCCCGGCTCTGAAAAGGTCCCGGTCACGCACGATCGTGGCACCGTCCCTTCGCAAGGAAACATCCATGGAAACGCACCATCCCAGACGCCGCTTGCTCACAGCCATCGCTGGCGCAACCGCAGCCAGCGCGATCGGCGTGCCCTCGGTCTACGCGCAATCGGCCTCAGGCTGGCCGCAGCGGCCCGTACGGCTGGTGGTGGCCTTCGCGCCAGGCGGCCCCGCCGATATCGTCGGACGCATTCTGGCGCAGTCGCTCCAGGGCGCGCTTGGGCAAAGCGTTGTGGTCGAGAACCGCGCGGGCGCTGGCGGCAACATTGCCTCCCGCTACGTCGCGCGTGAACCCGCCGACGGCTACACGCTCCTGGTGAACACCTCGTCGATGGCGGTCAATCAGACCCTGTTCCGCGACCCTGGTTACGACTTGCTGAGCGATGTGACAGCCGTCGGGCTGGTGGCGGCCTCGCCCAATATTCTCGTGGTGCCGATGTCGGAACCATCGAACAACCTTCGCGAATTTTTCGCGCGCTACAAGGGTCGCGCGCTTTCCTACGGGTCGGCGGGCATTGGCAGCACGCCGCACCTCACCGGCGACCATGTTCTGCGCGTCCTGGGCGGGCTGGACGCTGTGCACGTCCCCTATCAGGGTGCAGCGCCCGCGCTCACCGCCGCCATCGCCGGGCAGGTCGAGGTCTCGAGCATCGCATTACCCCCGGCTGTTCCGCAGATCAAGGCAGGAAAGGTGAAAGCGCTGGCCGTGACCAGCCTGAAGCGCCTCGAATCGCTTCCCGATGTACCCACCGTCGCCGAAGCGGGTTTCCCCGATTTCGAGGACTACACCTGGGTGGGTCTATTCGGACCACCGCGCCTGCCCACCGAGATCGTTGAACGTCTCAATGTCAGCATCGCCAACATGGTTCGGCAACCCGAGGTGCGCGAGCGCCTCGCGGCAGCCGGCATGGAGCCCCTGCCGGGCACACCCGCCGAATTCACTGCCTATCTGCGCCGCGAAGTGGCCAAATGGCGCACCATCGTCAAACAGACCGGAGTCACCCCG
The DNA here is from genome assembly GCA_009921765.1 of Betaproteobacteria bacterium. The sequence goes on along the minus strand of RFXC01000069.1, from coordinate 8,518 downwards.
CAATGAGCGAGTCGTCAAATCTGCCCAAAGGCCATGTCCGTCGGATCGTCACCGGCCATGATGAGCAGGGTCGTTCCTGTGTCACCGAAGACCGCCCAGCCCCCACCGTGCACACCAACCCAAAGCGCGTGGGCTATGTGATGACCCAACTTTGGATCACCGATGACACGCCGGCTGCGATCGACAACGGGCCCGATCCGACGCTCCGTCCGGTGAAGCTCGAGCCCCCACCACGAGGCAGCGTGGTACGCATCATCGAGTTCGGGCCCGAAGGCGACTGGATTCGCAACATCGACGCCTCGGGCACCCGCGAGGCGTGGGGCGCGCTTGGCACGGCCACCGCTTCCACCAACACCGAAGGCAAGGCAAAGCATCCCTTCATGCACCGCACCGAGAGCGTTGACTACGCGCTGGTCCTCGAAGGCGAGATCACCCTCGTACTCGATAACGAGGAGGTGCTCATGAAAAAAGGCGACTTTCTGGTTGAGCGGGGCACCAACCACGCCTGGGCCAATCGCTCGGGCAAGCCCTGTCGCATGCTGTTCGTCCTGATTGGCGGCAGCTTCGACCCCGAGATCAGTCGGCACTTTGGCAGCATCGAACACTGACCGGTTTCGCACCCTCCCGCGAGGAACCAGCATGACCACCCTCTCCCGCAGCCTATTCGCCGTGATCGTACTGGCCGTCGCCGCGGTGCCTGCCCTCGCGCAGGCACCGTCGGCAGCCTGGCCCAGCCGCCCTGTCCGCTACATCGTCCCGTTTCCACCGGGCGGCAGCGCCGATGCGATTTCCCGCCTGCTTGCTCCGGAAATGTCGCGCACCTTCGGCCAGCAGGTGGTGGTCGAAAACCGTCCCGGCGCCGGCGCCACCATCGGCGTGGACCAGGGCGTGAAGGCTGCGCCTGATGGCCACACCATCTTCCTCGCCCCGGCCGGCGCGATGGCGATCAATCTGTCGCTCATGCCGAAGCTGCCTTACGATCCGCTGAAAGACGTGCAGCCGATTTCGCTCCTGGCACTCATCCCGATGGTCGCAGCCGTGCCTGGTGACAGCGCTGCCCGCTCGGTGGCCGACTTCATCGCCCAGGCGCGCGCCAAGCCGGGCGCACTGTCCTTTGGGTCGGCCGGTAACGGCACCGCCATGCACCTGTCCGGCGAGATGTTCCAGCAGATGACCGGCACGCGACTCGGACACGTTCCCTACAAGGGCAGCGGCCCCGCGGTCACCGATCTCCTCACGGGCGCGATTCCAATCGCATTCGTTGACCTGTCCTCGGCGCTTCCCCATATCCGCGCCGGCAAGGTGCGTGGCCTTGCCACGCTCGGCGCCCAGCGCACGCTGAGCGCGCCAGAGTTGCCCACCATGGCTGAGCAGGGTGTAGCGGGTTACGACGCGGTCGGCTGGTTCGGTCTCGCCGGGCCGGTCGGCATGCCCACCGAGGTCGTCGAGCGGTTTGCCGCCGAAGTGGGCCGCGTCATGCGGCTGCCTGATGTGCGGGACAAGTCGCTTGCGCTCGGCGCGGAGCCTGCCCCGGGCACCCCGGCACAATTTGCCGCTTTCATCCGCGCCGAGATCCCGAAGTGGGCTGCCGTGGTGAAGTCAGGCAATGTGAAGGTCGACTGACCGCGCACGCCGGGCGCCTTCCGCAGGCAGCAGGCCGATGAACGATCCGCTGCTCCTGATTCTGGTCTACTCGGCGTTTCTCGCACTGACGCTCTTTTTCAGAGGCCGGGCGCTGCAGGGCCGCTGGCTGTTTCTGCTTCGGAGCTTTCTGCCCAACTGGCGCTTCTATCATCGAGTGGGGGCGCTACCCATCATGGTGGTGCGAAGCTGTGGCCCTGATGGTCACTGGTCCGACTGGCATGGAGGTATGCCACGCGCGCGGCGCTCGTTCGGCCAGCTGATTCACAACCCGGCCAACAACAGGCGATTGCTCGATCAGAGTCTGATCGAACATCTCTACGCCGATTTGCGAGACCTGTCCGACCCCGAATCGCTGACCGGCATGGTGAGTTACCGGCTGGCCTGTGAACTGGCACGATCGCGTGCCTTGTCTGACTTGCCCTCGGCAGTCCAGGCGCAGTTTGAAATCCGGCTGATTCCGCCTTACGGTGAAGCGAGCGCCGACACCACGATCCTGACTTCGCCGGTCCTCGCCACCTCCGCGTGCAAGACCCCACACCCATGACGCTTCCGCTCGGGCAGGCGCTTGATGCGCTGCTTTGGCTCACTGCGATCAGCGTCCTGATCCAGTGCGCAGAGGCGCTCCGTCTGCAGGCGGGCGGCCCGTCGCTTGCGCCCTGGCCTTGGTCGATTCAGCGCGATGACCTGGCGGGCAGCACACGCACGGTTCGACTGCTGTTCGACTGGCTCTATCGTCCAGCGGTCCATCGCACGCAACTGGTGCTTCACGCCCTGGCAGCGGTGAGCCTGCCGCTGTGGGGGCCAACCGTCGCAGCTGCACTCTTTCTCCTCGCAAGCCAGATCCTGATCTCGGTCCGCTTTCGCGGCGCATTCAATGGCGGCTCCGACTTCATGACGCTGGTCGTGCTGATGGGTATCGCCGTCGGCGCGACCGCCACACCGTGGGTCGGCGCCTCGCTTGCCTGGCAGGCCGGGTTGTGGGTCATCAGCATTCAGGCGCTCAGCTCCTATTTCCTCTCTGGCACAGTGAAGCTGCGCTACGCGGGCTGGCGTGATGGCCGCGCGCTGCCGACGCTGCTCGATGGCGGCATTTACGGCCCGCTGCCCGCCGACAGCATGTTGAGAAGTCGGCCGGTGGCCGTCGCCTGCTCCTGGGCCTTCATCGCTTGGGAGGCTGCCTTCCCGCTTGCCATGATCGATCCGCGCATCACCACGATCTGGTGCGCAATCGGCGCAGTCTTCCACTTTCTGGTGTGGTGGTTTTTCGGGCTGAACCGCTTCTTCTGGGCCTGGCTCGCCACGTTTCCGGCGCTGATCGGGTGTGCGACGATGATCCGGGGGTGAATCCCCTCAGAACCGCTTCATCGCCTCCACCACCCTGGCCCTGAATGCCGCAAGCGACTGCTCGGTCGCCACATTCATGTGGTAGTGCGCGTGATATTCGGTGCGTACGCCCGGCCCGGTGAGCCTCGGCAGGTAACGCGTGATGATGCGGCGCGGCGGATCACCCATGTAGATCGCCATCCAGCGCGGACGTCCGTACGTGGTGATGCCCGCGATACGTCGGATGTTGGTGAGTGCAGGACGCACATTGGCCGGGTCGCTGATGTCAAAGGCCACGCCGGGCATGAGCACCCGGTCGAAGAAGCCCTTCAGCATGGCGGGCGGCCCAAACGTCCACACCGGAAAGCACAACACCAGCGCATCGGCCCGGCGCACGCGCTCGACATAGCCACGGACCGGCTCGATGTTGGACGGCTCCTCGTGATAGCCCAGCCGTTCCTCGCGGGACATCACCGGATTGAAGCCTTCCGCGTAGAGATCGCAGTCATCCACCTCGTGGCCAGCCGCGCGCAAGGTGGTGACCACATCGGCGTGAAGCGAGGCGTGGAAGCTGGTCTCCACCGGATGGCAGAAGAGCACCATGACTCTCATGGCTGCAAATTTCCTCAGGCGCCGGCAAAAACTTCCTGCTCGCCGTGGCGAGCGAGAAGCTCCATCAGCTGCTTGCGGATCAGCATGCCCGGGCGGTCGCTGTCCATCGAAAACTCAACGCCGCGACGACGCGTGTCGACCAGCGCATCAGGATCGGTGGCCTCGAGCATCTCGCGGTCTTCGGCTGTGATCTGGCGGTCAAACTCGACCAGCATTGCCTCGGGACAGTCAGCCTCGCTGTCGTTGCGGAACAGCCACTGGACCAGCTGCATGCGGCGATCGTCGATCGGCGTGAAACAGTTGATGATGACGTGCCGCACGCCACTCGGATATTCGATATCAAGCCGGCGAGAAAACGGCAGAAAATACGCGTTGCGCATCAGGCGTGTCGTGATGGGCTCGGTGGTGCCGCTCACCCGATGAAACGCGGGCGGGTTGACCGCGTCGATCAGCGTTTCAGCGTAAAAGCCGCCCTCGCGTTCCACCAGCTCATAACGGCTGGGTCGCGGCTGCGCCGCCACGCCAAAGGTGGCGCGATGCACGAAACTGAAGTGGGCGTTGTCGAAACTGTTTTCGAGTGCACGCAGCGGACTGGTTGCCCAGGTTTCGTAAAACTGGAAGATGGATCGCCAGCCCGGTGCGCCGAATTCAGGCACCTCGGGAATGGGTGCGATCGGCTCATCGAGTGCCACCCACGCATAACCGTAACGCTCCACACAGCGGTAAGCAGGGGTGCAGTAATCAGCCGGGATGGCGCGCGACGGCTCGTGTTGCGGAATGCGAATCACCTTGCCGGAACGGTCATAGCGCCAGCCATGGTAGCCACATTCGAGAACCCCACCGTCGCAGCGCCCCTTGGAGAGCCTCGCGGTGCGGTGGCAGCAGCGATCTTTCAGCGCGGCCGGTTCCCCGGCTGCGTCGAGGAACAGCACGATCGGTTCGCCCAGCAGCGTGAACGGGACTGGTTGCCTCTCGCGAAGCATGCTCATGGGCACCACCGCGTGCCAGAACTTTCTGAAGACACGCTGCTGCGAAGTGAGCATGATCGGCTCCTTGGGGCCGCGCCTAGAACGACGGCAAGGTGGAAAGCGAGATGCGACCGCTTGCAGCATCGGCCATGATCGACTCCCGCTGCTCCCAGCCACGGAGCTTGCCAGGATTGAGCAGCCCCGACGGATCGAACTTCATCTTGGTGGCCACGATGTCGGGGTTCACCTGTCCCTGCTTGCCGTCTTCCACGATGAACACGTGGGGGTTCGCGATGTAGACGCCATGATCGCGGTGAATCTGCATGATTTCATTGAGCCGCTCTTCGGTGGTAAAGCGCACCAGCTGCAGCCCCGAGCAGTTCATTGCGCCTTCCTTGGTGCGGATGAATTCCAGATGCACCAGCACCTCGTCGCCCAGCTTCTGGCGCAGTGCCTTGGCCTGCTGCACATGGCGCGAGGGATCGAACCCGCTCTGGATGTAGGTGAGCCCCTTGTCCACCTTGAGCGCATGCAGCGTGGTGTGATTCCAGGTGTATTCGACAATGGTGCGGTTGCTCTTTTTGACTTCCTCTGCGGTCTTGCGATAGGTGATCGACCCGCCAAACTGCCCCAATACCTGCAGCATGCCGGCCTCGGAAAACTCGGCTACAAGCAGCAGAACGGCGTGCGAACCCGGCTTCATCTGCCCGGCAAGCTGGGGCACGGCACGCATCAGGATCCCGGGAATGGGGTCGGCCAGGAGCGTGACGCTTTTTTTGACGATTCCCGGCGATACCGCAAGCGCCTGACCGAACTCGATCGCAGCATCGAAGCTGTCAAAGCATGCAATCGCCTCGAGCCAGGGGTGCGCGGGCGCCAAGCCGACTTCGAGTTCAAGCACCAGTCCGTTGGTGCCGTAGACATGGTGCAGCAGCAGGGCCTCGGGGGCGCGCACTTCCACCGCGCGCGGTTCAGGCTCGATGGTCATGGCCCGCACACCAAAGACATTGCCGGTGGAGGCCAGTGGCCCGTAATTGACCGAGCCCACGCCACCAAAGCCGCCCCCGTAGAGGCCACCCAGTGTGGCGCTGCGGAAAGTGCTGGGCACGCAGCGCAGCTCCCACCCCATTCCGCCGCCTTCCGCGCTCTGCGTCTGGCGGTCGAGCTCCATCATGCGGATGCCGGCTTGCGCGCGCGCCACACCCGGCTTGTGCCAGAGCAGCTTGTTGTACGCCGACAGATCAAGAATGACGCCGCCGTGCAGCGGCATGCACTGCCCGTAGTTGCCCGTGCCACTGCCGCGCACCGTGATCGGTACGCCAGAGCGGGCACACGCCCCCACCACCGCCCGGATTTCATCCTCGGTCCGCGGGCGCGCTACGGCGTCTGCGCGCAGATGATCAAGCTGACGCTTGAGTACCGGGCTGAACCAGTAAAAGTCCTGGCTGAGACGCTCGACCCGGGAGTCGGTGATCCACTCGATCGCGCTCAGCTGTGATGCCATCTCGGCGGTGTGCGCCTGGACGCGCGAAACATCGAAACTTGCACTCATGCGGAACAGGTCCTGTCGACAAATGCCTGCGCCTCACGACGCAGACCGGAAAGATCAAGGCCAGGGATGGTGCCGTTTTCCACCACCACCCTGCCCTGCACCAGAACGGCCTTGAGCGACGGCTGCCCGCCGCACACCACCGGCCCCGAGGCAGGGTCGTGCATGCCGAAATAGCGCGGGTGGTCGAGGTCATAAAGAACCAGATCAGCCGCCATGCCCACTGCGATTGAACCAACGCCGTCCAGACCCAGCACCCGTGCACCGCCCACCGTGCCCAGATGCACCACGTCTTCGGCGGTCATGGCCCCGGCATGTCCGCCAGGTTGCATCACCCGAGAGCTGTGCGCGCGCGAATCGGGGCGCTCGCCACTGCGCGGATCGGCGCGGTGAAGCAGCCAGCAGGCGTGCGCTTCATTGGTCATGTCGGCGGCCTCGTTGGAGGCTGCGCCGTCGACCGCCAGCCCGATGGGAACGCCCGCCGCCATGGCCTCCGGGATTCGTGCAATGCCCGACCCCAGCCGCGCATTGCTCTGCGGGCAATGATGCTCGGCAACAAACTGCATGGGTGTGCAACCGTGCACGTCCCGGGCCCAACGCACGTAATCAAAGCTTTCCGACAGATGGCTGTGCAGCCGGATGCCCAGCGATCGGGCGGCTCGCGCCATCTCGCGCAACTGATCAGGCGAGCAGCTCCATGACGGTGTCGTGATCGCGCTCACCACGCGTCGCATCGACATGGGCGAGGGGTCGTGAAAGTTGTTGACGTCGCGTTCGACCGAGGCAAGAAAGCCATCCAGCGTTTCGGGACTCACCTGAGGCGGCGCGTTGGCATCGGTCATGGCGCGCGACATGGTTTGCCCGCCCCGGCAAAGCACCATCCGAACGCCCAGCTTCTCGGCCTCCTCGAAGACTGCACGTGAGGCATCGAACGGCATGCCGGGCCAATAGTGGTATTGGTGGTCGGCGATGGTGGTGCAACCCGAGAGAAGCAACTCCACCAGGCCGATACGGGCAGCGAGCCTGAGCGAATCCTCCGCATCGAAAAATCTGCGATACGGCACCGGAACCGCGCCCAACCAGGGCACGAGCGCGAGATTGATGCCCGCCGGAATACCCTTCAGCAGACTCTGGAAGAGGTGGTGATGGGTGTTGACCCAGCCCGGATACACCACACAGCCAGAGGCGTCGATGATGCGCTCGCCAGGCTCGGGCCGGAGCGAACCGATCGCCGAAATCACGCCATTGCGGACCCGCACATCGGTGCCGGGGCCAGCGCGCATGGCATCACCCGCCAGCCCTGTCCAGATCGCATCCGAACCGCGGATCAGGAGATTACTCATGAGATGTCTCGCTTTCATGCCAGCCGCCCAGCGCCCAGCGCGACAGCACCGACATGAGCACAAAGAGCAGCACCCCGGCCACGGTAATGAGGACCAGCGCCGCAAACATGCGCGGAATGTTCAGCTGGTAACCCGCCTGCAGGATCTGGTAGGCCAACCCCGTTCCTGTCCCTCCGGTGCCGGCGACAAATTCGGCAACCACCGCACCAATGAGAGCCAGCCCCGAGCTGATCCGCAAGCCACCGAAAAAATACGGCAGTGCCGAGGGCACGCGCAGCCGAAACAGCAACTGCATGCGGCTTGCCCGGTTCATGCGGAAATAGGCGAGCAGGCCCGGATTGACGCTCCGTAGTCCCAACGTGGTGTTGGAGATGATGGGAAAGAGTGCCACCAGCGTGGCGCAGATCACGAGCGACGCGAGCGGGTCCTTCACCCAGATGATGATGAGCGGCGCAATCGCCACGATGGGCGTGACCTGCAACAGCACGGCATAGGGGAAAAACGCGGTTTCGATCATGCGGCTCTGAACAAACGCCGCCGCCACCACCACCCCCACCACGACCGCTGCGATGAAGGAAAACAGCGTGATGCGCATGGTGTTGTAGAGCGCGCCAAACAGCAGATTGGCGTCCGCCACCAGCGTTTGCGCCACCCGTGCCGGCGACGGCACCAGAAACGGGGGGATCTCGAACGCCACGACCAGCCCCTGCCACAGGCCGATCAGCACCACCGCAACAATGAGGGGATAAACAACACGGGCCGCCGAATTGTTCATGCGAGCGCCTCGTCTTCCTGCGCCCCGCTTGCGCGAAGCAGGCAATCCTGCAACTGCTTGGCGTAGGTGGCGAACCGTTGGGACACCCGAAAATCGGCGTTGCGCGGATAGGGTTCGTCGATGATGACCTCTTCAACGATCCGTCCTGGCCGAGCCGCCATGACGATGACACGATTCGAAAGGTAGACCGCCTCGGTGATGGAGTGCGTCACGAAGATCACCGTGAGTCCGTTGGCCTGCCACAGGTCGAGCAGATCGCTGTCCAGGCGGTTGCGGGTGATTTCATCCAGGGCACCAAAAGGCT
>RFXC01000068.1 GCA_009921765.1 Betaproteobacteria bacterium | reverse complement strand
GACAGCGGCGACCGGTACGACCGTTGCAGTCGACGAACTCCTGATCGGCGGCTCAAGCCTCACCGGCTTCATCGGAGTTAACGGCGGCACGGCGAATGCCACGGGCGTTAGCCTGTCGGGCGTCACACTGGGTCTGGCGCTGTATACCGAGCGGGTCACCGGCAGCGCGACGGCCAAGAAATGGACCAGCGCACAAGCCAGCGTTGCCAGCGCAAGTTTCACCGGTATCGATGATCTCACCGTCAACGTCAGCTCGTTGTCTGTCGAAGTCAACCGCGCGGCCAGCGACAAAACCCTTGTCGACTATGGCGCAGGCAAGACCGTCCGCGCGGTCAAGACTGGCCCCACGACCTCGCTGGATCTCAGGCTCAATGCCGCCGAGGGCGAGCTCACGCGTGCGACCGGCAACCTGAAGCTCGACCTCTTTGGCTTTGTTCAGGCTGACGGCGGCTTCGGTATCGTGAAGAAATCCGGGCGAGTGCGCGTCACGGACAATCCGCTCACGGCGACGATCGACGAGTCGGCCAATCTGGTTGATGTCGACATGCTGCTGATCGGTGGCACAGGCCTCACCGGATTCGCAGGTATCAATGGCGGTCGTGCAGACGAAACCGGGTTGCGCCTGTCGGGTGTCGAACTCGGCGTTGCGCTTTATACCGAGAAGCTTGCCAACAACAGCACGGCGTCGGCTCGGCGTTGGACCACCGCGCAGGCGACCGCGACCAATGCGGCGTTTGGTGGTATCGACGGACTCGTCCTGAGCGCCCAGTCTCTTTCGGTCGAAGTCAACCGGGCTGCAACCGACAAGACGGTCGTTGATTACGGCTACAGCGATCCGGAGGATCTCACCAAGCCGCGTAAATCGGTCGTCGCAGTGCCGACGGGGCCAACCTCAAGCCTCGCTCTCTCCATTGACGGCGCGCGCGGCGACCTGCTGAGGGCCAGCGCGTTTCTGAATATCGATGTCTTCGGCTTCTTTGCGGTACGCGGCAATTTTGCGATCGACAAGAGCGATCGCGAAATCGTTCTGAATGACGCGGTCGTCGACGCTCAGGGCGTCACGACGCGGCCGGCGAGCGTCGTGAAGGTCACGGCACTCAACATTGGCGCGAGCGACGTCTTCGCCTTCGCGGGCGTTGGCGGGGGCTTTGATGCGCAAGGCGAGCTCAAGTCCGGCGCAATCGGGTTGCAACTGTCAGAGGTTGATTTCGGCCTGGCGGTACTCGGCGAAAAGTTGAACGGACAGGAGCCCGCCGGAACCCAGGCGCGTCGCTGGACCTCGTTGCAGGCGCAGGCTGGCTCAGCTGGACTGACCGGAATCGATGGGCTCACGCTGAGCGCAGACACGCTCACCGTCGACATCAACCGCCCAGCAGCAGACGCGTCGCTGGTCGATTACAAGGCGCGCGCGTACACCATTGATACGGGTACATCCGATTCACCTTCCAGTCTCACCTTGTCCCTTGATGGCTCGGAAGGCGCACTGCTCCGCGCGCGCGGCAACCTCAAGCTGGACGTCTTCGGTTTCGTCCAGGCAAGCGGCGCGTTCGGCATCGAGAAGAAGACGGGCAGCATCCGCGTCGCTGACAAGCCATCCACCCAGAACATCGATGAGTCGGCAACAGCCGTCAACGTCGACATGCTGCTGGTGGGCGCAAGCGGACTGTCGGCATTTGCAGGCGTCAACGGTGGACAGTCGAATGCGCTGGGCCTGTCGATGTCTGGCGTCGACATGGGCCTTGCATTGTTCACCGAGCGGCTAAGCGGCACCACTGGCACGCCGCGCAAGTGGACTTCGCTCCAGGCGTCGGTCGAGTCGGCACAGCTTGGCGGAATTGACGGCCTCACGGCATCGATGTCCAACCTCACGGTCAGCGTCAACCGTCAGGCCACCGATGGCACGGTCGTCGACTACAGCCTGGATGCAACCAAGACCGATGGCACGCGGATGAGCGCGGTCAAAGTCCTGACCGGTCCGACCAGCGATCTGGAACTCACGCTTGATGGTAAGCGCGGCGATCTCCTCGAGGCTCGCGGCAAGGTCGATCTGGACGTCTTTGGTTTTGTGCAGCTGTCGGGTGAATTTGCCTTCGAGCGCGCAAGTGCGCCGATGACCGTCACCCTGGCCGATGGAACGCAGCGGCAGGCGAGTGCATTGAAAGTGGGGGCTTCGAACCTTCGCGCCTTTGCGGGCGTTGACGGGGGAACTGCCAATGCAATGGGCCTCGAGCTCTCCGGGGTCGAGTTCGGTCTTGCCTTGCTGTCGGATGTCAACGACGCGACCCGCAACTGGACCAGCCTCCAGGCGAAGGCGCAATCCGCCGCATTGGTGGGGATAAGCGGACTGGTCGCTGCAGGCGACACACTCAGCATTGAAGTCAACCGTGCAGGCAAGGCAGGTGATGCAGTCGTCGACTTCAGCCGGGCCGATCCAACCGATCAAGCCAGCCCCCGACGCACAGCGCTGACGGTTGCCACCGGCCTCACCAGTTCACTCGAACTCGGCATGTCGGGTGCGCAAGGCGATCTGCTCCGGGCAAGCGGCAACCTGCGCCTGGATGTCTTCGGATTCTTCCAGGCGAGTGGCGCGTTTGCGGTCGAGCGCCGCGATGAAACGGTATGGCTCAACGATGGCGTGGTCTCGGAGGATCCGACCAAGGCCAAGGCGCCAACCAAAGTCAACGCACGCCTTCTCACCATCGGCGGGACCGGCATAGACGCCTTCGCAGGGGTAAACGGCGGCAGCGCGAATGCCATGGGCCTCAAGCTCGAGGGCGTCGATTTCGGTCTGGCGATGGTGAGCGAGAAGCCGGCGACCGCAGGTGCCGCGGCCCGTAAATTCACCACACTCAAAGCGCAGGCGGGCAGCGTTGAATTTGTCGGGATTGATGGCTTTGAAGCGAGTGCGAGCGGCCTTGAAGTCGAGATCAACCGAGGTATCAAGGGAACTGGCGGTAATCCCGACACGGTCATCGATTATTCCGCGCAGCAACTTGAAGTGCTCGCCGGGCCAACCCAAACGGTCACGATCGACAGCGATGGTGCGGTGGGCGAACTCACGCGCGCCTCAGCAGATTTCAAGCTTGATGTCTTCGGGTTCGCCCAACTTGAAGGATTCCTGAGTTTCGATCAATCCACCCAGACGGTTGCGCTCGCTGATCGGGTGGTGAACGCGAGTGGCGTCGAAGTGTCGCCAGCGACTCAGGTTCAGGCCACCGTCCTGAAGGTGGGCGGTAGCGGCGTCTCTGCGTTTGTTGGCATCAACGGTGGGACCGAAGACCGAATCGGTCTGGCAATGAGCGGAGCCGACTTTGGCCTGGCACTCATCACCGATCGAGCGGATCCCAGTCGCAAGTGGACGACGCTCGAAGCGAGCGCATCGGCGGTGTCCTTTGACGGCATAGAGGGTCTGACTGCCAAGGCGGACACGCTCACGGTGACGATCAACCGGGCGAGCAAGGCGGCCGATCCGGTGGTCGATTATTCGCTGGTGAATGCGGCCCAGACTGGCGGTGCGCGGCGCACCGAACTGTCGATCAAGACGGGTGCGGCCAGTTCCACCCGGCTGTCGGTCGACGGCGCAGAGGGCCGTGTGCTGAAAGCGGCCGGCAACCTCGACATCGATCTGTTCGGGTTTGTGAGTGTGAAGGGCGGGTTTGCTGTCGAGTCCCGCTCGCAGGCGGTCACGCTGTCTGATGGCTCGACGATCGACAAGGCTCAACTCATCACCATCGGCGGCAGCAAGGTTGATGCGTTTGCCGGTATCAACGGCGGCTATGACGACGCCACTGGCGCGCTCAAGGCTGGCGCCAAGGGGCTTTCGCTTGGGCAGGTCAACTTCGGCCTGGCGCTCGTGAGCGACCCGGAGGATCCCAAGCGAAGCTTCACCACGCTGCAGGCCACCGCCGTTACAGCAGAGCTGAAAGGCATTGAAGGCCTCACGGCGAAAGCCGAGCAGGTTCTGCTCAACGTCAACCGCGGGATCACGCTGCCGGCCGAGCCGGAGGTCGTGACGAAGTTCAACACCAAGCTCTTGCTGAAGATCCCGGTTGATCTGTCGGGCACGCTCACGCTCAGCCGTGCGGCAGGCACAGGCGGCCAGACGCATGCCGCAAGTACGGCAAACGCGACCGTTCTTGAAGGTCTGTCCAACACCGAGCTCATCAAGCGGCTTACCGCTGCCTTCGAATCGCTCGCTGGGATCGGCGCTGGCAATGTGGCGATCGAGGGGAACCTCTACGACGGCTACACCGTTGAGTTCATCAATGCGCTGGCCGGAAAGCCGGTCACCGACATCACCGCGAGTGCGACGCCAACGGCAGCCACATCAACCGTCACCACCAGCACCCTTCCATTTGCTGGCGTTGACGAGGTGAAGCAGGTGGTGGTGCAGTCGCTCCGGGCTGAGCCGCCGCCGGTGAGCGTCACCGTCACCACCCCAGTGGAGGCCGATGCGGGTCTCACTGAAATCTCGCAGATCACCTTCACCACACCGCTTCGCGACGGAACCTACGACGTCTTTTTCATGGACGGCGGTGTGGTGCGCCAGGACCGGGCGCCGGTTGCCGGCGTCAATGAGCTTCAGCGAATCACCGTGACCGGTGATCGGGCGGCGCAGCCGCCGGCAGCCAGTGCCACCGTGACCGTGGTTCAGGACGGGCTTCAGGGGCAGCCGCTGGTGCTCAGCCCGACGCGTCTCAAGCTCGATACCGATATCGCGCAGGGCACGCTGGTGTTGTCGTTCTCCGGGCAGCAAGCGAGCGTCGAGCTGACGGCGGGTCGGACCGCCGAGGCGACGCGCACCGCGATTCGCACGCAGCTCGAAGCTGTCGTGCGCGCCACGGGCCGCTCGGTCACCGCCGGCGACATTGCGGTCACGGGCGACGAAGACGCGGGCTTTACCATCGTCTTTGGCGGCACCCTTGCGGGCCTCGATTTCTCCGGGCTGTCGGCGCAGGCGCGAGTCCCGCAAGTGACAGCCAGCGTGGTGGAAGTCGCCGCGGGCGCTGCGGCAGTCGATCGCGTGGTTGTGCAGCCGCAGACGGTCAATACGCGCCTGCTGCTTCAGATGGACGCCCAGGCAGCCGGCACGCTCAGCTTTGCCCTCAATGGCACCAACCGACCGGCAAACATCGCCGCCGGGGCGAGCGACGCTGCGGTCATGGCGGCGGTGAAATCGGCGCTGGAGGGGTTCGCGGCAGTCGGTGCCGGGAACGTTGCGATCACCGGAACACGCGCCGCGGGCTATTCCATCGAGTTCAAAGGCGCGCAGGCGGGCAAAGACCTGACCGGGCTCGCGCTTTCCTTCATTCCATTGGCTGCGACCAGCACCGTGTCCACCCTGGAACAGGGCGGACAGCAACAAACCGGCAGTGTGTCGAGTGGCACTCAGGTCAATGAGCGGCAGGTCATCAAGTTCACCAATGCCACTGCGCTGACCGGCGTTCGCTACACGTTGAGTGCGGGGGCCAAGGACACGGGCCGAATCGATTTTTCATCAAGCAGTCCAACTCAAAATCGCAGCACCCTGCAGGCAGCGCTTGACGGTGTCTACGGCGCCGGCAACACCAAGGTCACGTTCGACCAGACCAGCACCGCCGCCAACCCGATCTATTTCATCGATTTCATCGGCGGCTTGGCCGGCCAGAATGTGGGCCAACTCTCGGTCAGTTCCGAGACCAAGGTCCATGTCGAAATCACCACGTCCCGCCAGGGACAGGGGGTCACGCAGACTCCGGTCATCCGCGCGGTTCCCACGGTGCAGCGCATTGCGCTCACCGGGGCCGATGCAGGTGGCACGATTCGGATCGCCTTCGACCACAGCGGCAAGACCTACACCACTGCGGCCCTGCCACTTTCTTCGAGCGCCGCTGACGTTCAGGCGGCATTGGCCGCGCTGAATGTCACCGGCCTCAGCACGGCGGCTGCCATCTCGGTGGCCGGATCGTCTGGCAACTGGACCCTCACTTTTGGCGGCGGCCTCTCCGGTCAGCTGATTGCGCCCGTCAAGGTCACGGTGATCCCGCTTGGCAGCAGCGCGCAGCTGTCGGTGGTCGAGCGCGGCCTGACCCGCACGACCAGCGAAACCCTCACCACGCCTGCCGTCAACGAACTGCAGCGCATCAGCCTTGTTTCGCAGGCGCCCGGCAATTTCACGCTGAGCCTCGTGCATGCGGGCAAGACTTACACCACTTCAAGCCTTGCAATCGGCGCGGGTGCCGACGCGGTCAAGTCTGCGCTTGAGCAGGCCCTGTCAGCGGGTGGATTTGCGGGCGCGCAACTGACCGTCACGGCGAGAACTGGCGGCTATGACGTGGGTTTTGCCGGGACATTGGGCGGGCTCAATATCGCCCCGCTCAAGGTGGCAGCACAGGCGCAACCCGCGTCGGCCGAGGTGTCCGTACTTCAGGTTGGCGAGCGCTCCGGCGGCGAAACCATGATGAACGAGCGCTATGCGCTCACGTTCACCCAGAAATTTGGCTTGAGACCATCGCCCAGATCAAGGCGGCCTACACCGAGCTGCTGAACGGCTATCAGGGCACGGTCGTTACCCAGGCCGATATCAACGTCGCCCGTGACACCAACTACACCGGCAGCGGTCACCGCTACCTGGTCGAATTCGGTGGCTCGCTTGCGGGCAAGTCAGTCCCCGCCATTGGCGTCAGTTCCCAGAAAGGAACCTTCAGCAACGTCCGTCTGCAGGAGGGTGCGCCTGGCCAGAGCGAAATCCAGAGAATCGAGGTTCAGCCCAATGGCAGCAGCGGCAGCTTCACGCTGAGCCTCACCACCGGCGGCAAGACCTACACCACCACCGGCATCCAGTTCGGTGCCAATGCCGCCACCGTTCGCTATGCGCTCAACACCGCGCTGGGCAGTGCAGGAGCGGTCGAGGTCGAGTCGGGCGCAGCGGGCGTCTACACCGTCAAGTTTGGCGGCAAGCTGACCGGCGTCGACTTGCCGCCTCTGCAGGCTGCGGTTGTGAGCCAGTCGAGTCTGCCATCCGGCAGCTTCACGATCGGCTATGGTGGTCAAACCACCGGCGCGATCGCCTACGACGCCGATGGTGCGGTGTTGGCGTCGCGCGTTCAGACGGCGCTCCGCGCGCTGTCGGGCGTGGGGGCCAACGCAGTCTCGGTCACCTACAACCCGGCCACCAGCAACGGCACGCAGATTGGTCTCGATGTGCTGTTCGGTGGCAGCCTCGCTCAGCGCAACGTCGATGCACTCACCGTATCGCAGTCTGGCCTGCGTAACGCGGGCGCTTCGGTCGCCACCGTCACCCAGGGCGTTGCCGGGGTTTCACAGGTGCAGTGGGTGGGGGCCGGATCTGAAGCCATTGCCAAGGGCTTCAAGCTGTCGCTCGCCTACCAGGGCAAGGTCTACACCACCGGCGTGATTGCGGGCGGCGCCACCGAGAGCGCGATTCAGTCTGCAGTCAGTCAGGGATTCGGCGCCGTCACGGGACTCACGCCCACGGTCAAGCTGCTGGGAGCCGACACCTTCAACATCACGTTCGAAGGCGCACTTGCCGGCTCGACCTTCAATCCGCTGACGCTCACGGTGGTGGGCGCCTCGGCGCCGCCAGCGAAGGGCAGCGGCGCCTACCAGGTCAACAACACGGCGGCCAACGTCGCCAGCATGCGGCAGGCCTACGCGACGCTGCTCAATACGACGATCGCCAACATCAAGGTGGAACGCGACTTCAGCGTTTCTGGCGGCGAGCGCTACCGGATCAGCTTCATTGGTGCGCTCGACAAGACCAATATCCGCGACGGCATGATCGCGTTCAACACGTCGCTCGACTACGACCTGGTCCAGGACGGCGTGGCGGCGGTTGCTGAAATCCAGGAAATCAAGGTCGATCGCGCGGCGAGCACCGCAGGCAGTTTCCGGCTTGCGCTCACTCATGCCGGCAAGACCTACACCACCGCGGCGATCGCTTTCGGTGCAACAGCGCAGGTCCTTCAGGACGCTCTGCGCGCTGCGGCAAGCGGCACGACGACGCTCGGATCGATCGGCACGCTGACGGTCACGGCCGCTGGCACCGACACCTATCGCGTGTCCTTTGGCGGAACCCTTACCGGCGTCAACATTCAGCCGCTCAGTGCGGCTGCGGTGTCGGTTGATCCGCAACTGCCGTCGGGCAGCTTCAGGATTTCGGTTGAAGATCCTGCTGGCGAGCGCTTCACCACGGCGGTCGCCTACAGCAGCACGCCCGCAACGCTTCGCACCAATCTGCAAGGTGCGCTCGATGGCCTTTTCGGTGCCGGCAATATCCAGGTGGATGTCGACCCTGCCGACACCACAGGGCGCAACCAGGCCTTCCTGCTCAAGTTCAAGGGCTCGCTCGCCAAGGTTGATGTGGCCGACATCACCAGCCACTTCGATACGCTGTCCCTGGGACGCGTCGCGCCCTACAGCGTGAAGCAGGGCGTAGCGCGCGTGGGCGAGGTTCAAGCGGTGCGGCTCACGAGCCCGGCCTCGGATGTTGGCTACACGCTTACCGTCACCCACAGCGGCCAGTCTGCCACCAGCGCGGCGCTTGAGTCGTCAATGACTCAGACCGAGGCACAGGCGGTGATCGATGCCGCCATGACTGCGTTGAGCGCCAAGGTCGCTGCGGCCGGCAATGCAGGATTCGCGGGCACGGCTGGGCTTAAGTTCTGGAACGGCAAGGCGCTTGATCTTGAATTTGGCGGCTCGCTCCTTGGCGTCGATGTGGCGGCAGTGACCGTGGCCGAAGTGCCCAGGACTTACACGCCGACAATCTCGATCGTCGAGACGGGTTACACGCAAACCACGCCGGCCAAGCCCATCCGCACCCTGGTTGTCGACTACAGCGTCGATTCCGCTACCACCAAGCGGCGCACCGAACTCGATGTACGCAACGGCGCCAAGACCACCGACGTGTTCACGCTCACGTTGGACGGCGCGCGTGGCGAGTTGTTGCAGGCCAGTGCAAAGCTCACCATCGACATCTTCGGCTTCGTCGCCATCCAGGGCAATTTCGCGCTCGACAAGGGCGAAGACGAAATCGTGCTGGGTGATGCGGAATATGACGCGCTGGGCGAACTCACCAAGCCGGCGAGCGTGGTCCGGGTTGACGCGCTTCGAATCGGCGCGAGCGGCGTCAAGGCCTTTGCGGGCGTGGGCGGCGGATACGAAGATTCTGGCGCCCTGAAGGCGGGCGCGGTGGGCTTGTCGCTCACCGGCGCCGAATTCGGCCTCGCGGTGCTGAACGAGCGGCTCACCGGTCTGGAATCGGCGGGCACCCAAGCGCGTGGCTGGACCAGCTTCCAGGCATCGGCCGACGAAGCGAGCTTCGTGGGAGTTGAAGGTCTCACCGTGTCGGTGGACACGTTGTCGATCGAGGTCAACCGCCAGGCGGCCGACGGCACGCTGGTCGATTACAAGGCGCGCGGCTTCGAGATTCAAACCGGGACCCGCGATGAGCCATCCAGCCTCACGCTGTCGATGGACGCCTCCGAAGGCCAGTTGCTGCGTGCGCGTGGCAACCTCAACCTTGATGTGTTCGGGTTCGTTCAGGCCTCGGGCGGCTTTGGCATCGAGAAGAAGGTGGGGCAGGTCAGTCTGGCCGACAACCCCGTCACGCAGAACGCGGACGAGTCGCTGACTCCCGTCAATGTCGACATGCTTCTGATCGGCGGCAGCGGTCTGTCGGCCTTCGCGGGTGTCAATGGCGGCCGGGCCAATGCGGTGGGGCTTGCGCTGTCAGGCGTCGACCTGGGGCTTGCGCTCTACACCGAGCGACTGGCGGCCGGCAGCACGGCCGTGCCGCGCAAATGGAGCACGCTGCAGGCCACCGTTGAAACCGCAGGATTCGGTGGTGTCGACGGACTCACCGTTCAGGTTGACACCTTGTCGGTCGCCGTCAACCGGGCGGCGGCTGCCGACGGCACGCTGGTCGACTACAGCCTGAATCCGTCCAAGACCGACGGCTCGCGCAGAACGGCGGTCAGCGTCCTGACCGGACCCACTTCCGACCTGACGCTCACGCTCGATGGCAAGCGCGGTGATTTGCTGGAGGTGAGCGGGCGCCTCACGCTCGATGTTTTCGGATTCGTTCAGGTGTCTGGCGAATTCGCGCTCGAGCGCGCTCGCGCACCCATCACGCTCACGCTTGCCGATGGCAGTACTGCGAGCGCGCAGGCGCTCAAGCTTGGCGCGTCCGATCTGCGTGCATTTGTGGGCATCAATGGCGGGTCTGATGAGGCGATCGGCTTCGAACTGGCGGGTGCCGAATTCGGCCTGGCGATGTATTCGCATGCCACCGATGAAACCCGCAGCTGGACCAGCCTACAAGCGAGCGCAAAGAGCGCAGCCTTTGGCGGCATTGAGGGCCTCACGCTGGCCGGCGACACGATTTCGATCGAGGTCAATCGTGCGGGCAAGATCGGTGATGCGGTTGTTGACTACGGCCTGAAGGATGCAGCCAATCCGGCTGCGGGCCGGCGCACCGCGATGTCGGTCAAGACCGGCATCACGAGCCAGACCACGCTCACGATGGACGGCGCGCAGGGCCGGTTGTTGCGCGCTTCGGGCAACCTGACCCTCGATGTGTTCGGCTTCTTCCAGGCGGCGGGCGGCTTTGCCATCGAAAGCCGCGATGAAACCTTCTATCTCAACGACGGCGTGGTGTCCGAAGATGCGGCCAAGGCCAAGGCGCCTACCGAGATCCGCGGTCGCCTGCTCACCGTGGGTGGCACCGGCATCGATGCGTTTGCCGGCATCAGCGGCGGGACTGACGACGCGATGGGGCTGCGCCTCACCGACGTTGACTTCGGATTGGCGCTGGTCACCGAGATTCCCAAGACGCAAGGCGCTGCCGCTCGCGAATTCACCACCCTGAAAGCGCGGGCGGGGTCGGTGGGCTTCGTCGGTCTCGACAGCTTCGAGGTGAGCGCCACCGATCTTATGGTCGAGATCAACCGTGGCATCAAGGGCACTGGAACCACGCCCGATGTCGTGATCGACTATGGCATCCAGCAGCTTGATGTGCTGGCTGGCCCCGCCGACAGCGTGACCCTTGATTCCGACGGGTCGTTGGGCGAACTCACGCGCGCGGCCGGTCACCTGAAGCTTGACCTGTTCGGCTTCGCCCAGTTTGAAGGCAACCTGGCGTTCCAGCAGTCGTCGGGCTCGGTCAAGCTCGCGCCCAAGCAAGGCACCGTCGAAACCGTTGCGGTTGATCTCCTCACCGTGGGTGGCTCCGGCATCTCTGCATTTGTCGGCATCAACGGCGGCACGGACGATCAAATCGGTCTGGCCCTTACAGAAGTCGATTTCGCGCTCGCGCTCATGACGAGCAAGGCCGATGCAAGCCGCAAGTGGACCACGCTGGAGGCTAGCGCCGGCTCGGTGTCGTTCGATGGCATCGATGACCTCACGCTGAGCGCAACCGACCTGTCGGTGAGCATCAATCTGGCCGACAAGGCAGATGACGCGGTGGTTGACCATAAGGCGAGTGCCGCGGGCCCCAACGCGCTCAAGGTCGCTACCGGCCCCGCCGAACTCCGAACCCTTGAGCAGGACGGAAAGGTGGGCGAGCTGATCGAAGCGCGCGGCCATCTGCTGGTGGACCTGTTCGGTTTTGTTCGGGTCGATGGCGACTTTGCCGTCTCGCAGCGCTTTGAGACCATCAAGCTGTCCGACGGCAGCACAATCGAGCGCGCCAAGGTGCTCACGATTGGCGGCAACGATATCGACGCGTTCGCCGGCATCAACGCCAAGCGCGACGACCGCATCGGCCTGTCGCTCGAAAAAGCCGACTTTGCGCTCGCGCTCATCTCTGATCCGAAGGATGCCAAGCGCAGCTTCACCACGCTGAAGGCCACCGCCGATCTAGCAGCGTTCGTTGGTGTCTCCGATCTCACCGTGTCGGCGAGCGATCTCGAGGTTCAGATCAACCGCGGTATCAAGCTTCCGTTTGAGGCCGAGAAGCGAGACCTGACCAACACCGAGATCGATCTGCTGATTCCGGCCGATTTCGTTGGCGACCTCAGCTTCGCACGCGAGGGCAAGACCGGTATCGCCAAGGTGGGATCGCGCGATACCGACGCACAGATCATCCTCAAGCTCACGTCTGCACTCGAGACGGTGGTCGGTAAGGGCAATGTCAAGATCACCGGCAACCGCATTGAAGGATTCCGTCTCGAGTTCATCGGTACGCTCGCGGGCATCAACGTCACGGGTTTGACAGTAGCCTCGCAAGCCGCTGCGATCACCGCAACGGTCACCACCCGGACCGAGGCGGTCGCGGGCACCAACGAAGTCAAGCAGGTGGTCGTCCAGTCGCTGCGCGGCGAACCCGACCCGGTCACGGTCAAGGTCACCACGCCGGTCGCTGCCCAGGCGGGCGTGACCGAAATTTCGTCGATCACCTTCACTCGTCCGACGCAGTCAGGCACCTACGACGTCTTTTTTGTGGACGGTGGCGTGGTGCGTACTGATCGGGCGGCTGTCGCTGGCGTCAGCGAGCTGCAGCGACTGGTGCTGACCGGCGATCTGGCGGCGCAAAGTTCGGGCGCGAGCGGCACCGTTACCGTCGTGCAGCCGGGTGGTGGCACCGGGCGCAACGAGCGCTACGCGGTCACTTTCAGCAACAAGTTCGGCTTCCAGGGCTTCAAGCTTTATTTTGTCGACAATCCGGTTCTGCCCACCACCTGGACCTACCGGAACAACGCAGAGAACGTTGCCGACACCATCAGCCAACTGAAGAACGCTTACGCGGCGCTGCTCAAGGGCTATACCGACAACACGCCGCGCCCGGAGGCCATTCAGGTCACCGAAGACAAGACCTACACCGGCACCGGCCATCGCTATGTGCTGGAGTTCGTCGGCGTGCTGGCCGGCAAGGACATTCCCGCCATCGGGATGCGCAGCGAGTCCAAGACCTTCTCCAATGTCCGCCTGCAGCAGGGCGGCGCGGCGCAAAACGAGCAGCAGAAGGTCACGCTCGACACCACCGGCGCAAAGGGCAGCTTCGCCCTGTCACTCACCGTCGGCACCAAGACGTTCACCACCACTGGCATCCAGTTCGGTGCCAACGCGGCCACCGTGCGCTATGCGCTGAACGCAGCGCTCGGCAATGCCGGCAGCGTAGAAGTGACCAGTGGCGGCACAGGCGTGTATCTGGTGAGCTTTGAGGGCGCCCTCGCCGGTGTCGATGTGAACCTGCTGACGCTCAGCATCAACAGCGCACAACCGGTACCGTCGGGCACCTTCACTCTGACCTACGGCGGCAAGACCACTGCGCCTATCACTTTCGACCGGGACGGCGCGGCACTCGCCCGCCGGGTGCAATCGGCGCTTGACGGCCTGAGCACCATCGGTGCGGGCAACGTCCAGGTGAGCTACAACGCGCAACAGTCGTCGGGTGCGCAGCTCGGTCTCGATTTGCAGTTCACCGGCGCGCTCGCTCAGCAGGATGTCGCCGCGATCACTGTTGGTGCCGCGGGCCTCACCAATGCGGCCGCAGCCGTCCGGACAGTCACTGCGGGCGTGAACGCGGTCACGCAGAAGCAATGGATCGGCGCGGGTCCCGAGGCCATACAGAAGGGCTTCAGGCTGTCGCTCACCTGGCAGGGGCAGGTCTACACCTCGTCAAAGATTGCGGGTGGCGCAACCGAGGCAGCAATCCAGGCGGCAGTGGAAGCAGGCTTTGCAGGCATCCCTGGCCTCACGCCGACCGTGAAGCTGGTGAGCAGCGACACCTTCACCATCGAATTCGGCGGGGCGCTGGCCGGTACCTCCTTCAACCCCTTGCTGCTCAAGGTCGAGGGAGCAAGCGCGCCCCCGGCCAAGGGCAGTGGGGCATTCGTTGCGGGCAATGCGTCCCAAACCCGTGCCAACCTGCAATCCGCGTTTGCAACGCTGCTAGGCACGTCGTCCTCCAACATCCGCGTGGAGCGCGATACTGCGGCGGTCGGCGGCGAGCGCTACGTCATCAGCTTCATTGGCGATCTCGATCAGACCAACATCCGTGACGGGATGATCGCGTTCAACACGCCGCTCGACTACGACCTGGTGCAAGACGGTGCGGCAGCGGTCGCCGAGGTGCAGCGGGTTCGTATCGACCGCAAGCTCGATGCCGCCGACCCCACCAAGACCACCTCCGGCACGTTCCGGTTGAGTGTGGCGCGCGCGGGCGTCACGTTCGTCACCGCGCCCATCGCGTTTGGCGCCAATGCGCAGACGGTTCAGGACGCGCTGCGTGCGGCAACTGCCAGCGGCGGCACCCAATCTCTGGGCGGACTGGGCACGCTCTCGGTTTCGGCCGACGGCACCGATGCCTACCGCGTTCAGTTCGGCGGTTCGTTGGCCGGATCCGATATTGCGTTGATGCAGGTCTCGGCGGTCTCGGTTGATCCGCAACTGCCGGCCGGTACCTTCCGCGTCTCGGTCCCCGATGCCAATGGCAATGACCAGTTCACCGACCCGATCGCCTACAACAGCGACCGCAGCGTGCTGCGCCAGAACATTGAAACGGGTCTGGCCAAGATCTTCGGTGCGGGCAACTTCACCGTGGCGCTCGATACGGCGGAAAGCACCGCTCGATCGCTCGCCTACACCATCAGCTTCCAGGGCGCGCTGTCGCGCCTGGATGTCGCCAACATCACCAGCTACTCTGCCGATCTGCAGCTCGGCGTGGTGAGGCCCTACAACATCGCGCAAGGTGTTTCGACGGCGGGCGAAGTGCAGCAGATCGCCCTCCAGTCGGATGCCGACCAGGTGGGCTTCAAGCTCACGCTGACGCACTCGGGCAAGAGCGTTCAGACCGACACGATCGACTCCGAGATGTCGCGTGCCGAGGTCGAGGCCATCCTCGACAAGGCGGCGGCGGCCCTGAACACCGCGGTTGGCGGTGGCTTTGCTGCCTCGCTCGATCTGGTGCTGTGGGCCGGCAAGACGATGCAACTCGGCTTTGCCGGTTCGCTCAAAGGCGTGAACGTGGCAGACGTCACGGTCAGCCCCGTAGCCATCACCAGTGCGGCCTCGCTGCAGGTCGTGCAAGCGGGCAAGACGGTCGTCACACCCGCCAAGCCGGCGCGTACGGTGGTGGTGGATTACACGACAGGTGCTTCTGACACCACGCCGGCCACCGATCTCACCGTACCCACGGGTCCCACCACCGACAGCACGCTCGACATCGATGGCTCGCTCGGCGACTTCATGCGGGTCACCGGGGTGCTTGATATCAACCTCTTCGGGTTTTTCCAGACCAAGGGCAACTTTGGCATTGAGAAGAAGAGCGGATCGGTCAAGCTGGCAGACGAGCAAAAGAACGCGAGCGGTGTGGTCACCAAGGCGGCCAGCACGGTCAACGTCGACCTGCTCACGATCGGCGCCAACAACATGACTGCGTTTGCCGGCCTGAATGGTGGCACGGCGAACGAGCTCGGCCTCAAGATGACCGGGGTCGAGTTCGGCCTGGTGTTGGCCACCCAACAGCTGTCGGCCTTGGCAACGACATGAAGGTCAGCGCCACCGGCGTGGGCGTCCTCATTAACCAGGCGAACGGCGACGCCACGACAGTGGTCGATTTCCTGCGTAGCGATGTGTCGGTGGTCACCGGGCCGAGCCGCTCGCTCAAGATGACACTGGATGGCACGCGGGGTGAGCTGGTGCGCGCCAGCGGTACGCTCACACTCGACGTCTACGGCTTCTTCCAGGTCACGGGCGACCTCGCGATCGAGAAGAGCAACAAGACCATCACGCTCGCCAAGGTCGGTACGGCAGCGGCCGAGCAGGTGGAAGCGGGCATGCTCACCATTGGCGGCAGCGGCATCAACGCCTTTGCCGGCATCAATGGCAACAGCCCCGATCGCCTCGGCTTGGCGCTCACCAATGTTGAATTCGGCCTGGCGCTTCTCACCAGCAAGGCTCAACCCACGCGCAAATGGACGGCGCTGCAGGCCACAGCCGGATCCGTGGCCTTCGTGGGGCTGGGCGACAGCGTCAAGATTGGCGCCACCAATGTCGGCGTGCTGGTCAACCAGGCAGATGGTGCGGCCACCGATGTTGTCGATTTCACGGCCACCGATCTCACCGTCGCCACGGGTACCACCAAGGGCTTGAAGCTCTCGCTCGACGGCAGTCGCGGCGAAATGATCCGCGCGAGCGGTCAGCTCAATCTCGACCTGTTCGGCTTCTTCCAGGTGTCTGGCGAACTGGCGGTTGAGAAGAGTAGCAAGTCCGTCACGCTCACCAAGGTTGGGAACGCCGCAGCTGAAACCGTCGCAGTCGATCTGCTCACGGTGGGCGGCAGCGGCCTGAATGCATTCGCAGGCATCGGTGGCAACACCTCGAGCCGCTTTGGTCTGGCGCTCACCGGGGTCGAGTTCGGCCTGGCTCTCATGACGAGCAAGGCCAGCAACACGCGGAAATGGACCGCGCTGCAGGCGTCGGCGGGCTCCGTAGCCTTCGTGGGGCTGGGGGATTCGGTCAAGATCCAAGCCACCAATGTTGGCGTGCTGATCAACCAGGCCGATGGAAATGCCACCGACGTCGTCGACTTCAGCGCCACCGACCTGTCGGTAGCGGTCGGCACGGGCAAGGAACTCAAGCTTTCGATCGACAAAGGGCTGGGCGAGGTCATTCGCGCAGCGGGTACGCTTACGCTCGATATCTTCGGGTTCTTCCAGGTCAGCGGCAATCTGGCGGTGGAGAAGCGGTCGCAAACCGTCACGCTTGCGAAGAAGTCGGGTTCCACCACCGCCGAACGCGTCGATGTCGATCTACTGAGCATCGGTGGCTCGAACCTCACCGCCTTCGCAGGCATCAAGGGTGGCACCGCCGACGAACTCGGTCTCAAGCTTGAAAACGTTGCATTTGGCCTTGCCCTCATGACTGGCAAGGCCGATGCCAGCCGTAAATGGACCAGCCTGGAAGCAAGCGCCTCGCGCGCAGGATTCGTTGGAATCGGCGGTCTGACGATCAGTGCCAACAACCTGGTTGTCAACATCAACCAGGCCGACAAGGAAAACGATCAGGTCGTCGACTTCTCCACCGGCGCCACCGTGCTGGCTGTGCCCACCGGCGTGTCGTCCACGCTCAACCTGTCGATCGATGGCGCCAAAGGCGAATTGATCCGGGTCGATGCGGGCATCGTCATCGACCTGTTTGGCTTCTTCCGCGTGAGCGGCAACTTCTCGATCGAGTCGGCCACCACCAAGGTGGCGCTGTCTCGCAAGTCAGGACAGACCACCTCCGAGGTGATCGACGTCGACACGCTCACCATCGGCGGCTCGAACGTCAACGCGTTTGCGGGCGTCAACGGCGGAACCGACGACGCGATCGGACTCGCGCTGGAGGGTGTCAACTTCGGTATCGGCTTCTATACCGATAAAAAGGACGCCAGCCGCAAGTGGACTGCGCTGAAGGCGTCGGCGACACGGTTCGGATTCGTGGGTATTGGCGATTTCCTCCCCAGCCTGCGCAATCTGTCGGTCGATATCAACCAGGCCACGCGCGAGGGCGATCAGGTCATCGATTTCGCGACCCGTCCGGTTGCGATTCCGACCGGGCCGAGCAGTACCATCACCGTGAACCACAACGGCGCGGTGGGCGAGTTGATCCGGGTGGAAGCTGACCTCACGCTCAACCTGTTCAATTTCGCTTATTTCAGCGGGCGTCTGGGCTTCGAGAAATACACGCCGGCCGCGCCACTGAAACTGCGCAGCAAATCAGGCACCCTCAGCGACGTCGAGGCGACGTCGATGATGGCGATCACGGGCCAGAACATCCAGGCGTTCGTGGGCTACGCCGATGGCGGGATCGACTCATCGCGCACGCTGTCGCAGCAAGCCGATCGCCTGTATGGATTCGGCGTCGAGGGTGTTGACTTCGGTGTGGTGCTCGTGAAGGCCGGCGGCCAGTCGTACACCACCGTCGACGTGGCGATGGACCGCATGAGCATCTTTGGCATTGACCAGAGCGTGTTCGAGCTGTCGCTCGAGGGCATCCGATTCAAGTACAACAGCCAGGACTCATCAAACAAGTCGCTCGATTACGCGGCATCGTTCAATGGTGCATTGCTGCTCGGCTCCACCGGCGCAATCAAGATCGATTCCACTGGCTACCAGCTTGGTGTTTACGTTCAGAAGGCAACGCTTGCCATCTCG
>RFXC01000067.1 GCA_009921765.1 Betaproteobacteria bacterium | reverse complement strand
CATGAGCGGAGACAGCAACGCCTGGGTCTGTGGCCGAAGCAGCCGCTTCTGATACTGCTGCTGGGGCTTGTCCCCACGAACATAAAAGCCATGGAGTGAGCGGCGGGCAAGTCCGCTTCGGTTGGTCGTTCCACCGTGCCACATGTGCGCGTTGGTGAGAATCACATCACCTGCCCTGCCAAGTGCGATCCTCTGCTCCGGATGGTCGGCCATGGGGTCGCTCAGCGCCTCCTGTGGAAGCTGCCCGGAGCGGTGCGTGCCCGGCACGAAGCGCGTGGGGCCGTTCTCGGTCGTGAAGTCATCCAGCAGCCAGATCGAATTGAAGACCGCGTAGCCCGATGCATCGGCCGTGAGCCCCATGTCGCAGTGCAGGGGCTGCAGTCCCTCGCCCGGCAGCGCCGCGCGGTAGTTGAGGCTGGAGAGCTTCCAGTCGGGCCCCAGTACCGACTCGGCCGCTTGAAGAAGCAGCGGGTGCGAGACGAGCCGCTGAAAACATTCGCCCTTGTCGACCAGATTGGCGAGGCGATCCGAACCCGGTTCCAGGCGAAACTCGGAGCCCGCCGAGGCGCCTTCAGCTTTCAGCAGCTGCTCGCAGGTATCGAGGGTGGTTTGAAGCCAGTCGGGGTCCATGACATTGCGAAGAATGGCAAAGCCCTGCTCGTCAAGCGACTGCAGGTCGGTTCGATGAAGAACGGGACGATCGGTCATGGTCGGGGTGGGGCATGCAGGATATGGGTGCAGACGATATCCGCTTTTTGGTTGAGCCGCAGCCTTCCCTCTGCCTTCCAAAAGGCGGCGAACAAGGTTGACAAGCCAGCCACCTGAAACTAGTTTCAGGCTCCCGCAGCCTGCCTGTGATCATCCCGCGTGTGACCGTCCCGCTTGTGCGCGTCCCCGCTTGTGAGCGTGCCCGGCTTGTGTGCGCCCCCGCTTGTCACGCATGGCATCGATCGCTCCGTTTCAGGCATAGCGGCCAGTTCGCGTTTCAACCTTTCTTAGGGAGCCCCGCATGAAATTTTCGGCGCAGCTTGTCGGCCTTGCCCTGGCGATTGTCGGCGCTCTATGCGTGCCACAGCGCTCGCTTGCCCAGGAGTGGCCCACCCGCCAGGCCATCCGGTTCGTCGTGGTCTACCCGCCGGGCGGTGCATCCGACGTCACCGCGCGGCTGCTCGCCGCCAAACTCACCGAGACGCTGGGGCAGTCGGTGGTGGTCGAAAACCGTCCTGGCGCCAATGGCATCATCGCCACCGATTTCGTTGCGAAAAGTGCGCCCGACGGCTACACGCTCCTGATGGCCAACCTCGGCCCGAATGCGCTCAACCCGGTGGTGTACAAGAAGCTGCCCTACGATGCGCTGAAAGATTTTGCGGGGGTCACGCTCACCACCATCGTGCCGCAGGTGGTGCTGGTGAACCCCAGCCTGCCGATCAAATCGATTCCCGATCTCATTGCCTACGCCAAGGCCAACCCCGGCAAGGTGAGCTTCGGATCGGCGGGGCAGGGCGCCTCCAACCACCTGTCAGGCGAACTGCTCAATGCGCTGGCGGGTATCCGGATGCAGCACATTCCCTACAAGGGTGATGCGCCTTCGCTCGCTGATCTCATCAGCGGGCAGATTCAGGTGGCCTTGCCCACCACTGTAGCGGGGCTGCCGTTCGTCACCAGCGGGAAGCTGCGGGCGATCGGCGTTACCGGCGCGAAGCGCCTCGACAACATGCCCGATCTGCCCACGGTCGCCGAGACCCTGCGCGGTTTTGAAGCGGTGTCGTGGGGCGGCGTGATGGTGCCCGCGGGAACGCCCAAGCCGGTGGTTGCGCGCCTGAACGCCGACATCAACCGCATCCTCAAAATGCCCGACGTGGCCGACAAGCTGAAGGCGCTTGGGGCGGTGATCGTGGGCAGCAGCCCCGAGGAATTCGATGCCTATGTGAAGGACGAAATCGCGAAGTGGGGCAAGGTGGCGCGCGAGAACAACATCGCGCTCGACTGAGTCTTGCCGCGGGGCAAGGGGCCGCGCTCGTCACGGCGCACGGGCGCGTCCCTCAGGCGCGCCGCTGCCAGATGCTGAGATCAGCCGGCGTATCGATATCGAGTGCGAGGCCAGCATCGCGCCATAGGCGAACCGGCTGTCCCGCGGCGCCGAACAGTTTCTCGTGGCGCGCGAGGCTTGCTTCACCGAAGGCAAACCCGCGGGCGGCTGCGGCGGGCAGGAGAATGCCGTTGGTGCCCGTCCCGGTCTTGTCTGCGATCAGGGTCACGGCATCGGCCTCGCCACCTTCTATCAGCCGCTGCAACGCGGTGTGCTGAACGTCAGGCAGGTCGGCGGCCAGGATCAGAATCCGGTCGGCGCCGCGTTTGCGCGCATGCTCGCAGCCCTGCTCGAGCGCGGCATTCAGGCCACCTGGTTCCGTTTCGCGAAGCGCCTGTGCCCCGCGCCGGTCGGCGTGAGCGAGGGCGTCGTCGGACGGGCTCACCACAACGCAATGGCCCAGTCCGCCCGCGATTGCGGCAAACGCATCGAGAAGCGCATCCAGCCATCGGGTGTTGAGGCCGAGGCGTTCGTCCGCACCCAGCACCGTGGCAAGCCGCGATTTGCCCGCTGCGAGTCCGCGGGTTGGAATCACCAGCCACAGGCTCATTGAAGCTCGTGCAGCAGCTTGATTGCGTTGCGGGCAAGGGCCGCAGCAACCTCGGGTGCGGTCATCAGGGTCTGTGTCACCGCGACACGCGCGCCGCGGTTGCGAATCGCGCCGGCAAGCGCCGCATCGGCCTCGTCAATGATCCAGCCCTGCACCCGATCACCGTAGTGCGACACGATTCCCAGCGTGTCGGTGCCGGCGCCCAACTCGCGCATGATCTTGGCTGCGGGGCCTTTGACTGCCTGACCACCGATGATGGGCGATACCGCGACCACCGGAATACGCGCTGACTGAAGCCAGCGCTTGAGCGCGGGCACCGCGAGAATCGGCGCGACGCTGAGCCAGGGGTTCGAGGGGCAGATGATCACACCCTTCACCTGGTGGCCTTGTGGTGAGGCGAGCAACTGTTCGAGCGGACGGGACACCGTCGCGGCCTCCGCGCCATCGAACCGGAGCCCGGTGATGACCGGCTCAGCCTTCTGGCGCACGAAGTAGTCCTGAAAGGCGAGCTCGCCCTGGTCGCGGGCGAGCACGCAGGTACGCAGTCGCTGATCGGTCACCGGCATCACCTGATGCGAAATGCCCACCCGCGCGCAGAAATCGGCGGTGATCGCCGACAGCGTGTCGCCGGCGGCAAGCCTGCGGGAGCGTTCGATGTGCACAGCCAGGTCGCGATCGCCGAGTTGAAACCAGGTCTCGCCGCCCAGCTGCGCCAGCATCTGCATGAAGTGCCAGGTTTCGTCGGCACGTCCCCAGCCCAACTGCGGGTTGTGCAGACCGGCAAGCGTGTACATGACGGTGTCGAGGTCGGGGCAGATGGTGAGGCCCAGGTGCTCGAAGTCGTCACCGACATTCACCACGATCGCGAGCTCGTCGGGGCTGGCGACCTGGACCAGTCCCTGGCAGAGCCGCGCGCCACCCACGCCGCCTGACAAAGCAAGAATCATGAGGCAGCGCTGCCCGCTAGGCGGCGGACGTTGCGGGCGCAGCCGCGGCGCGCCTGCGGATGGGCGTGAGCACAATCGGTGCAGCCGGCGCGGCAGCAAAGGCACGTGCGCGCTGTGCAGCGGGGGGCGTCTGGTAGAGCGTGGTGCGCTGGACGGGGTCGCGCCCCGCAAGGCGGATCAGTGCCTCCATCTGCGCAGGGCCATATTCCTGCCCGTGCACCGTGCCAGCGGCTTTCGAAATGCTTTCGTTGGTGAGGGTACCGCCCAGGTCGTTTGCGCCAGCCGCGAGTGCCGCGCGCGCGCCCTCGGGGCCGAGCTTGACCCAGGAAGCCTGGATGTTGGTGAGAACCGGGTGGAGCGCGAGCCGTGCGACCGCGTGCATCAGCATCGCCTCACGCCAGGTGGGCCCCTTGCGGGCGCGCCCTTTGCGGTAGAGCGGCGCCTCCATATGAATGAACGGCAGGGGCACGAACTCGGTGAACCCGCCGGTTCGCTCCTGAAGATCCCGGATCCTGAGGAGATGTCGAGCCCAGTGCTGGATGCGTTCGACATGTCCGAACATGATGGTCGCGGTGGATCGCAGCCCTGCCCGATGGGCCGATTCCATGATGGACAGCCAGCGTTCGGTATCGAGCTTGTCGGGGCACAAGACTGCGCGCGCCTCATCGTCGAGAATCTCGGCGGCCGTGCCCGGCAGGGAACCCAGGCCTGCGTCGCGAAGTCTGGAGAGGTAGCTTGCGATGGAATCGCCCAGCGTCGCCGCGCCGTGGCTCACCTCGAGCGGCGAGAAGGCATGAACATGGATGGCCGGCGCTGCTGCCTTCACAGTCTCGAGAATATGAAGATAGGTGTGACCCGTGTAGGAGGGGTGAATGCCGCCTTGCATGCAGAGTTCGGTGGCGCCGCGCGCCCAGGCTTCGGCCGCGCGTCGGGTGAGTTCTGCATCATCGAGATCATAGGGGCGACCACGCAGATCGGCGTTTTGACGTCCCTTTGAAAAAGCGCAGAAGCTGCAGGCGTGCTGGCAGACATTGGTGTAGTTGATGTTCCGGTTCACCACATAGCGGACTGTGCTGCCGCTTGCGGCTGCGCGCACCCTGTCGGCGGTGGCGCACACAGCTTCGAATTCATCGGCGCGCGCTTCGAAGAGTCGGGCGATCATCGATTCATCGAGCCGATCACCGGCTTCGGCGCGCGCAAGCAGCGGCTCGATCGATGCGCTGTGGGGCGCGCGACGCGGTGCGGGCTCGACGGGTAGCGCCGAAGGTTCGCCCGCCACCCAGGCATTGCTTCGCGCGTAGCCCTGTGCATCGATCCGCCGCAGCACGTCGGTGGCGATGAGTGGGTCATGCCAGCGGGGTGCGTCCAGGGCGTAGCGCGGATAGGAGGGCAGTCGTTCCACCAGAATTCGGCCGGCCTGGGCGGTTTGCTCGCGCAGTGCCTCGATCGCGGGCCACGGCGCCTCGGGATTGACATGATCGGGCGTGACGGGCGAGATGCCGCCCCAGTCATTGATGCCGGCTGCGATCAGCTGCGGGTAATCACGGGCACTCAGATTGGGAGGCGCCTGAATGTTCATCTCGGGCCCGAACACGATGCGCGCCAGTGCGAGCGTCCAGGCGAGGTCATGGTGATCGGGCTCAGGCGCGCGCGCCATGGGCGTTCGCGGCTTGGCCCGGAAATTCTGAATGATGATTTCCTGCAGATGACCATGGCGCGCGTGGAGCGCCCGCAGCGCAAGGAGCGCGTCCAGCCGCTCCGCGCGTGTTTCTCCAATGCCGATCAGGAGTCCGCTGGTAAACGGGATCAGGAGTTCGCCTGCCGTGCGGATCGTAGCTAGCCTCACCTGGGGCCATTTGTCTGGTGAGCCGTGGTGTGGGCCGCCCTTGTCCGAGAGCCGCTCGGCGGTGGTTTCGAGCATGAGGCCCTGCGACGCGCATACGCGCCGCAACTGGGCGAGTTGCTCGCGCGTCATCACGCCCGGATTGGCGTGCGGCAGCAGCCCGGTTTCGCGCAATACGCGTTCGGCCATGGCGGCCACGTAGTCGATCGTGCTCGCATATCCCATGGCATCGAGCGCGGCGCGCGCCTGCGGCCAGCGCGCCTCTGGCTGATCGCCCAGCGTGAAGAGCGCCTCGTGGCATCCGGCGCGGGCCCCGGCGCGGGCAATGTCCAGCACCTGTTCGGGTGACAGGAAGGGGGCGGGCACCTGGCTGGGGCTCGCTGAAAACGTGCAGTACCGGCACACATCACGGCACAGCCTGGTGAGCGGAATGAACACCTTGCGCGAATAGGACATGCGGTTGCCATGGCCCAGGTCGCGCAGGCGCGAGGCTTCGGTCATGAGCCAGTCGAGCGGCGCTTCGCTTGCCAGCTCGCGCAGATCGTTGTCGGACAGATTGGTCATCAGCGGATCGTGTGGCGCGTTGTTGGGTAAGGGCGGACCTGCTCTCTCTTCAGCGGAATATGTCGGCGCCTTGTGGACGAATCAGTTCGCTACTGCTGCCCTCGCGCAGTTCGAACGGCAGCCCGGTCGCATGCACCACCGGCAGCCCCTCGTCGGCCTGCCCCATGAGGAGCGAGGCGGCCGCAGCCAGTTCGTCGGCAAGCCCCACCTCACTGTGGCGCAACAGGCGTCCGCTGCGATCGGGCTTGCCCCGCAGGTCGGCGAGCCCCGGCACGCCGGCCGCGCCGATTGCAGTGCCGATGGTTCCCATTCGCCAGGCCCTTCCGAAGCTGTCGTTGATGATGATGCCGAGCGCGCAACCGTACCGGGTCTGAAGTTCGTCGCGAAGCCTGGCCGCACTGCGATCAGGGTTCTGCGGGAGCAGCAGCACCACCTCGTCTTCTTCAGGCATATCGACGTTGGAGGCGTCGATCCCCGCGTTGGCCATCACCAGACCCAGGCGGTGCTCCACCACGATCACGCCCGGCACACAGCGCACCACCGCGGTCGATTCCGACAGAATCAGCTCCACCACCCGCGGGTCTTTGCCGGCGGTTTGGGCGAGCGCCTGCGCACGCGCCGACGGCGTGACATCACGCAGCCGGACCCATCGGTTCTCGGACTTGGAAACGATTTTTTGCGCGACGATGAAAGCATCGCCTGCATGCACGGTGATGTCGGCGCTTGCAATCGCGTTACTGATCAGCTGTGCCAGATCAGCCCCCGATTGCACGGCGGGCAAGCCGGCAAGCGCGGTGAGGGTCATACGGCGGGGTGCCTGATGGGGTGTCGCCCGGTGTGGCGACAGGCCTGAGGGCGCTGCCATGAAAGGTGCTGAGCGGGACACGAATCAGCCAAACGCTGCGCGCAGGCGCGGCACGACCCGCTCGGCATAGAGCCTGAGAAAGCGCGCCTGATCTGGTCCGGGCGCGTGAAACACCAGATGTCGAAAGCCGAGTTCGACATAGGGACGGATCTTTTCGATCTGTTCATCGGGATCAGTGGAAATGATCCAGCGCTTGACCGTGCGTTCGAGCGGCAGCGCATCAGCGAGCTTTTCCATTTCCACCGGATTCTCGGTGCTCATCTTTTCTTCGGGTGACAGCGCGAGCGCAGCCCAGAACCGGGTGTCCTCACGGGCGCGCTCGAGATCGGTATCGAACGATACCTTCACCTCGATCATGCGGTCGATGGAATCGGCAGCGCGACCTGATGTCTGCAGGCCGGACGTGACATTGGGCAGTAGTGTTTCCCGGTAGAGTTCCGGCGCTTTGCCACTCGTGCAGATGAAGCCGTCGCCGATCTCGCCCGCCAGCGCCGCAGCGCTGGGTCCCGCCGCCGCGACATAGATGGGAACAGGTTCTGTGGGGCGGTCGTAGATGGTGGCGCGTTCGGTCCGGAAATAGTCGCCCTCGAAGCTCACCAGCTCTTCGGTCCAGAGTTTTCGCATCAGAACGATGGATTCGCGAAGGCGTCCGAAGCGCTCCTTGAAGCCTGGCCACTTGATGCCGATAGCGGGCACTTCGTTGAGCGACTCGCCGGTGCCCACGCCCAGAATGATCCGGCCTGGAAACATGGCGCCCAGCGTGCCGATCGCCTGGGCCACGATGGACGGGTGATAGCGAAAGGTGGGGGTGACCACGCTGGTGCCGATCACGATCCGCTGCGTGCGTGCACCCGCTGCCCCCATCCATGAAAACGAGTAGGGCGCATGGCCCCCGGTATGACGCCAAGGCTGGAAGTGATCACTGATGAAGACCGAATCGAAGCCCAGATCCTCGGCGAGGCAGGTGAACTCCAGCAGCTGTGTTGGAGTGAACTGTTCGGCCGAAGCCTTGTAACCGATTCTGAGCATGAAAACTCCGCGTCCATGACCGTCGTTGTAAGCGGTTTCACTATACCGATGTGCGAACAGCGGTCAATTCGCATGGTGCGTTGGGCGGTCCGTTACCAACCGATTCATCGTTTCGATTGACAGTGCTCACGCTTTCCGGCTTGAGGGGATACCGGGCACAATCAGTTGGTTACCATTTCAGTCCTGCCTTTCCACCCCGGCCCCCGAGAGATCGTCACCGATGGGAACGCCAAGCGGTTTGCAGTGCGTACGCTGCGGTAAGCTCTTTGCCCTCAACCGCTTTCGCGAAGGGTGCGACAGCTGTCTGGCCTTGGGGATCTCGTCCAATCTGACCGTTGCCTATGCGCCTCGGGCGGGGCCGGTGATGGCCAGGTCAGACGTCCCGGCGGCGCCCGCCTCGATGTGGCGCTGGAGCGAGCTACTGCCAGCCGACGCATCCGAGGCTGTCTCGCTTTGCGAGGGGCAGACGCCACTGGTTTCGATCGATCGGCTCGGGCTGGGTCCTGTCTGGCTGAAGGATGAAAGCCGAAATCCGACCTGGTCGTTCAAGGACCGGTTGGCCAGCAGCGCTGTCACCATGGCGAAAAAACTGGGCGCTCGCGTGATCGCTTCCAGTTCGACCGGCAACGCGGGTGCTGCCACGGCAGCCTATGCGGCACGCGCCGGATTGCCCTGCGTGATTGTCACCTACGCTGGCGCGGCGGGTCCGCTGGTCACGCAGATGCGCGCCTATGGCGCAATGCTTGTCTCGGTGCCGACCAGCGCCGATCGCTGGACGGTGCTGTCGGCTGCGGTTCAGCGCTGGGGTTGGTTTCCCACAACCGTCTATTTTGGGCCGGCTGTGGGCAGCAATCCGCTGGGGATAGAGGGTTACAAGACCCTTGCCTATGAAATCGTCGATGCCCTGAATGGTGGGGTCCCCGACTGGTGTGCCCTGCCGGTCTGCTACGGCGACGCCATTTATGGCATGTGGAAAGGCTTTGAAGAGATGCGCGAACTGGGTTGGATCCGTCGCACGCCCCGGTTTTTGGCTGCGGAGGTCTCGGGTTCGCTCGAGCGAGCCCTCGCGCTGGGCGAAGACATGCCAGCCATCATCAGCCGGTCAGCGCCGAGCGTGGCGACGTCGATCGGCGCGTTGCAGGGTACGGTTCAGGGTGCACTTGCTGTTCGGCAAAGCGGGGGCGCGGCGGTATTTGTCTCCGATCCTGAAATCGTTGACTGGTCCGAGCGACTCGCAAGGATAGAAGGTGTCTTTCCTGAACCCTCGGCTGCAGCAGTGCTGCCTGCCATCGCACGGCTGCGCGAGCGAGGCGACATGAAGCCCGATGACACCGTGGTGGCGCTGTTTACGGCGGGGGGATTGAAGGATCCTGCGCTCGCTCAGAGTCGCCTGGGGCCGGTCCCTCATCAGGCGCCCGGTCTGCGCGATACAGTCCGGGCATTGAAGGAGCACTATGGCTTTGACTGCGAATAGATCAGGCAGCCACCCGCTTGGCGTCGCCTTTGATGGCCGCGCCGACCTGCAGACCCTGGTTGCGCAGGCGCAACTTGCCGAGGCGCGTGGCGCGCAGACTGCCTGGATCGCGAGCCACCTTTTTCTTCGCGATCCAATCACCTCGGCGCACGCGGTGCTTGCTGCCACCCGAACCATGAGGGTGGCACTCATGGCGCTCAGCCCCTACGCCATGCACCCGGTGCATATCGCGATGTGCGCGGCGTCGCTCGATGAGCTGTTCCCAGGCCGTGTCATGGTCTGCGTCGGGGCGGGAGCGCCGGGCGATCTGGCGGCCGCGGGCCTGCGGGCCGAGCGCCCCATAGGAACCCTGCGTGAAACGATTCGAATTCTCCGCGATCTGTTCGCAGGCCGCATGCCCGAACAGCAGAGTGATACGTTCTCCGTAACCGGGCGTCGGCTCATCAATCCAACCAGCCGAGTCCCCATCGTTCTTGCGGCCTCTGGCCCGCAGATGCTGGAACTGGCCGGCAGCCACGCCGATGGCGCGCTTATTTCTGCGGCCACCTGCGCACCCTTTATCGACTGGTGTCGCGAGCGGGTGGCCCATGGGGCGCGCGATCGGCAGGCGGAGGGTCGTTGCAGCGTGATGGCGATTGTCTACACACGAATCGATTCTGAGGGGCAGCATGCCCGAAACGGTATCCGTCGCACCATGGGGTTCATCCTGCGCGGGCCACACCATGCGAAAAATGTTGAACTCGCAGGCACCCATCTCAACCAGGGGGCGCTTTGGGAGGCGTATCGCCTGGAAGACTGGCCGAAGGTGGAGTCCCTGATCACCGACGACGTCATCAATCGCCACGCGGCGGCCGGTACGTCTGATGAGGTAGGCGCGCGTTATCGCGAGTATCTGGAATTGGGGCTGGATGAAACCATCGTAGGTGGGATCGACGATACCGAAGGACTAGGGATCGCGATGAGCGCAGTCCGTGCGGCAGCGGGTCGCTGAATGCGCCACAGTGTTTGTCTTCCAACCGGTTTCGAAGGGCTGATGCATCCGATCCCTTTTGCCCGGCCAGACGATTTCGTGCGCCTCGGGCAGTTGTGTGAGCGTCTGGGGTATTGGGCGGTCTGGGGGAATGACCACATCACAACGCAACGCTATCTGCGCGATCTTCATGCTCAGACACCGCCTAATTTTTATGAAGTGATGACGGTGCTCGCTTTTGTGGCGGCGAGCACGCAATCGCTCAGAGTCGGTACCTCTGTGTCGGTTCTGCCGATGCGTGACCCGGTCTGGCTCGCCAAACAGTTTTCAACGCTTGACCAGCTGTCGGCGGGGCGAGCGCTCATGGGCGTGGGGGTCGGAGCCTATCGAGAGGAATTCGAAGCGGTCATGCCGAGGGTGGCGGGCGGCGCGCGTCGGGGCGACATGCTGGAAGAGGGCGTGCAGCTGATCCGGCGGCTCTTCACCGATCCGCGTGTCGATCATGAAGGGGTTTACTACGCCTGCCACGGCATCGAAATGTTTCCCAAGCCGGTGCAGTCGCCCCTCCCGATCTATTTTGGCGGACACAACCTTGCAGCGCTCGAACGTGCAGCGCGCTGGGGGCAGGGCTGGATGCCCGCCTGGCGTCCGTGGTCGGAGTTGGCTGAGCGAATCTTGATGCTGCGGGATCAAACTGAAACTGCGGGGCGTGAGCGCTCGGCGGTTGAGGTGGCGATTGAGTTCTCAGTGACGATCGATGACACCGATGCCGCAGCCGAGGCTCGCTATATGGCAAGCCGGTTGGTCGCGCATCGAAAATCGCTCGCCTACACCGCGCGGGATCTATCCCAGCAGGTGGTCTGCAACCTGATTGGTTCGCCTGAAACGGTTGCCGGGAAGCTGCAGGCACTCGCCGAGATGGGCGTCGATCACTGCTGCGCGCTGATGTTTCCCACCGATACCGTGTCGGAATTCGAGGAGCAGGTCGGCTGGTTTGCCGAAGTTGCCGGACTCGTGCGCTAGGCAATCAGCCGTCCAGCCGCTCATCGCCTGGTGAAATCTCGGTGATCAGATCGCGGATCAGGCGCTTTTTCGGAAGCGGTTCGATCCGCATCGTTCGCGGTTCCAGACGCGCGAGGCAAGCGTACTGCACCTTGCCGTCAATCAGCATCATGCATTCCTTGCATGCGTTCGCATTGATGCAAGAGTAGCGAAACCCCAGGCTGGGATCCGAGTTTTCGCGAATCCAGCGAAGCGCGTCGAGAACAGTTTGACCGGTTTCGAACGGTACGGGCCAGTGCTGGGTGTGGCGCTCGCCATCGGTACCTGAGCGAACCACTTCAAGATTGACCTGAGATGGATTCATTGAACGCGCTCCTTCGACGGCATCGCGATCGGGTGCCTGCGCAGGCGCGTTGATCCGCCGTCTGCAGCCGCGACCAGATTGACTCCCCACCCGGGGTCCAAACCGGGGAAGTCGAGTCGCTGATGCGCGCCTCGGCTTTCAGTTCGCTCAAGCGCTGACAGCGTCACCACTTCTGCTGTTTCCAGCATTCCGCGCAGATCCAGCCAATCGAGGAGAACGGTATCGAAGCCAGTGGCGCTTGAGGGTGGCCGCAGGCCGATTAGCGCCCGCATCGCCCGGATACGCTCCAGCGCTCGCTGAAGGTTGCTCGCGTCCCGGAAGGGACCCACCTCACGCGTCATGAGTTGCTGCAGTTCGGCGATCAGCGCAGCCGGATTGGCGATGGCGCGCGTGGTGTCATCACATTGCAGTAGCGCGGCTGCCGACTCGGCTGCCGCGCCGACGTCCAGGTCGCGCGGAGCGGCCCGCGCGAAGGCGGCTGCGCTCTCGCCTGCTCGCCGACCAAATACCAACGCCTCGGTGACCGCGTTACCGGAGAGTCGATTGGCACCGTTTGCGCCTCCGACCGCCTCGCCCGCGGCAAAGAGCCCCGCCACCCTGGTTGCCATCGAGGAATCGACCCGCACTCCGCCCATGTGATAGTGGGCGATCGGGGCGACTTCCACCATCTGCCTGGTTAAATCGATGCCATTTCGCGCCAGCCGATCGATGATTGGCCCAAACGCCTCGCGAAGCGCGCCTTCCGTGCAATGCGTAAACGACAGCCAGGCACCGCCGTGCGGCGAACCGCGTCCGGCCTCGACTTCACGCGTGATCGCGTAGGTGGCCTGGTCGCGGGTAAGGGTGTAGCGGTCGGACGCTTCGCCGTAGTGCTGCACGAACTCCTCCAGCTGCCCGTTGAGCAACCGGCCTCCGAGCTTGTAGCGGAAAGCGTCCCACATGATCGGATCCATTCCAACCAGGCGTGGCGCCAGGTGTCCGATAGGAAAGAACTGAACAAACTCCATGTCGACCAGTTCGGCGCCCGCCCGCAACGCAAGCGAATAACCGTCGCCGCCCATATTGGCCGATGCACTGTTGCGTGCATAAAGGCGTGTGAGTCCTCCGGTGGCAAGAACGGTGGCGCGGGCGCGCAGCACCACGGGCTGCCCCGTGGGCAGGTGTAGCGCAAGTGCGCCGGCACAGATGCCATTGACCACCAGCGCGTCAATCACCATCAGTTCGCCGATTCGGCGGACACGCTCGTTTCGAACCAGTTGTGTGCGCAGTGTACGAGAGACCGCGACACCGGTTGCCAGGAACTCGACATAGACGCAACGCGGAACAGCATGACCCGGGGCGTTGACGAACTTGTAAGCGCCATCGGCTTCACGGGCCCAGCCTGCCCCCCACTGCTCCATTTGAGCGATCACGTCGGCCGCATCGCTGCAGAGGAGTTCAACGAGCTCAGGGTCGCAGAGCCCGCGGCCCGCCTCGAGTGTGTCGGCATGGTGGCTGCCAACATCACCGCCGCCCAATGCGCCGGCAACGGTCATTTGTGCCATGACGGTGGCCCCGCCACGCCCGATCAGGCTCCTGTCAGCCAGGATGACCGACG
This sequence comes from Betaproteobacteria bacterium, assembly GCA_009921765.1. The sequence continues at coordinate 4,946 of RFXC01000067.1, read as the reverse complement.
CGCCGTGCGCTGCGGCTGCGAGGGCCGAATACATCCCCGCGCCGCCCGCGCCAATCACCAGCACATCGGTTTCCAGCGTTCTCATGTTGCCGTCATCCCAGATGCGGCATCACATCTTCAGAAAAGCGTTGCATCTGATCGACCAGGTCGTCTACCGAATTGGCAGCGAAGTAAAGCCCGAGCAGATGCGTGACCCCCGCCTCGCGCAGCGCGTTGGCCTTGTCGATGATTTCCGCCGGTGTGCCGACCAGGTTCGAGTCTTCCATCTTGATATCGCCCTGGTCCTTGAGCGTGGATTTCCGCAGCGACACCAGGTGCTTGTACATCTGCGAACTCTCGAACGCGTCGATCGCTTTCGGGCGCTGGCTTTCAATGCGTACGATCCATTGCGGTGCCACTTCAACCTCGCGCCAGTCGCGCCCAACGCGCTCGGCATGCTCCTTGAGAGTGGCTACGCCCTTTCTCACCTGCGATACATGCAGGCCTGCGGGTAGCCATCCGTCGGCCTGTTCGACCGCGCGCCGGATGTTGTTGGGGTTGTTGCCTCCCACCAAAATAGGCAGACGCTTCTGAAGGGGCTTTGGATAAAGTTCAACATCCCGCCAGCGGTAGAAGCTGCCTTCGAATGAAGAAACCCGCTCGCTGAACAGCTTGTTGAATGCGGTGATGCTCTCCTCAACGATATCGCCGCGCTGCAGCGGACTATCGGGTTGTACCGCATCGAACTCTTCCCGGTAGGCACCGATCCCGACACCGAGTTCGAAGCGGCCGCCGCTGAAGTGGTCCAGCGTACAGATCTGCTTGGCCGTGGCAACGATGTCGCGCCGCATGGGAGTCACCAGAATTCCCGTGCCGAATCGAAGGCGGGTGGTGATCGAGGCCAGGTAGGCGTAGACCATGAGCGGTTCCCAGAACCGGGGCGGCACCGGGAATTCCTCGCGTACATAGTGCTGGGTTGTCATGTGATCGTTGCCCCAGACCGAGTCATAGCCAAATTTCTCGGCTGATACAGCGATCCTGATGACATTTTCGGGATCAGAAAAAGGGATGGGATAGGTAAGTCCCTCCATCCCGGTTGGAAGTCCTGCGCTGACTCGCATTGTTATCTCCGTCAATCGTTAATGCCGCGCGTACGGCATCCCGTCAGGCTGCGGCGTTGCGCAGCCGTCGGGTTGCTTTGTCATCCACCTCGCCCTCGACGTTCAGCGCAACCCGATAGTCGCGCTCAGCGGCTTCTCGTGAAACCAGGCCAGCCTTCACATCTGCGGCAACAAGCGCTGGGTCGCGGCGCGACGGATCACCCAATCCGCCACCGCCTGGCGCTTCCATCACGAAGGAGTCACCCGCAGGAATGGTCTGCTGACCCTTGCCCCGCAACGAGGGCCCAGAGCCCTTGCGGAGTTTTCCGATCATGCCGTTACCGCCCCCGTCCCGGCCGCGAGGTGGAAAGATGACGCGGTCGTAGTTGGCGCTGATCAGAAAGGGCGATCCATCGAGGTGAATGGCCTCCATGACCTGTCCAAGTCCGCCACGGAACTCACCGGCGCCGCCAGAGTCGATCCGGTATTCCTTGCGGGTGACCAGGATCGGCGACAGGGCCTCGGTGATCTCGATTGGACAGTTCCGGACACCGCTGGGAAATGCGGTCGCCGACATACCGTCCTTGCCCGGTCTTGCCCCGGTGCCGCCCGAGTGAAAGCTCATCACATTGAACACCTTGGAACCAGCCACCTGCGCCGCGTCGGCCTCAACGCGTGAATCACCGCCCATTGCGAACAGATTCCAGAGGCATGACGTGCCTTCTGCCGGAACGCCGTCAGGGATGGCTTGAGAAAGACAGCCGAACATGAGATCGGGCAGCAGCTGACCGGTGATGTGGCGGGTGGCCACGGGTGCAGGGTGGATGGCGTTCAGGATGCAGCCGTCCGGCGCACTCACCCGAATAACCGATAGCGAGCCTGCATTGTTGGGGATTTTGGGCGCCACGATGCACTTGATGCCGAATGCCGTGTAGGCCTCGGTGTAACAGAACGGGACGTTGATTCCGAATGGCGAAGTGGGGTCAGTGCCACTGAAGTCGACAGCAATGTGATCGTCGTGCACGGTCAGCGCGGCCATCAAGCGGATGGGCTTGTCATAGCCATCCACCATCATCTCGTTGCGGTAGGTGCCCGGACGGATGCTCCGAACCGCTTCGATGCTTGCTTCTCGGGAGCGCTCAAGGATGTGATGCGCGAGCTCATCGAGTGAATCGAGATTGAACTCGTCCATCATGGCGATCAGGCGGCGGCCCCCTACCTTGTTGCTTGCCGAGAGCGAAAACAGGTCGCCAATCACCTGGGTGGGCTCTCTCACGTTATTGCGGATCACTTCGAGAAGCGCGTCCTCGGTGCGGCCTTCACGGGCGAAGTGCATGAGCGGGATGTAGATACCCTCTTCGTAGACCTGCCGCGAATCGGGACCCATGCCTCGGCCGCCGACGTCGACCATGTGGCTGGTGGAGGCAAAGAGTCCGACCATACGACCCCGCCGGAACGTGGGTGTTACAAACGTGAAGTCATGAAGGTGCCCGGTCCCCTTCCAGGGGTCGTTGGTGAAGAACACATCGCCATCTCGCATGGTCTCGGCTGGAAACTTTTCCAGAAAATGCCGGACGGCGCGAGCCATGGCGTTGACATGACCCGGAGTGCCGGTGACGGCCTGCGCCAGCATATTGCCCTGGGTGTCGAACACGCCTGCCGAGACGTCGCCCGCCTCGCGCGTGGAAGTGGAAAAGCCGGTGCGAATCAGCGTGAGGGACTGCTCTTCGGTGACTGCGATCAGTCGGTCCCACATCACCTGCATCTGGATCTGGGAGAGCGAGGATACTTGCGTGTCGGCGGGGGCATTCATGGTTTCAACTCCGCTTTCTCTGCATCACGATGTGACCCAACGCATTGATTTGGGCATTAAAGCCCTCGGTGACGACGGTCGATGTTTCTTCCTCGGCAATGACCGCAGGACCGGGCACGTCGGCGCCTGGCACCAGGTCAAAGCGCCAGTAGAGGGGAACCGTACGACGCTTGCCAGTGCGCGCATCAAAAACCTGCCGCTCGCCGCGCGCGCTCGCCTGCTCGGCCGCCGGCATGGGCGGACAGGGCGGCAGTGGCGGTTTGGGCGCTGACATGCGGAGTGCCCAGCTCATCACTTCGACTTGCATGCCGGGAATGGTGATGCCGAAGACGCGCTCATATTCCAGTTCGAAGAGTGCGGTGAGTTGCTCGACCGCGTTGCGTGCACTCGCGCTCGAAAAATCATCGGCAGGGATGGGGACAGTGAGATCGTGTCCTTGGCCGCGGTAGCGCATGTCTGCAGTCCAGGCCTGGGAAAGCTCACCGTGCTGTGCGCCCTTGCGGATGAATGATGCGGCTTCCGCCCGCATCTCGGTGCGCATCGCATCCAGGGCATGAGTGTCGAGGGCGTCGTCCAGCAGCGTGTAGCGGGTACGGACAGTCTCATACGCCACCGGCGCAAGAAGAAATCCAACCGCCGAGCCCACCCCGGCGCCTGAGGGAATCATGACCTGATCGATCCCCAGTTTGTCGGCCAGGCGCGCGGCATGAAGCGGTGCGGCGCCCCCGAAGGCAATCATGGTGCGCCCGGCGAGTTCCTTGCCGCGCTCCACCGCGTGAATACGTGCGGCGTTGGCCATGTTCTCTTCTACGACTTCAACGATTCCGAAGGCGGCCTGCTCTGCGGTGAACCCAAGTTTCCCCAGCGAGACCTGCATCGCTGAGGCAGCCAACGCGGGATCCAGTTGAATGCTTCCACCTGCGAATCGCGAGGGGTCAATCGTGCCCAAAATGACATCGGCGTCGGTGACGGTGGCCCGGGTACCCCCGCGTCCGTAACAGGCGGGACCGGGTTCGGAGGCTGCGCTTTCCGGACCGACGTGAATGCGGCGCATCGCGTCGACGCCGGCAATCGAGCCGCCACCCGCGCCGATTTCGACCATTTCCACGACTGGTATCCGTAGCGGCAGTCCGCTACCTTTCATGAATCGGTAGGCACGCGCGACCTCGAAGGTGCGGGCGTACTGTGGTTCGCCGTCATCGATCAGACAGATCTTGGCGGTGGTGCCGCCCATGTCGAAGGAGACGACCTGATCAAAGGCGCACTGTTGTGCCAGCCTGGATGCCAGAATCGCGCCTCCGGCCGGGCCGGATTCAACCAGTCGGATCGGATACTGGCGCGCTGCTTCCAGCGTACAGAGGCCTCCCGCCGAGGTGATGAGAAACACCGGGCAATCGAAGCCTCGGCCCGTCAGCGCATCGCGCAGTCGTCCCAGGTATCCGGCGATGACCGGCTGGACGTAGGCGTTTGCCACCGCGGTGGAGAATCGTTCGAATTCGCGGATCTCTGGGCTGACATCGGAAGAGAGCGTAATCCACAGATCAGGCAGATGCTGGCGAAGGAGGGCTGCGGCGCGCTCCTCGTGCTGTGGCCATGAATACGCGTGCAAAAACCCGATTGCAACGCTTTCTACCCGCTGCCTCACGAGTTCGGGCACCAGCGCCAGCAAGGCCGCCTCGTCGAGGGGCTTCACCACGTTGCCGCGCGCATCGATCCGCTCGGGCACGCCGAGGCGCAGGGTGCGTGGCACCAGGGGATCGGGCTTGTCCATCAGGATGTCGTATTGCTCGAATCGGTTTTCAAACGCCATTTCGATCGAGTCGCGAAAGCCCTCTGTGGTGATCAGGGCGGTGCGGGCGCCCTTTCGTTCGATAACCGCATTGGTGGCGAGGGTGGTGCCGTGAATGATCTGCGTGATGGCGGCCGCTTTCAGGCCAGCGCGTTCGAGAATTTGTTCGATACCGTTGAGTACGCCTTCCTCCGGTGCGCGCGGGGTGGTGAGTACTTTGGCGCTGAAACGCTGGTCGCCAACCTCCAGTGCGAGGTCGGTGAAG
>RFXC01000066.1 GCA_009921765.1 Betaproteobacteria bacterium | reverse complement strand
ATTTCGCCAATACCGTCGGCAAAGAAGCTCACCACATCGCCAGCCACCAGCCGTTCACCGCGCGGCAGCCCCACGCCTGCGGGCGAGCCCGTGTACATCACATCCCCTGGCTCGATCGCTACCGCCTGCGAGATTCCAGCAATCTGTTCAGCGACCGAATAGATCATGTCTCCCGTCGTTCCCCATTGTTTGCGGATACCGTTGACCGCCAGACCGAAACGGGTGCTGGCGATGTCAATGAACCGCGCAGGCACGACGACCGGCCCGAGCGGGCTCATGGTGTCCTGCGCCTTGCCAAGCGTAAAGTTGAAGCGGAAAAAACTCGATGGCTGATCGAAGAGGTCGCGTGCAGTGAAGTCAACGCCTATCGAATATCCGGCCACATGCGAAAGGGCGTCCGACTCGGCGATATTGCGCCCTCCCCGGCCGAAGACCACAACGAACTCGACCTCCCAGTCAAAGTACTTGCAGCCGCTCGGAATGCGCACCCGATCGCCGGGGCCCACGATGCAGGTTGACGGTGGTTTCATGAAGAAGAACGGCGGCCGGCCGGGAACCTTGGCGATCGACGCCTTCATCTCGGCCAGGTGATCGGCGTAATTGGCACCGACACAAAACAATTTCCGCGGATAGCGAAGCGGCGTCAGCAAGCGCGCACGCGCCTGCGAAACCGATTTCCGGGGGTCGAATTCGCCGCTGCGGATGGCCGCCGCAAAATGCTCAAGCGCACGAATGGAACGCGGCCAGTTGTCGAACAGGCGCATCGTGTCGAGTGGCAGACCGGCCAGCGCGAGCGGCCAGAAGCGGTCATCCACGCGAAGCGCCGCCTCGCTCTGGCCGCGCGACCGCGCCAATGTCGCAATCGCGAAGCCGGTCCCCGCATTCACTGCGTGGTCTTGATGTTGAGTTCCTTCAATTCGCCCACCTTGGCGCCGTCTTCCATCGAGAAACGGTCCCCGAAATCATAGAGATCGTCGTGCTGAAATCCGTTGGCGAACTGTACTTCCCACCAGTTGTGGTCGAGGTCTTCGAGGTAGAACGAGTACACGCCGTGTTGCAACACCGGTTTCAACACCTGACGGATACCGTAGGTGTCCTTGTGCTTGAGCGCATTGTCGTAGGCCTCGTCAACCTTCTCCTTCGACTCGACATCAATGCCCCAGTGGTTGAGCACGTTGACCGGGTGCACCTTGTCACCCACCTCGACACAGACGATATGAAACTTCAGACCGCACCGGATCACCATGGCTGGCAGCGCATGACGAACACACTCGAGGCCCAGAAACTCTTCATAAAAACGCCGCGATGCTTTCAGGCTGTGGCACTCGAGCGTGCCGTGCGACATGACATACGGTTTGATGATGGAGTTGCGCGGTTTGGGTTCAACCACGCCTTCGGGAATGATTTCAAGCGTTGATACCATGAAGGTGTCTCCTTGGTTGTGGAATTGGAATCAGACGGTTGCGACCGCGCCAGTGCGGTCGGCCTCGCTCAAGAATGAGTCGGCAAAAAATGATTCAACAGGAAGACCGCAACGTGCGATGAAATCGCGCCGTGCAGCCTCAACCATCACGGGCGCGCCGCAGGCATAGATTTCGACATCGCGCATATCGGGGTGGTCGGCCATCACCGCTTCATGCACCAGTCCAGTACGGCCGCTCCAGCCGCACGCTTCCGAGGGGTCGGACAACACTGGAATGAAGCGAAAACCAGGATGTTCAACCGCCCACTGCTCGGCCGTTTCCAGACTGTAGAGATCGATGCGGCGACGGCAGCCCCAGTAGAGCGTGAGCGGTTGCTCCGCCGAAAGCCCACGCCGGAAAACTGCTTCACAGATCGCCTTGATCGGCGCAAAACCAGTGCCACTTGCCACCAGCACAGCCGGCTTGCCGCTGGGGGCCCGCAGGTGAAACGTGCCAAGCGGCCCTTCGAAACGCAGCAGATCGCGTTCCTTCATGGTGCTGAACACATGATCGGTGAAGAGTCCGCCTGGCATATGGCGCACGTGCAGCTCGATCATGGTGACGCCATCGGAGCTTGGGGCGGTCGCGATCGAATAGCTGCGTCGCTTGCCGTCTTTGAGCAGCAGGTCAATGTACTGGCCCGCAACAAACAGCATGTTCTCGTTCATCGGCAGCTTGAGCGTGAGCACCGCCACATCAGGTGCAGGCCTCTGAATTTTCAGCACGCGACAGGGAACGATCTGCGGGCGAATGTTCTCAAGCCCACCCACCTCTCTGACCTCGATCACCAGATCCGACAGAGGCGAGGCCTGACAGAGCAGCGCGTAGCCTTCGGCCTTGTCAGCGTCGGTCAGATAGGTGGGATGCACCATGCCGTAGTCAACCTGGCCTTCCAGAATCCGGCCTCGGCAGGTCTTGCATACGCCAGTCTGGCAGCTGTAAGGCATGGAGAACCCGGCATCGAGCCCAGAGCGCAGAATCGGCTCGCCGGGTTCTACCTGGAAAGCATTCCCACTGGGCTTGAGTTCAATTCGAAAGCTCATGACCGCGCTCGGCTCAGGCGCCCCGGATCTGTGCGCCTGGCGCAGCGCTGTCGCGCGGCCAGACCACCACCCAATTGCCGTCTTGCAACTGCTTGACCTTGTACAGGTCGGAGCCCGACACATAGTTGTTGGAGCCCGACCAGCGAAGCGGCCCGATGATCGCGTTGACCGTATTGTTGCGCAGCCACTGTGCGATTGCCTTGTCGTCGAGCGAACCCGAGCCGGTTACCGCCGCCTCGATCACCTGCCAGCAGGAGTAGGAAATCGCCGACTGCAGATCGACCGCAGGGTATGGCAGGTTCACTTTTGCGGCACGCTCTGCAAACGCCTTTACAAACGCGGCAGCCCGCGGATTATTGGTATAAGGCGCGTGCGCCTCGAAGTTGGTGAGCGCGAAACTGTTGCGCGACTCGGGCAACTTCATCATCGGACCCGGCGCCGGGAACATGTGGAACTGCATGGGGGGCTGGTAATTGATACGCTTCATTGCATCAAGCATCAGCACGGGGTCGATACCGCCTGCGCCGACCCAGAGGAAATCGGCGTTGGCATCTTTGATGCGGCTCGCAATGGCGCCAAAGTCCCGTGTGCCGAATTCATACTCGAGAAAAGCCACCTCCCTCAGACCACGCTTTTTCGCGATCTCTCGCGCATTCAGGGAAATATAGTGGAGGGACGGGAACTTGCTTGCCGCAATCGTGATGGTTTTCGGCGGCGTTGGCGACGCGGCCATGGCGTCGAAGACCAGATTCGGCCAGACATTGTCGGGGTCGCCCGCGACGCCTCCAGCCTGAAACTGCATGTCGTATTTCGCCAGGTTCGGGATGCCGAAAGAATGGTGCGGGATGAATTTTCCATAGCGCTGGGCAACCCCCATCGCCGCCAGGATCGCCGCGGTGCCGTAGGGCCCGATCAAGAGGTCGACCTTCTCGGTGGTGACCAGTTGCTCATACAGCGTGCGCGCCAACTCCGGTTTGGACTGGTCGTCCTTCAGTACCCATTCGACTGGCCGACCGAGCAGTCCGCCCCGCTGGTTGATTTCATCAACGAACGCTTCGCCCGCGACTTTGTGGATGATGCCAAGGGATGCCAGAGGACCTGTCAGGGTCAGCGTACCACCGACCCGGATGGGGCGACCTTGCGCACGGGCCAGAGACGGCAGCGCAGCAGCGCCCAGAAGCCCGGCAGTGAGCGCGCGTCGGCGAACGGATGTCATCGAAGTCTCCTCGTCAGGGTTGTGATTTTGCGTCGGATGTTGGTCGCCCCGGAACCGCTTGTCAACCGACAGCGTGCCGGCGCAGACACCATGTTGATACCATGCTCTCGAAATCAGGCCCAAACGGGACGCAAACCGGAGAAAACCTCATGAAACTCGTGACATTCAAAAGCGCCGCCGGAGCGCGCGCTGGAATCCTGCTTGCCGAAGGCGTTGTCGACCTGTCCCGCTGCGACCCGAAACTGCCCCAATCGGTACGAGGCATCCTGGAGGCAGGCGAACCGGCATTGCGTCGACTGCAAAGCATCGCGAACGCTCCGCCGCGCGACGCGCTGGTTGCCAATGCCACACTCCTGGCTCCCATTCCCGATCCGCGCATCGTGCTGTCGTGCGGCATGAACTACCGGGAGCACCTGCATGAAATGAATACGCCGGTACCGGCAACCCCGACCTCCTTTACCAAGAGCGTAGCCAGCATCATTGGCACGGGCGAGGCGATCCGGCTGCCTGCCTCGAACCCGGACATGGTCGATTGGGAGGGTGAATTCAGCGCGGTAATCGGGCGCCCCTGTCACCGGGTGAGCGAGGCCCACGCGCTCGATTATGTCGCGGGCTACACACTGGTCAACGATGTTTCCGCGCGCGACTGGGTAGCGCCCTTTTTCGCCGCTGAAGGGCGGATGCAGGCGATCAACACCTGGGAGCACAACCTGCTGGGCAAGATGCTTCCCACTTTCTGCCCGATGGGACCCGTGGTGGCTACTGCCGACGAACTGGGTGATCCTGGCAACCTGCCGATTCAGACACGCGTCAATGGCGAGGTGGTGCAGTCTTCCAATACCAACGATCTGGTATTCGGTGTGGCCACATTGGTGGCGTACTACTCGCAGTTCTATCAATTGATGCCTGGGGACGTCATCACGACTGGCTCGCCCAGCGGTGTCGGCTATGGAATGACTCCGAAGCGTTTTCTGCGCGATGGCGACGTCGTCGAGGTCGAGGTCAAAGGGATCGGAATTCTTCGCAACCCCGTCAGACGCTAAGCCTTGAGTCGTCACACCATGCATCTTTACACCGACCAGCATCGCCAGATTCAGGACTCGCTCAGGAAGTTCATTGAGGCCGAGATCAACCCACATGTCGATCAGTGGGAGGCCGAAGGCATCTTTCCGGCGCGCGAGTTGTTCCGCAAGATGGGGCGACTAGGTTTTCTGGGTGTCTGCAAGCCTGTGGAGTACGGCGGAATGGGGCTCGACTATTCCTACGGCATCGCAGTCGCCGAGGCCCTGTCGTGGATCCGCTGCGGCGGTGTGCCCATGGCAATCGGTGTGCAGACCGACATGGCCACGCCTGCGCTGGCGCGCTTTGGTTCAGATGAGGTGAAACGCGAGTTCCTCGCGCCATCGATTTCGGGTGAGCGGGTGGCCTGCCTGGGCGTCTCCGAAGTGGGCGCCGGGTCCGATGTCGCATCGATCCGGACGGTCGCACGCCGCGACGGCGACGATTACGTCATCGACGGCGGCAAGATGTGGACCACCAGCGGCACGCAGGCCGACTGGATGTGCCTCCTTGCCAACACCTCGGAGGGGGCTGCGCATCGCAACAAGACCCTGATCTGCGTGCCCATGGACACACCCGGCATCACCATCGCACGGAAGCTGCGCAAGGCCGGCATGCATTCATCAGACACCGCGCAGATTCACTTCGATGGCGTTCGCGTCCCGCAGCGCTGGCGAATAGGCGAGGAGGGCATGGGCTTCACCTATCAGATGATGCAGTTCCAGGAAGAACGCATGTGGGCCGCCGCCGGATGGCAGAAAAACGCCCTCATCATCCAGGAAACCGTCGACTACCTGAAGAGCCGCGAGGCGTTCGGCAAGCCGCTGCTGGCCAACCAGTTCATTCAGTTCAAACTCGCCGAACTGCAGACCGAAGTGGAGGCTACCGGCGCTCTGCTCCACAAGACCGTCGCGCTCTACGTGGCGGGCAACGATGTGACACAGCTTGCTTCCATGTGCAAACTCAAGGCCGCTCGCGTCGCGCGTGAAACCGCCGACTGGTGCCTACAGTTCTGGGGAGGCATGGGCTATATCGAGGAAACCTCGGTCAACCGCCATTGGCGCGATTCCCGGCTTGCCTCGATCGGCGGCGGCGCCGATGAAGTGATGCTGGGCATCATCGCCAAAACCATGGGCTTGCAGGCCCGCGCCCGGGATTGAACCCCGCGCGCGGCAAGCCTTCAATCACCGCACGCGGTCAGCGCAGGAAGTCGGACACCGTTTTCCAGCGCCCGCCCTGAATCTGCGCAAGCCGGGTCTGATCGTTACCCAGGCGCTTCTGCGGCCCGAACACGAACTCGGGGTTGCCCAGGAACCCACGCGGGTACGGGTGGTCTTCGAGCGCCTTCACCAGCGAGTCGGTGGTGAGTTTGGGCCCGGCCCGCTCAGCGGCGCGGGCGAAAATATCCACCATCATCCAGCCGGTGGCCGCCCACAGTTCGGCGTCTTCCTTGAAGCGCGCCTTGAACGCATCCATCCATTCATTGAGTACACGGGTGTTGGACGGATCGTCGCGATAGGGGACCGGCGTTTCGCTAATGGCAAAGAGGCCCTCCACCGCAGCACCACCCGCCTTCGGAACCGCCGGCATGTAAGCCGCCTGACTGCCGAAGAACTGCCCGGTGTAGCCCAGTCGCCGCGCGGTAGCCATTGCACCGATGGTTTCACGAACGATGGTACCCAGCACGATCAGGTCGGGGTTGGCTGCGCGCAGGCGCTGCATCTGAGAGGCGAAATCGGTAGCGCCACGTTTGTAGGTGGTGCGCTCGATCAGGGTGAGCCCCAGATCCTTCAGCGCGGATTCGGTGCCACGCAACACTTCGAGCCCGTACTCATCATCCTGGTAAAGGATACCGATACGCTTGGCGCCCGACAGTTTCACCACTTCCTTGAGACCGATCGCTGTGCTTTGCGGGTAGGGCGTGGAGATGGCGAATTTGAGCTTGTGGAACGGGTCGAAGTTGCCGTGGTGCGCCGTGGTGGGGAACAGGTGGGCAACGTTCTTCTCGAGCACCAGCGGAATGGTGGCGAGCGACACCACCGACCCCAGCGAACCGATCATTGCAAAAATGCGGTCTTGGGTCAGAAGCTTTTGCGCACCCAGCACGGCCTTGCGAGGATCGTAGCCCGAATCCTCGACCACCAGTCGGATCTTGCGCCCATGAATGCCGCCCTCGGCATTGATCTGCTCGGTGCGCATGATCATGCCGTTTTGGATGGGCTTGCCAAGCGTGACCAGTGGCCCGGACAGATCCTGGATGGACCCGATCACGATCTGGTCGCGCGTGACGCCCTGATCGGCCCAGGCACTGGAGGCGGGCACCGCGGCGAGCACGCCGCCGGCCGCACCGAGTTCGAGAAACTGTCTGCGTGAGTTCATGGGGTTGTCTCCTTCAGGATTTTGCAGAGTACATCGATTCGATCAGATCACGATACTTTTCATTCACGAGCTTGCGTTTCAACTTCATGGTGGGGGTGAGCTCTTCATCTTCCGCGGTGAGCTTGTGTTCGATCAGACGGAATTTTTTCACCTGCTCCACCCGCGCGAATCTGGTGTTCACACGGTCCACCTCACCCTGAATCAGTTCCTGCACCTCGCGGGTACGGCAGAGGCTCTGAAAATTGGTGAACGGCACGTTGAGCTCCTGCGCAAAGCGCTCAACGTTTTCGTGGTCAATCATGACAAGCGCGGTCAGGAACGCCCGCCTGTCACCGATCACCACGGCGTCGGTGATGTAGGGTGAAAACTTGAGCTCGTTCTCAATTTCCGAGGGTGTGATGTTCTTGCCGCCAGCCGTGATGATGATGTCCTTCATCCGGTCGGTGATTCGAAAGAACCCGTCCTCATCAACGGTTCCGACATCGCCCGTGTGCAACCATCCATCGGCATCAAGCACTTCAGCGGTTTTTTCAGGCTGATTGAGATACCCCATGAAGACATTGTCGCCACGGATCAGAATCTCGCCCTCCGCCGACACCTTCATTTCCGCCCAGGGCTGAGGACGACCGATGGTGCCCAGGCGGATGGCACCAGGGAGGTTGAGCGATCCCCCTGCGGTGGTCTCCGACATGCCCCAGCCTTCGTAGAGCGGAACGCCAAGCGCGTGATACCAGCGGATGAGTTCGGGCGAGATCGGTGCCGCGCCGCTGATCGCCCAACGCATGCGGTTCACGCCGATCGCCTTGCGGATGTTGTTCAACACCAGAAAGCGGGCCAGTCCGAACGCAGCGAGCAGCCCCGCGCCCACCGGCTGACCCGAGAGCCTTCGATCGGCCACGCGATAGCCGATTGAAATCGCCACGCCATAGGCCCAGCGCTGAAGCGGAGTGGCCTCGCGAAGCCGGATGGATACGGCGGAATAGAATTTTTCCCAGACCCGCGGTACGCACAGAATGATGGAGGGCGCGATCTCGCGAATGTTCTCGGCAATGGTTTCCGGGTTTTCAACGTAGTTCAACCGGGCGCCGGTTTCAAGCGACAGAAACTGGCCGATCATTCGCTCGGCAATATGGCAAAGCGGCAGAAACGCCATCTTGTCGTCGGTCTCGTCGGCCGCGAGTTCAGGCGCAAAGCGCTCCATCACGGAACACAGATTTCGATGCGAGAGCATCGCACCCTTGGGCTTGCCGGTGGTGCCCGAGGTGTAAATCAGGATGGCCAGATCATGCTGGCTGCGCGCGGCAAGCCGGCGCTCGAATTCATCAGGGTTCGATTGATCGAAGGCCTCCCCGCGCGCCTCGAATGCCTCGAGGCTCATCACCATCGGATCGTTGAGACGTTCAAGCCCCTCCATCTCGAAGACCACGATCCGGGACAGTAACGGCAGCCGCTCGCGCACCTCGAGCACTTTGTCGAGTTGCTCGTCGTCTTCAACGAACAGCACCCGGGTGGCGGAATCGGCGCACAGATAGTGAACCTGAGAGGCGGCATCGGTGGGATAGATGCCGCTCGACACTCCGCCCGCGAGAAGAATGCCGTAGTCGGCATAGCTCCATTCACGTCGGGTGTTGGCAAGGATTGCCGCCACCTCGCCGGGTTGCAGGCCGTCGGCCGCGAGCGCCATGGCGATTCGCCGGGCGTGCCCACCCAGATCGCGCCAGGACTGCTCCTCCCAGATGCCCAGAACCTTCTGGCGCAGCGCGATGCGGTCGCCGCGCAACTGCACCGCATGCCAGAACTTTCGGCCAATGGTTTCGCCCTGCGGATGCGCCATTTGCGTCGCCATCATCGCCACTGCTTCTTCTTTTTCCAGCGTCGTTCGCCGCGCGCCGACTCCGCTTTCATACCCAGGTAAAACTCGCGGATGTCGTCTTTGCGGAGCAGCACCTCGCAGCGGTCTTCCATCACCACCCGCCCAACCTCGAGCACATAGCCGAAATCGGCGGTGGCAAGGGCAATGCTGGCGTTCTGCTCAACCAGCAACATGGTGGTGCCTTCCTCGCGATTGACCCGCTTGACGATCGAAAAGATTTCTTTGGTGAGCTTGGGGCTCAGCCCCAGGCTGGGCTCATCCAGAAGCAGCAGACGCGGCCGCGACATGAGCGCGCGCGCAATGGCGAGCATCTGCTGCTGCCCCCCCGAGAGTTGGCCGGCCTCCTGGGCCGCGCGTTCGCGAAGAATCGGAAAGTAGCCGTACATCCGCTCGATATCGGCCGCCACACCCGCTGGATCCCGCCGCGTGAAAGCGCCCATCATCAGGTTGTCGCGCACAGACAGCATGGGGAACACCTCGCGCCCCTCGGGCACGTGACTGATGCCACGCCGAACCACCCAGTCGGGATCGCGGCACTGGATGTCCTCGCCGTCGAACCACACTGTCCCCTTCTGCGGATCGATGATCCCGGAAATGGTTTTCAGGATCGTGGTCTTGCCTGCGCCGTTCGCCCCCAGCACGGTGACGATGGAACCCCGCCGAACCTCCAGACTGACTCCCCGAATCGCCTGGACCGGGCCGTAGCTCGACTCGATGTTCGACAGCCGCAGAATCACGTCGTCGGTCACGCCTTCAGTCTCCCAGGTAAGCCGCAATCACATCGGGATGCGACTGAACTTCCGAAGGAGAACCCTCGGCCAGCACCCTGCCATAGTTCACCGCGAGCACCCGGTCCGACACACGCGACACCAGGCTCATGTCATGCTCGACCATCAGCACGGTGATCCCCAGCAGGTCACGAATGTCCTGAATCCAGTAAGCCATGTCATCGGTTTCCTCGACATTGAGTCCTGACGAAGGCTCATCGAGAAGCAGCAACCTGGGCTGCGCAGCGAGCGCCCGCGCAAGCTCCACCACCTTCCGAACGCCATACGGCAGACCTGCCACCCGGCTGTCGCGGTGCACCTGCAGATCGAGGAAATCGATAATCTTCTCCACCCGACGGCGATGTTCGACTTCGCGACGCCGAACCGACGGCAGAAAGAGCATTTCAGCAATGAAATTCGGCTGCGCCTGCGCGTGGCAGCCGATCAGAAGGTTCTGAAGCACGGTAGCGTGTTCGAACAGTTCGATGTTCTGGAATGTGCGACCGATGCCGCGCGAGACCACTCGATCGGGCGCGAGCCCGGTCAGGTCTTCCCCCCGGTAAACAATCCGTCCGGCACTTGCCGGATAAATGAGGCTCACCAGATTGAAGATGGTGGTCTTGCCCGCGCCGTTGGGGCCGATGATGGTGTAGATCTCGCCTTCGCGAACACCAAAACTAACGTCATCGACTGCCGTGAGGCCGCCAAAGCGTTTGGTGAGTTGCTCGACGCGAAGCAGTTCCATCAATGCACCCGCTCCGACTTCTGATACGTCTTCTGGCGTCTGAACATGCCAGCCTTGTACATGGGGAAGAGCGAGAACCAGGTGCGGATCTTGACCCATCGACCATACAGTCCAAGCGGCTCGAACAGCACGAACAAAATCATGAGTACGCCGAACACCGTGGACTTGAGGCCGGTCTGCTCGGCTACCGCCTGGGGAAGGTAGTCTTTGGCAATGGCGATCAGCTCCGGCAGCACGATCATGAAGATGGCCCCGAACACCGCGCCGTGCAGCGACCCCATGCCACCGATCACGATCATCATCAGGAACTCGATCGACAGAAACAGGGTGAACTGCTCGGGGCTGATGAAGCGGATTTGGTGGGCATACAGCGCGCCGGCCAGGCCGGTGATGCCGGCCGACAGCGCAAAACTCAGCGTCTTGTAGCGGGCCAGATTCACGCCCATGCTCTGGGCCGAGATTTCTGAATCGCGGATGGCGATGAAGGCGCGACCGGTAGGGGAACGCAGCAGGTTGCGTACTGCGAGCGCCACCAGCACGATGGATGCGAGACAGACATAGTAAAAGCTGTTTGAGCCGGTGAGCGGACTACCCGCCAGATTGAGCGGTGGCACCATCAGTCCGGAGTTGCCGGCAGTGAGCGACTCCCAACGCGCGAGCACTTCCTCGACGATGAAACCGAAGGCGAGCGTGGCAATGGCCAGATAAATGCCGGTCAGTCGCAGCGCAGGCACACCGATCAGCATGCCTGCTGCGGCGGCAAGCAGGATCGAGGCGGGTGCGCTCAGCAGAAAAGGCCAGCCCGCCGCCTGCAGCAAGGTCTCGGTATAGGCACCGATTGCGAGGAACGCCGCATGCCCCATGGAGAGCTGGCCGGTAAAGCCGCTGAGCAGCATCAGCCCGAAGCCGACAATGCCCCAGATGTAAATGAATACCAGCTGCGCCCGCCAGTATTCGGGCACGACAAACGGCGCAGCCAGCAGAACCGCCAGCAGAAGGCCGTACCAGCCGGCTTCTGTGCGGTCACGAAACAGCTGCAGGTCCTGCTCGTATCGGGTCTTGAATATGAATCGCATGGTGTGACTGTGTCAGACCTTCTTGCGCCGCATCTCGGCAAAGATGCCCGACGGGCGGACCACAAGCACAATCAGCACCACGATGTAAGCGGCCACGCTCTTGAAGCCCTCGGGCAGGTAGAAGCCTGCAAACGCCTCCACCAGGCCGATGATCAGACCGCCAACGATCGCGCCAGGGATACTGCCAAAGCCCCCAACCACAGCGGCTGGAAACGCCTTCAGGCCCACGAACCCCATATTGGAATGCACAAAGGTGACCGGTGCGAGCAGCACCGCTGCGAAGGCTGCGATGCCTGCGGAAATGCCCCAGACCAGCGTATTGATACGGCGCACAGGAATGCCCATGTAGTAGGCCGCGAGCTGGTTCTGCGAACTCGCCTGCATGGCGATGCCGATGCGGGTGCGGCTGAAAAAAAGCCACAACACCACGCAGAGCGCTGCAGTCAGCGCAATGATCGCCAGATCATCGGACGAAACCACCAGCGAGCCCAGGCGAATCGTGCCGTCAGACCACGGGGCCTTGAGCGCGTGGGTGTCAGTTCCCCAGCCAGGCACCATGGTGGCAATGCCGCGCGCCACGAAGCCGATGCCGATGGTCACCATGACGGCGGAAAATGTGGGCTGACCGATGATCGGCCGCAGGAGAAAGCGGTCGAACAGCGCGCCCACCGCCACCAGCACTGCGAGGGTCATCGCGACAGCCAATGCGAAAGGCAACTGCCAGAGGCTTGCGAACGTGAACGCGACAAAGGCGCCCAGCATCATCACATCGCCCTGCGCGAAATTCACCACTTCGGTGGCCTTGTAAATCAATACAAAGCCAAGCGCAATGAGCGCGTAGATGCAGCCCATTGCGACACCACCGATCGCCAGTTGCAGAAACTCCATGTCCCCCAGGCCCCGCTTCGGCTGCCGGCATCGCCGGCGCCCCGCTGTTGATTCGCATTGAAGCCGCTCTGGCGGCCTCAATGATGTGCGCTGAGTCTATCGACGGGGCTGCCGGGCGTCAAAGATTCCCGCGGTCACTTCGGTGCTGCAAGCCCCATGGAGCGGGTGATCAGCTCCTTCATGATCTCGTTGGTGCCGCCGTAGATGCGCTGGACGCGGGCGTCGGCCCAGGCGCGGGCGACCGGGTATTCCCACATGAACCCGTAGCCGCCATGGAGCTGCACGCATTCGTCCAGCACTTTGCCCTGCAGGTCGCTGCACCAGTATTTCGCCATGGAGGCGGTGGCGGTATCGAGCTTGTCCTCGAGGAGTGCCTCCAGGCAGCGGTCGACGAACACCCGGGCGATCTGGACCTCGGTCTGGAGCTCGGCCAGCCGGAACCGCGTGTTCTGAAAGCTTCCCACCGTGGTGCCGAACACCTTGCGGTTCTTCACATAGTCGACGGTCCAGTCGATGGCTGCCTGGGCGCTTTCCACTGCGCCGATTGCGATTTGCATGCGCTCCCAGGGGAGTTCCTGCATCAGATAGATGAACCCCTGATTTTCCTTGCCGAGCAGCTGCGACGCCGGCACCCGCAGATCATTGAAAAAGAGCTCGGAGGTGTCCTGCGCCTTGAGGCCTACTTTCTTCAGCCGTTGACCTTTGTCAAAACCCGGCATGCCGCGCTCGATCAGAAAGAGGCTGGTGCCTTTGGCGCCGGCTGCAGGATCGGTCTTGGCAACCACCACCACCAGATCGGCGTGCCAGCCGTTGGTAATGAAGGTCTTCGAACCATTGAGCACATAGTGGTCGCCGTCGCGAAGCGCGGTGGTGCGAACGCCCTGCAAGTCGGAGCCCGCAGCTGGCTCGCTCATGGCGATGGCACCGATCATGTCGCCCGAGGCCATTTTGGGCAGGTAACGCCGCTTCTGCTCGTCCGTGCCGTAGCGAAGCAGATAGGGCGCCACGATCTCCGAGTGCAGCACAAACCCAAGCCCGGTGGCGTTCACCCGTGCGATTTCCTCCATCACGATCACGGAATACAGCCGATCAGCGCCCGGCCCGCCCCACTCCTCGGGAATGGAGCTGCAGAGAAAACCGTTCTCACCCGCCTTGCGCCAGATCTCCCGGTCAACATAGCCCTGCTCTTCCCAGGCGGCGTGAAAGGGCAACGCTTCCTTTTCGAGAAAGCGGCGAACCGAGTCGCGAAACATCGCGTGGTCTTCGTTGAACAGCTTTCTTTCCAGCATCGGCGGCTCCGGTGACAACGGTTGTAAGATTGGAGGTGAAACGGGTCAGCATTGCGCCCGATCTCTCCGTTCACGTCAACCTGGAGCACCGTCATGTCCGAGGCCTTCGTCTTCGATGCCATTCGCACACCGCGCGGCCGCGGCAAGTCCAGCGGTTCGCTGCACGAGGTCAAGCCGGTCAAGCTCCTCACCACCCTGATGCATGAGCTCCAGTCGCGCCACGACCTCGACACTTCGCTGGTCGAAGACGTGGTGTTGGGCTGCGTGTCGCCGGTTGGCGATCAGGGTTCGGTCATTCCGAAAACCGCTGCGTTGGCTGCCGGGTGGGATCTCCGGGTGTCAGGCGTCCAGATCAACCGCTTTTGTGCCTCGGGTTTGGAGGCGGTCAATCTCGCCGCCCAGAAGGTGCGCTCAGGCTGGGAAGACCTGATCGTGGCGGGTGGCGTCGAATCGATGTCGCGGGTGCCGATGGGCAGCGACGGAGGCGCCTGGATGATGGACCCGGAAACCAACCTGGACACGGCATTCATTCCGCAGGGCATTGGCGCCGACCTGATCGCTACGCTCGATGACTGGTCGCGCGAGCAGGTCGACGAATGGGGCGTACGTTCGCATCGGTTGGCGGCTGCCGCGCGCGCCGACGGTCGTTTCAAGCGTTCAATCGTACCGGTGCACGACGAAATCGGCCTCACCATTCTCGATCACGACGAAACCATCCGTCCGGATGCCTCGCTCGAGGCCATGGGGCAATTGAAGCCCTCGTTTGAAAAGATGGGTCAGATGGGCTTTGACGCGGTGGCGCTGCGAAAATATCCGCAGGTCGAACGTATCCGCCATGTTCATCACGCAGGCAATTCCTCGGGCATCGTCGATGGTGCGGCACTGGTCCTGATCGGTAACGAATCCGCCGCCCGCACGCTGGGGATCACCCCGCGCGCCCGAATTGTGGCCACTGCGCTGACCGGCACCGACCCAACCATCATGCTCACCGGCCCCATGCCCGCCACCCGCAAGGCGCTCGCGAAGGCGGGGCTCACGATCGATGACATTGATCTCTTCGAGGTCAACGAAGCGTTTGCCGCAGTTCCGCTCCGCTACATGCAGGAACTCGGTGTGCCCGCGGAAAAAATCAATGTGAACGGCGGCTCAATTGCCATGGGCCATCCGCTGGGTGCAACTGGCGCCATGCTGCTCGGCACGCTCATCGACGAGCTCGAACGCCGGTCGCTGCGGCGCGGGCTGATCACGCTCTGCGTGGGTGGCGGCATGGGCATCGCCACCATCGTCGAGCGCCTCTAAAGACCAGCCCGGCCACCGGGCGGTGTCATGCCACCGCCCGCCTGCAGTCCCGACCCTTCGGTCGGATCCCCCTCTCAACGCTTCGGTCCAGCGCCTACCATCGCCCTTCGTTCCTGTGCGAAGTGCGACTGTCATGCCCGAGCGTTCCGTTTGCCGTCCCATTGCCACCGAGCGACGCCGTGCTGCGCGCGATGCACATGGTGAGAATCCGCCGGTGGGACCGATCGGAATGTTTGTTGCCACAGACGATGGCCGCCTGAACCGCTTTGACCCGGTGTTCGCGCGACTGCTCGCGCTGCACACCCGCCCGCGCTGTCCGCGACCGCTCACGCTTGGCAGATTGATGGGCACTGCGGCCACGCAGGTGCTTGATCAGGCCCGCCACCGTGCGTTTGCATCGGCTGACTGCGCCCTGTCCAATGGTCGGACGATGCTTCTGCGCGCGCGTCGATGCGCAGAGGGTATGCGGGGCTGGGTGGAGGATGTCAGTGCACTCAGACGAACCGAAACCGGGCTGCGGTTTGCCGCCCTCCATGATCCGCTCACCGGGCTGATGAATCGTCGTGGGCTGCAACGGCACCTCGCTGACGTCATCGCCCGAAGCGCGGTTTGCCCTGTGAGTCTCGTCTTCATGGATCTTGATGGCTTCAAGGCCATCAACGATGTATTCGGACATGCGGCAGGCGACTCTGTCCTGCGGCAGTTTTCCACCCGTATGCGCGCGCTGCTGCAGCCCGGCGATTTTGCCGCGCGCGTCGGCGGCGATGAGTTCGTGGTGGCGCTGAGCGGCCGTTCGTCGCTGGAGACCGACGCCTGGATCCGGCTTCTCGGGCACAGGATGAACGCAGCCCCGTTTCGTCATTTCTCTCATGAATTCGCTCTGCAATTCAGCGCCGGATGCCTCGCGCTCGATCCGACGCTCAGCCCCGATGCGGCGCTCGAGGCGGCAGACCGCGACTGCGCCCGGGTCAAGTCGGGGGAGCACACGCCGGGCAAGCTGGTCGAACCCTCGCTGATGTCGGCGCTCGCGGGCCTGCATCATGAAGCGGAGTGTCCCGGGCTGGAACTCTTCGAGCAGGGGGTACACACCAGCCAGGCAGGACACCTGCGCGTAGGGGTTGAGTGGCTACTCCGCCTGCGCGACGGCAGTGCCCGCCTGAGGCGCCCTTCGGAGTTCCTGCCCGCGGCACGGCAACTGGGCCTTGCAGCCCAGATCGATCTATGGGTGATGCGCCGCGCACTCGATTGGCTCACCGCCACACAGATCACCACGTCGTCGAACGGGATGTTCGTGGTCATGAAACTGAACGCCGAGTCGCTGCATGATCGTCGCTTTCAGCGACAAGCCCTACGGTTGTTGAGGGCCCAGCCTTCAACCGCCGCAGCGCTACGGATCGAGGTGAATGCGCGCCATCTGGCGCGCAGCACTGGCGCGGCGGCCGAGTTTATCGAGCGGGCGCGCGCCACGGGCACCCGCGCGGTGCTTGGCGGTCTGGCTCAGGTTCCGGTCTGGATGCCTCAACTGCTCGCCCTTCGGCCGGCTGCGATCAAACTCGACGTTTCGCTCGCTGACAATGATCGGGAGCAGGCGACCACTGACCAGAGCATCCGGCTCCTGCTTGATCATTGCCGGGCGCTCGGTATCGAGGCTTGCGCAACGCGGGTCGAGTCGACCAGGGCGCTGGAATGGGCCTGCCGGGTCGGGTTTGATCAGGTCCAGGGATTCCTATTGGGAAAGCCTGGCGCAGTCGCACGGACAACGCGGCACACCGTTGCGGAATCAGCCGCGAGCGCGTCTTGATCCAGAACCCGCTCGCCGGGGGTTTATCATCGGGAACTGATCGTTTTGGTCAATCCCCTACCCCCTACCCATCCCTACACGCCATGTCCACCATCCGCTTTGAGTACGGCGCCGACCGTATCGCCACCCTGATCCTCGATACGCCCGGGGAGGCGGTCAACATGATGAGCGCCGCCTTCATGGCCGATCTGGCCTCGGTGGTCACCCGCCTGGAAGGCGAACGCGAGCGTCTCGCCGGCGTCATCCTCACCTCGGCAAAAAGTACCTTCTTCGCGGGTGGCGATCTTCGAGCGCTCGTTGCGGTGCAACCGGAGGACGGACCGGCGTTCTACGACTCGATTCAGGCACTCAAATCCTCGTTTCGGCGTCTCGAACAACTCGGCCGGCCGGTGGTTGCAGCCCTGGCTGGAAGTGCCCTCGGAGGCGGCTTTGAACTGGCGCTTGCCTGCCATTACCGGGTGTGCGTCGACGATCCGCGCATCCAGATCGGTTTCCCGGAAGTCACCCTCGGACTCTTGCCCGGAGCAGGCGGCATCACCAAAACAGTCAGGCTGGTGGGTCTTCAGGCTGCCCTCCCCATCCTGAGCGAAGGTCGCCGCATGAAGCCCGCCGAGGCGCTGGCTGCCGGTCTGATTCATGCCACCGTGCCCACCGCCGACCTGTTGCTGCCCGCCGCACGCGCGTGGATCGCAGCCAATCCTGCACCCCGACAGCCCTGGGACGATCCGAAGTGGCGTATTCCCGGCGGCACACCGTCCAACCCGGCGATTGCCTCGGTGCTGCCCATCGCACCGGCCATGTTGCAGCAGAAAACACAGGGCAATTACCCGGCGCCCGGCGCCATCATGGCGTGCGCCGTGGAAGGCGCGCAGGTCGACTTCGACACCGCCATGCGCATTGAATCGCGCTGGCTCGCTCGCCTGGCAACCGGCCAGGTGGCCAAGAACATGATCGGTACGCTCTTCTTCCAGATGAACGAACTCAAGTCGGGCGCAAGTCGTCCGGTTGGGCCAGCGCGCTGGAAGCCCAGCCGAGTCGGCGTGCTGGGCGCAGGCATGATGGGGGCCGGAATCGCCTGGGCCTGCGCCAGCCGGGGAATACCGTGTGTACTGAAAGACGTTTCCCTGGAAAAGGCCTCGGCAGGTCGGGATGTGAGCGGTGGCCTGCTTGCCAAGCGGGTCGAGAAGGGCCGGATGACCGTGGCCGATGCGCAGGCCGTCCTGGATCGCATCATTCCCACCGCCAGCGCCGACGATCTGCGCGACTGCGATCTGGTGATCGAGGCGGTGTTCGAGAACCGCGAACTGAAAGCGCAGGTCACGCGCGAAGCCGAAGCGGTGCTCGGCCCGGGCGCCATCGTTGCGTCCAACACATCCACCTTGCCGATCTCGGGGCTGGCTCGTGCGAGCACACGGCCCGAGCGCTTCATCGGCCTGCATTTCTTTTCGCCCGTCGACCGAATGGAACTGGTCGAGATCATCAAGGGCGACAAAACCTCAGCCGACACGCTCGCCCGGGCTTTTGATTTCGTACAGGCGATCGGCAAGACCCCCATCGTCGTCAACGACTCGCGCGGGTTCTACACCAGCCGGGTCTTCGGAAGTTTCGTCAATGAAGGGCTAGCGCTGCTGGGCGAAGGGGTTCCGCCCGCCATGATCGAGAACATTGCCGTGCAGGCGGGCATGCCGGTTGGTCCGCTCGCCGTTCTCGACGAAGTGTCGTTGAAACTTGCCGACGATGTGCTGCACCAGGAACTTGCCGACCTGGA
>RFXC01000065.1 GCA_009921765.1 Betaproteobacteria bacterium | reverse complement strand
CACCTTTTTCGAAGTCGGCGGATTGACGCCGAAGGCGGGAGGCTGAGCGTTGATGAATCGCGCCGCTCAGGCTCAACCGTCCGCATCCGATATGAACGTGGCGGGTGGGCAGCCGCCGGCTCTGGCGGTCGAGCCGCGGGCCGAGCCGGCCGTCACCCGCGAAGCGGGTCTGTTTGAAACCGCGCGTGCAGTACTGTGGTCGTTTTTCGGGGTTCGGGGGCGTCGTGAGCATGAACGCGATGCCGTGCGCCTGAACCCCCTTTACGTGATCCTCATGGGAATCGCGCTGGCAGCGGGCTTTGTCGTCGGGCTCGTCACGCTGGTTCGATTTGTCGTGTCCTGATTCAAGAATTTTCCAGGGAGAAAACAATGGCTGCCGGAGCCCACTCTCAAGCGCCCTATTACTTTGTTCCCAGCCCCTCGCACTGGCCGGCAGTGGGCTCGGTTGCCCTGCTGTGCTTCGGTTTCGGCATGACCGGGTGGGTGAATGGCGCGGCTTACGGGCCTTGGCTGTTCGCAGCGTTTCTCGCGATTCTGATCTTCATGATGGTGGGCTGGTTTGGCACGGTTGCCGCCGAGTCCGAGTCCGGCATGTACAACCACCGGGTCGACACGGCCTTTCGCTGGTCAATGGGCTGGTTCATCTTCTCCGAGGTCATGTTTTTTGCGGCGTTTTTTGGTGCGCTCTACTACGCGCGAACCATCAGCATGCCGTGGCTTGGCGACCTCGATCACAAGTCGGTTCTATGGCCTGATTTCCAGGCGGTCTGGCCCAATCTCGGGCCGGCGGGCGTGATCGATACCTTCCAGACCATCGGTCCCTGGCCGATCCCCACCATCAACACCGCGCTTCTGCTTGCGTCCGGCGTCACGCTCACCATTGCGCATCACGCGCTGAAGGAAAGCCGGCGCGGCTCGGTGGTGTTCTGGATGTTCGTCACGATCCTACTGGGGGCCGTATTCCTTGCCTGCCAGGCTTATGAGTACATGCATGCTTACAAGGATCTGAACCTCAAGCTCACCTCGGGCGTGTTCGGTTCCACCTTCTTCATGCTCACCGGCTTCCATGGGTTCCACGTAACGGTGGGGGCCATCATGCTGTCGGTGGTGCTGTTCCGGCTGCTGAAGGGCCACTTCACCTCCGAGAACCACTTCGCATTTGAGGCGGCGGCCTGGTATTGGCACTTCGTTGACGTGGTGTGGCTGGGGCTCTACGTCGTCGTCTACTGGCTGTAAGCAGTTCGTCACCGCCCGGGCACGGGCGTGCTCGACAGCAGGGGCGCCATGGGCGCCCCTGGTTGCTTCAGGCGCGCGAGAAGGGTTCGCGATGCCCTATCGAGCCGGGCCGACCGGCACCCCGGTGCTCTGAATCCAGCCAAGCTGGTGTGCGATCAGGATGAAGACGAACAGCGCCACCGAGAAACCGACCCGCAGAGCCAGTGCGCGAACGGTGTTGTGAGTGCGGCCTTTGTCTCGGATCAGGAACACCATGGCCGACCCCAGGCTTGCAATGATCAGCACAAAAGCGATCACGATGATGATTTTCAAGACAGGGCTCCGCCAATCGAACCCGGAATTGTAGGCGCACCGAATTGCCGCGACTGAAAGTAAAGGGCATTGCCCTGCTGCCCTCGATTGCCGCGTTTCTGCTGGTGGCGCTCACGGTCTCGCTAGGCAACTGGCAAACGCGGCGCGCAGCGGAGAAGGTCGCGCTGCAGGCCGAACGCGATCAGGCGGCTGCGCAGGGGCCAGTCACGCTCGATGCGCGCGCGCTCGCTGCGCCCGATGCGCTCCTCGGGCGTCGCGTCATTGCGGACGGGCGCTTCCTCGAGCGGTATTCGGTCTTCATCGACAACCGCGGCTACCGTGGCCAGGCGGGTTTTCATGTGCTGACGCCGTTTCGCCTCGAGGGCCAGGCAGAAACGGTACTGGTGCTGCGGGGCTGGGTGCCACAGGACCCTGCCGCACGCGGCCGCCTGCCCAGGCTCGCGACCCCTGCAACGCCGATACGTATCGAAGCGCTCGCGCAGCGCGACCTCGAACAGGTGCTTGAACTCATGAAGGCCGCGCCGCCGGGACCCGAGGACCGGTTGTGGCAGAACGCGAGCATTTCAGCGGTGAGCCAGTGGTCGGGTCTTGCGCTGCTTCCTGTCGTGCTTCGTCAGACCACCGAGGCGCCGCTGCCATCCGAGGGGGCGCTAACCGCAAGCCCGGCCCCTGAGGCGGTGGCCCTGGTGCGCGACTGGCCTAGCCCCGGAGCGGGCGTGGACAAACATCGCGCCTACGCGTTTCAGTGGTATTCGATGGCGGTCCTGGTGACTGGTCTCTGGTTCATATTTTTCTGGCGTTCGCGCCACCCCCGCTCATGACAACGACTTCATCGCCCCCGGCGCCCGCGGTTTCTCGAGGCCGGCTCAAGCTGATTCTGGTGCTGCTGGTCTGCGCAGCGCCAGTGCTTGCCTCCTACTTCACCTACTACGTCATCCGGCCGGAGGGCCGGATCAATTATGCGGATCTGATCGAGCCGCAACGCCCGGTGGGCGATACGGTGATTCAGCGCCCTGATGGCGCGGCCGATACCCTCGCGAGCCTGCGCGGCAAGTGGGTGCTGGTTGCAGCCGCCTCGCCTGCGTGCGACGCTGCCTGCAGCACGGCGCTCTACAACATCCGGCAGGTTCGACTCACCACCGGTCGCGAACGCGAGCGGGTGGAGCGTCTCTGGCTGCTCACCGAGCCGGGGGACCCTGACCCGGCATTGCTCGCACAGCATGAAGGGCTCATCGTTCGTCGGATTGCCGCCGATTCGCTGACCCGCTTTGAACCGGCGACGGGCGGCCGCAGCGTCGACCATATTTTCATCATCGACCCGATGGGCAACCTGATGATGCGTTTTCCCGCGCAGCCCGATCCCAGCCGGATGAAAAAGGACCTCATCAAACTGCTACGTGCATCACGCATCGGATGATCGAATGAATGCTTCGTCTGCCTCCCTGTCGGGCGCGGGTCGCGCGCCTGCGTATCGTCGGTTGATCGGTTTCACCGCGGTGCTCACGCTTGCGCTCATCATGTTGGGTGCGTGGGTGCGCCTCACCGATGCCGGGCTCGGTTGCCCCGACTGGCCTGGCTGCTACGGCAAGCTCACGCCCACCCAGGCCAAGTCCGACATCGCCCGAGCGGTGGTCGAGCAGGGTGGCGAGCACGGTCCGGTCTCCATGGGCAAGGCGTGGCGCGAGATGGTCCACCGCTATGTCGCCTCGGGTCTTGGCCTGCTGATCATCGCCATTGCCGTGATGGGCTGGCGCGCGCGTCGCCGGCTCGATCAGTCACCGGTGCTGCCGATTGCTCTGGTGGGTGTGGTGATCATGCAGGGGCTCTTTGGCATGTGGACGGTTACGCTCCTATTGAAGCCCGCGGTGGTCACGCTTCATCTCGCGGGCGGCATGCTCACCTTCGCCTTGCTGATCTGGCTCTGGCAGCGCCAGCAGCCGCGCTGGTCGGCGGTGGATGAACGGGCGCTCGTACGCCTGCGGCTCCTTGCGCAGGGGGCGCTGGTGCTGGTGGCATTGCAGATCCTTCTGGGTGGCTGGACCAGCACCAACTACGCCGCACTTGCCTGCACCGATCTGCCGAGGTGTCAGGGCCGGTGGTGGCCCGACATGAACTTTGAAGACGCGTTCCATGTGTTCAGAGAGCTAGGCCGCACCGACGACGGCGAGTTCCTGCCCGCGCAGGCGCTCACCGCGATTCACCTCATGCATCGGCTGGGCGCGATCTGTGTCTCAGCCTGGCTTGGCTTTCTTGCCTGGCGCGTGATGAAGGTGCCTGGGACCCGGGGTTTCGGGCTCGCGCTCCTCCTCATGCTCGCGACTCAGTTTTCGCTGGGGCTCTCCAATGTCTGGTTCAGTCTCCCGATCGCGGTAGCGGTGGCCCATACCGGTGGCGCGGCCGTGCTGCTCGCGCTGGTCGTGGTGCTAAACTTCCAGGTCGCGCAAGCACGGTTGACACACTGAGCGACCAGGCCTCGAGGCCCAGTGGTTCATCGGTCCGATCATCCGGCTTTGCCCACCGCACCCCCCTCGGTCGTCCTGCCATGCAACTGACCCGCAACGCACCTGCCAGCTGGCGATACATCGCTATGCAGTATTTCGCGCTCACCAAGCCGCGCGTGGTGTTGCTTGCGGCGTTCTGTGCGCTGATCGGCATGCTGCTCGCAACCGATGGCCCCCTGCCCTGGACCCTGTTGGGCGCAGGGCTTGCCGGCATCTCGCTCTTGGCCGGCGCGGGGTTTGCCTTCAATTGCCTGATTGAGCGCAGCATCGATGCGCGCATGGCGCGCACCCGCGCCCGGCCGCTCGCCCGGGGCGAAGTGGGCGTCACCGGCACCATCATCTTCGCGGGCGTGATTGGCGGTATCGGTGCCGCGCTCCTCTACTGGGCGGTCAACCCCCTCACCATGTGGCTCACCATGGCCACCTTTGTCGGTTATGCCGTCATCTACACCGTGCTCCTCAAGCCCGCCACGCCGCAAAACATCGTGATCGGTGGCGCCTCGGGCGCCATGCCCCCGGTGCTCGGCTGGGCTGCGGTCGCCAACGAGGTGACCGCGCCTGCGCTGGTGCTGTTCCTGATCATCTTCGTCTGGACGCCCCCCCACTTCTGGGCGCTTGCGCTTTACCGCATCGAAGACTATCGGCGCTCGGGGCTTCCGATGCTGCCGGTCACACATGGCCCCGAATTCACCCGCCTGAATGTTCTGCTCTACACCGTGCTGCTGGTGGCGGTGTCGGTCATGCCATACATGATCCGCATGAGTGGGCTTTTCTATTTGCTGAGTGCATTGGTGCTTGGCGGCGTGTTTCTCTGGTATGCGTGGCGTTTGTGGCGCAATTACTCCGACGCCCTTGCCCGCAAGACCTTCAGCTACTCCATTTTCTATCTGTCGGCGCTCTTTGGGGCGCTGCTGATCGATCACTACCTGCGCTGATGTTGGCCCCCGCCAAGTGTCTGTCGCGCAGGCGTCGGTCGCTGTTGCGCGCGGGGGTTGCCACCCTGCCCGGTTCGCTGTCGCGGGGCTGGCTGGCGGGTCCTGCGCTTGGGCTCGGTCTCGCGGGGTTGGGCGGCTGCGGCCGGCAGTCCGGATTCCGTGCCATCGACATTACCGGCGCAGACTTCGCGAAGGGATTCGATCTCACCGACCACAGGGGTCGCCCAACCCGGCTGGAGGATTTCTCCGGCAAGCTTCTCGTTGTGTTTTTCGGCTATACCCAGTGCCCCGATGTATGCCCCACGACCATGGCAGAAATGGCCGAGGTCATGCGGCGCCTGGGCCCGCTTGCCGAGCAGGTGCGGGTCGCTTTCATCACCGTTGACCCCGAACGCGACACGCAGGAGCTGTTGTCGCACTATGTTCCCGCCTTTCATCCCGAGTTCATCGGCTTGTGGGGCGATGCTGAAGCCACGGCGCGTACGGCGCGGGCTTTCAGGGTGGTCTATCAGAAAGTGCCCGGTAAAACGCCCGGCAGCTACACGGTTGACCATAGCGCGGGCAGTTATGTCTTTGACCGGCGCTCGCGCGTGCGACTCATGGTCCGCCACGGCGCACAGGCCGAGGCGATCGAGGCCGATCTGCGGCGCCTTCTGGGCGAGCGCTAGTCAGGCTGTCTTGCTTTTGCGCGGCCGAAGCGAAAGCGCCGCCGCGAGGCTTGCCAACACAATCAGCGCCCCCCCTGCGAGCACATGGGGGCGCAGTGTCTCGCCTGCGATCAGTACACTCGACAGCGCGGCGACCGGGACCTCGGTGAGCATCACGATCGCGGTGACGCGGGTGGGAAGCCGGGGCGCGCCAAACTGCAGCGCGGCATTGGCGACCAGCAGGATCACCGCGAGGACCACCGAACCAGGCAGCCAAGCGAAGTCGTTGACAGGCGGGGCGCTGATCATGCCGACGGCCATCAGCGCGATGCCCACCCCGGCGGGCACCAGTGCCGAGCCCACGCTCATGGCCAGCGCCCGCGCGGTGGCCGGTGCCTCGCCCAGGCCGCGCAGCTGCACATTCAGCCAGGCAAACGCAGCGCCACCCGCCACGCCCAGCCAGTCACCGAGCGATGTGGGCCAGGGCAGCCCGGTGCCGGGCTCCCACAGCACGACGGCGGCGCCTGCGATGGCAACCAGCGCGCGAACCGCCGCCCCAGGGGTGATCGGCTCGGCGAGCAGCCAGCGGGCAAGCAGCATGGTCCAGACCGGCATGAGGTAAAAAAGAAGCACCACACGAAGCACTTCCCCGGCCGTCATTCCCCAATTAAAGCAAGCGTTGGTAAGCCCTGCAGCGAGAGCAAGTACCCACAGTCGACGGTCGGACAGAAGCCGTCCGAGGGCGCTTCGCCACAGCAGTGCGATGCCGACGCTACCGATCAGAAAGACAATGGCGGTCGCCCAGAGCCCATGCAGACCCCGCTCCGCGAGATAGCGCAGCGGCCACCACGACAGGCCCCAGATCGTGGCATTGAACAGCAGCGCGAGCAGCGCGGGTCCGCTTCCCGGGGGCACGGCGCTCACGCGCCCAGCCAATCGGACCAGACATCCTGGGCGAGTGCCTTGGGCGCGCGGCTGGAAGGCGGACGGGTGGCGGTGCCGAGCGCGATCCAGCCAACCAGGGTTTCGCCTGGGGCACAGAAGGCGCGTGCAAGCAGGGGATCGCGAACCTTGGCGCCGGACAGCATCTTGCCGGCGTAGCCCAACGCATGGGCGGCGTTGAGGAAATTGGTCAAGGCGCCGCCCACCGCGATCCATTGCTCGTGTGCCGGCACCAGTGGGTGGCCGAGGTCGATACGCGCGGTGAGCGCCACACTGACCGGTGCGCGGCGCGCGCGCTCGGCATCGAGCTGCGCGCCGGCCTCGTCTTTGCCGGCCTCGCGCGCCGCCTGTGCGAAGAGCGAAGCCAGTCGCTCGCGTGCCGCACCGCGGATCACGCTGAATCGAAAGGGCACCAGTTCGGCATGGTCGGGTGCCTTCAGCGCAGCCGCAGCCATTTGCGCGAGCGCGAGGTCGTCCGGGCCGGGCTCGGACAGATGCTTGATACCGAGCGAGTGTCGGGTGACGAGCAGCTGCAGGCGATCATTGGATGAGGAATCGGGCATGGCTGCTCGGTCGTCGGGACTTGCTCAGAATACCAGCGCGCGCCAGCGCTGGTCGGCGGCGCGGGCCATGAACTGCACTGCCCCACCGCGGCCGCCGCATTCCGGGATGAGCACAGTGGAGGCGAGGCCGTGCGCGGCCAGCGCATCGCTGCAGGCAAAAAGTCTTGCGCCCAGCTGTGTTGCTTCGCGAATGGAGTCGAGCACGGTCTTGGGATGCTGGGGGTTCGGCCGGAGTGCTGCGGCGGCGCCCGGGGCAAGCAGCTGCACGCTGGCTGCGCTGAAGAACATTTCTACCGGAATGTCCATCGCGGCGGCGGCGGCGGCATGAAAGAACGGCGTGGCCAGTCGCTCGGGCGATCGCGGGTCGGTTGCCCAGAGGAGGATCGCCACGCCGGCAACCTGATGGTCGATGAAGCCGCTTGCCTGCGTCACGGTCAGTCGATCCGGTATAGGCGCGCGTGGTCGGCCATGGCGGCCCTCACACCCTCGCCGTGTAGCAATGCCAGCCGCTCGTGGTCGAGCGCCTCGGGCCGGATCCGCGCGATCCAGCCCTCGCCATAGGGATCGGCATGCACGATCTCGGGGGCCTCAGGCAGGCGGGGATTGGTCTCGACGACCGTACCCGAAAGCGGCGACTTCACCGACACGATGGATTTGGCGAGCTCGACCACTGCGATCGACTTCCCCTGCTCGATCGCAGTGCCCGCCGCTTTGGCCCGACACATGTAGATCTCGCCTGCAAGTGCGATGCCGAGCGAGGTGATACCCACGGTGGCGGTACCGTCGGGTGCGAGCCGTGCCCAGACCTGATGCTCGATCAGATAGTGCAGATCGGCTGGAAAGGCGAGCTCTTCGAAACGCGCAGTACTCATGGGAAGCGACCGTCATGAGGCGATTGGCGGAGGGGAATGGGAGTCGAACCCACCCGGCGGCGCGTGGCGCCGCCCACCGGGTTTGAAGCCCGGCCGACCCACCAGGATCGTTTCCCCTCCAAGGTCTGCATGAAAAACGGCCTGCACGCTCCTGTCAGTCAAGAAACAACCGGCTGTCGGTACGTAGTCGATGTTCATCGCCCACCCGCCGCAGCAGCCCTGCCCGGTCGAAGTATTCCAGAATCTGAATGGCCCGCTTTCTGCCCAGCGCAGTGGCATCGCGAAAGGCCGCTGCGGTGACCGCCCCGTTGGCCGTGGCAAGGTCCCGGGCGATGGCCGCAAGCCGTCGCATTGTTGCGGTATCGTAGACCAGATCGCGTACCACCTGGTGCAGATCCCCGCGTTGCGCAAGGCGCGCCACCGCCACCCGCAGAAGCGGCTCGTTTTCGCCGGCATCGCGGGCCAGATCACGCGCCCACGCCCCCTCATAGCCCGCAGCGTCCAGCATGGGCGCAATCGCCTGCGCGATCCGCTCGTCAACCGCCGACAGTCGCACGCCGTGCTCAGGCAGATGAACAAAGCTGCCACGAAGAGCGATCCGGGCGTTCTGCTGCAGTTGCTGCAGGAGCGCTCGCCAGAGCGGCTCGGCAAGGCGTGGCGCGGCCAGTCGGCGCAGACGTGCGCTGTCCGGACCCAATTCGTCGGGGTGCTGCTCGTGAAAGCGGGCGAGCATGGCAAGCGCCTGCCCGGCATGCAGATCTCTGTGCGCGGCGCTGAGGGCAAAGACTGCCTCGCCATCGCGCGCGGTCAAGGGGCTCGCGTTGTCGTCGCGGCCCGCTGCGCTGTCGGCGTGGGCGGGCGGGTCATGCGCGCCAACCGTCTCCGAGCCGGGTATCGACCCTTCGGCCCGATAGACCTGTGCGAGATCGATGCCGTTTGGCGCGGCGGCGATCCGCGCGGTGTGTCGGGCCGTGCGATCGGCCAGCGCGATCGCATCGAGCTCGGCCAGTCGTTGGGGGGTGCGGCGGTAGCGAGCGGGAGCGAAGGGATCGAGCACGCTGCCGCCCGCGATCGTGCGACTCGCCGAGGCATCGCGCAGCACCACACGATCGCCACGCCATGTGGCGACCTCATCATGGAGGACGAGCTGCACCCGCGCGGCGCTGCCCGGTGCGAGCGTCTCGCCTGCATCAAGGAGCGCCACGGTGCCGGTGACCGAGGTGGCGCCCAGATGCACATGCACCGGGGTGCCCGCACGAAGCGCGCGCGGCTCCTCTTTCCAAAGCCTCAGCGCGGCATCGATTCGCCGCGTGCCGAGCGCGATGGGCGGGGCCACCAGCCACTGGCCACGGCGCAGACTCTCGCGGCTCACACCAGCCAGTCCAAGCGCGCAGCGCTCGCCTGCGCAGGCCGAGGTCACCGCGCGGTTTTGCGCATGAACACTGCGGACGCGGGCCCGAAGCGTGAGGCCCCCGCCAGGCACGCCCACCAGTTCATCGCCCGCTTTCACCTCGCCCGCGTGGACAGTACCGGTCACCACCGTGCCGGCACCTTCGACCACGAAGACACGGTCGATTGCGATCCGAAAACCCTGGTTAGCGGTGGTTTCGCGTGAGCCGTGTTCGGCACCTGAGAGGAGCGCATCGCGAAGCGTTGCGATACCCTCGCCAGTCTGCGCGCTCACCTGAAAAATGGGCGCTTCGGCAAAGCGGGTCCCGGCCGCGAGCGCCGCAAGCTGTTCACGCACGCGCTCGCGCTGCGGCGGGTCAGCGCGATCGGTCTTGGTGATCACGAAGCTTGCCGAGGGTACCGCGAGCAGTTCGAGAATCGCGAAGTGCTCGCGCGTCTGGGGCATCACGCCGTCATCGGCGGCCACCAGCAGGAGCGCATGATCCATACCGGTGGCGCCGCTCAGCATGGTGTGTACCAGCCGCTCGTGGCCCGGTACATCGATGAAGGCGAGGCGCGTGCCGTCCGGCGCGTCGAGAAACGCATAGCCCAGCTCGATGCTGATGCCGCGACGCCTTTCTTCGGGCAGCCGGTCGGTATCAACGCCAGTGAGCGCGCGCACCAGCGTGGTCTTGCCGTGGTCGATATGACCCGCGGTGCCGATGATCACGACAGCAGCCGGGCGAGTGCGGGCAGCTGCGACCCAAGCTCGGTTTCGTCCTCAAGGCAGCGGCAATCGAGGAGCAGTTGCTGCTCGGCGATCCGGCCGATCACCGGGCGATCGAGTGCACGCAGGGCCCGCTCGAGCGATTCGAGCGCCCGACCTGCGCCCCGCTTCTGGACCGGCGCGATGGCAAGCCCTGCCGAGCGCAGGCTCTCGACCGGCAGCGACCCCGATCCGATCTGTCCGAGGAGTTCGCAGGTCCGAACCGTGAACCGGGGTCCGACCGCTTCGGCAACTGCCGGCAGGAGTCGCTCGGCGCAGCCTCGAATCGCATCGAGCGGTCGTGTGAGGAGCCTGAGCGTGGGCAGATCCTGTTCGAGACGCTCGGGGCGCAGATAGAGCCGCAGGGTGGCCTCGAGCGCGGCGAGCGGCAGCTTGCTCATGCGAAACGCCCGCTTCATCGGATGCCGTCGGATGCGGGCAATGGCTTCGCGTGAACCGACGATAAGTCCCGCCTGCGGACCGCCCAGCAGCTTGTCGCCACTGAAGGTGACCACATCGCAGCCGGCGGCGAGTTTTTCCTGGGGAAGCGGTTCGCGAGGCAGCCCCCAGTGCGCAAGGTCCACCAGCGATCCGCTGCCCAGGTCGGTGGCCACCGAGAGCCCGTGCGCATGCGCGAGCGCGGCCAGCTCCCGCTCATCGACGCTGGCAGAAAAGCCCTGGATCGCATAGTTGCTGGTGTGCACTTTCATGAGGAGCGCGGTGCGTGGCCCGATGGCTGCTTCATAGTCGCGCAGGTGGGTACGGTTGGTGGTGCCGACCTCAACCATCTTGGCCCCTGCGCTTGCCATCACATCGGGCATGCGGAAAGCGCCACCGATCTCGACCAGTTCGCCGCGCGAGACAATCACCTCGCGGCCGCGCGCAAATGCTGCGAGCGTGAGCACCACGGCAGCGGCATTGTTGTTGACGACAGTGGCAGCCTGCGCTCCGGTGATGGTGCAGAGCAGCTCCTCCACGATGGCATCACGATCGCCGCGCCCGCCCGAGGCCAGGTCATATTCGAGGTTGTTCGGGCCCGCCATCATTGCTGCGAGATGGGCGAGCGCTTCGGGCGCGAGGAGCGCACGGCCGAGATTGGTGTGGATCACCGTGCCGGTGAGGTTGATGACGCGACGCATACGTGGAGCGAGCCGGGCGCTCACGCGGGCGTGAAGCTGCCCGACCAGCAGATCCACGCTCACGTCGGTGCCGGGCAGCGTGCCGGCAAGTGCGCGCTCACGCAGCGTCTCCAGCAGCGCGCGCGCCTCGGCCGCCACCAGGGTGTGGCCCTGCGTGGCGACCAGTGCGGCGCCTGCAGGGGCGCGCAGCAGACGGTCTACGGAGGGAAGGTCTTTCGGGCTGGCCTTCGAACCGTCGACGACGGATTGCGCGGGCCGGTCCATCAGCGCGGACCCGGGTCGGGTGGATCGGGCGGTCGCGTTGCGCCGGAGGCCTCGGCTTTCGAGCTCGGGCCGCCCTCGGCCGCATCGCCTGTGCTGTCCCCGGTCTGGCCATCGGGCTCGCCGAAGAGCAGCATCAGGTTCACGCCATGGCGGCGCGCGCCCGACTCTGAGACCAGCAGATCGAGCGTGATGGTGGCGAGGTCGTCGGCCGCCGCATCGACATGCGGGTCACGATCGGAGTGAAAAATCTTGAGATAGTGTCCGCAGCTGTCGCAGACCTCGGCCTGCGCGACCGCCGAGGCTGCCGCTTCGGTATCGGGTTCGTCTGCCGCACGCTGCAATGATTGATAGGTGATGGCCTGCGTGGACAGGCAGTGCGCGCATTTGATCCGCACCATGTGCCACTGCAGTCCACAGAGCGAGCAACCGAGATAGCGCTGGCCCAGCAGCTCGCCGGCATTGCGGGTGACGCTGGCCACCGGTTTGCTCGCGCAGGCCGGGCAGACGGTTTCGTCTTCAATGCGGCCAAAGGGCTGGCCGCGGCCGATTGCGCCCGCCTGGACGGACAGCAGCAGATGCGTGAAGTACACCTGCAGCCCGGCAGCCACCAGCGGGGCGGCTGCCAGATCGAGGCCGCGCGTGACGCCCGCTAGCAGGCAGTCGGCCTGCGTCTCGAGCCAGGCGTCGTCGGCCCGGGCGACCCGCGCGATCGTGTCGCGGGCGGCGTGGGGAAGCGAATCGGGCAGCCGGGCGAGGAGCGCTCGGAGTTCGCTTCGCCAGGCCGGATCACGCGGGAAGTCGATCGCGGCAAGCGGCGGTGCGAGCCGGCTCGCTGCCCGATCGAGTGCCTCATGATCAGGTAATGCGACCGCAGGGTAGGCGGCAAGCTGGGCCTGCTGCGCACGCGCGAGATCGGCCGCGAACAGCAGAAACTCGCGCATGGGGTGGTTGGCGGCCAGCTGGCGCAGCCGCATTTCGCGCTCGGCGAAATGCGTGCCGCGCTCCGGCCAGAGCAGATACGGTGTCTCGCCACCCGAACGGGCGGCGATTTCTTCGGGCGACATCACCCGTACGGTGGCTGTGACTCCCATCGGGTGATGCGCAACCAGGGGCTTAGCGGCCCTTGGTGACCTCCTGATGCCAAAGCGGGTGGTTGGCCTTCGCCCAGCTCTCGGTCACGGTGCCGCGGGTCATGGCACGGATCGTTCCCTTCACCCAGATCGCCGCATAGACATGCATGATGGTGCTGAGGATCAGCACCACCGCGGAGATGGAGTGAAGCAGCACCGCCGCACGCATGGCTTCCACCGAGAAGTAGGGCGCAAACCATGGCCGCCAGAACATCACACCGGTGACGAGCAGCACAGCCAGCGAGAGCGCCATCACCCAGAAGGTGAGCTTCTGCGCATAGTTGTATTTGCCCACTGGCGGGAGCCCAGCCTTGTCGCCGCTCAGCATCTTGCCCATGTGCTTGGCCCACTCGCGATCGGCAGCGGTGATCAGATTGTCTTTCCAGAGCCGGATGAACAGCCCCAGAAAACCGATCACCATCAGCAGACCCAGAACCGGATGCAGGATCCGGGTCCAGCTGCCACCGCCGAAGAGGTTCGAGAAGAAGAACATGGACGGATGGAAGAACGCGAGACCCGAAAGCGCGGCGAGCACGAACATGAGCGCGATGAACCAGTGGTTCATCCGGTCGCCGTCCTTGTAGCGTTGCAGGAGCCTGTTCATCACGCTTCCTCCTTCTCGGCTTTGTCCTCGACCGGACCGACCTTCATGTAGTGGAAGAATCCGGCCACCATGGCGCCAATCATGCCGGCGACCGCAAGGGGCTTGGCAAGACCTTTCCAGAGCGACACCATCGGATCGATGCGCGGGTTGGCAGGAAGCTCCTCAAGATGCGGCTTGTCGGCGTGCTTGAGCACATACATCACATGCGTGCCGCCCACGCCCGCGGGGTTGTAGAGCCCCGCATTCTGGAAGCCGCGCTCCTTAAGCTCACCTGCACGCTTCTCGCCGTAGCTCACCATGTCGTCTTTGGTGCCGAACGAGATGGCGCCGGTCGGACAGGTTTTTACGCACGCAGGCTCGAGACCGACGCTGACGCGGTCGGAACAGAGCGTGCATTTGTAAGCCTTGTTGTCCTTCTGGCTGATGCGCGGCACATCGAACGGGCAGCCCTTCACGCAGTAGCCGCAACCCACGCAGTTTTCCGAGATGAAGTCGACGATGCCGTTGGCATATTTGACGATCGCGCCCGGCGAGGGACAGGCCTTGAGGCAGCCTGGATCCTCGCAGTGCATGCAGCCGTCCTTTCGGATCAGCCACTCGAGTGACCCCGCCTTGGGCTCGACCTCGTAGAACTTCATCACCGTCCAGGAACTGGGCGTGAGGTCAGAGGGGTTGTCGTAGACCCCCACGGTTTCACCGACTTCATCGCGCAAATCGTTCCAGTTCATGCACGCGACCTGGCAGGCCTTGCAGCCGATGCACTTGGACTCGTCGATGAGCTTGGCGATTTGCGGAATGGCCTGCCGCACCTGT
Source organism: Betaproteobacteria bacterium (assembly GCA_009921765.1). The sequence goes on along the minus strand of RFXC01000065.1, from coordinate 4,606 downwards.
GGGGTGGGCAGGGTTGTGGCCGACCGGGCCACGACGTCCAGGGATTGAAGACTGGCCATGGCTTAGCTCCTCATGCCTTCTCGATGTTGACCAGGAACGCCTTGTATTCCGGCGTCTGGGAGTTGGCGTCGCCGACGAAAGGCGTGAGCGCATTGGCCAGATAGCCGTTCTGCGTGACGCCCTTGAAGCCCCAGTGAATGGGGATGCCGACGTGATGGACCTTCTTGCCGTTGACCTCCATGGCTTTCATGCGCTTGGTGACCACGCAGGCCGCGACCACTTCGCCGCGATTGGACTTCACCTTCACGCGGTCACCCTGCTTGATGCCTTTCTCGCGGGCGAGTTCTTCACCGATCTCGACAAACGGCGCGGGCTGCGTGATGGCGTTGCTGCGCGAGTGTTTGGTCCAGAAGTGAAGGTGCTCGGTGAGCCGGTAGGTGGTGGCAGCGTAGGGGAACTCCTCTTTCTTGCCGAACGCCTCCATGTCGCCCTTGTAGACCCGGGCGGCGGGATTGCTGACCGCCTTCGGGTTGGTCGGGCACATCAGGTTCACGCCCACCGGGGTTTCGAAGGGCTCGTAGTGCTCGGGGAACGGGCCCTCGTTCATGGCGACCGCATAGAGACGCGCGACGCCCTCGGGGTTCATGATGAAGGGGCCGACGTTCTGCTCGGGCGCGGCATCGGGCCGGATATCGGGCACGTCAGCCCCGCCCGCCCAGGTGCCATTCCACGCCAGGTATTTGCGCGACGGATCCCAGGGTTTGCCCTGTGCATCGGCACTTGCGCGGTTGTAGAGGATCCGCCGGTTGGCCGGCCAGGAGAATCCCCAGCCCGGGAATACGCCAAGCCCGGTGGGGTCGCTCGTGTCGCGCCGCTGCGTGAGATTGCCCGTGGGACCGAACGATCCACAGTAGATCCAGTTGCCGCAGGCGGTGCTGCCGTCGTCACGCAGAAGCGCAAAGCTCGCGAGCTGTGTGCCGGCGGCCACCTGAACGGCACGCGGCGCATCCGGATTCTTGGGATCGGGCGGTGCGAGCAGGTTCACCAGCGCCCGGCCGTTGATCTCGCGCAGCACCTCGTCCGGCGCCGGGGCCGATGGATTGGAGTAGTTCCAGGTGAGTGCTGCGATCGGCTCAGGCAATCTGCCGCCATCCTTGGCGTAAAGCTCACGGAGCTTCATGAAGAGCCGCGAAATGATCTCGGAGTCAGCCTTGGACTGCCCTGGTGGATCAACCGCCTTTTCCTTCCAGCTGATCACGCGGCTGGAGTTGGTAAAGGTGCCGGTTTCTTCGGCAAAGCAGCTGGTGGGCAGCCGGAATACCTCGGTGCGGATCTTGGTGGGATCCACATCATTGAGGGGTCCGAAGTTTTTCCAGAACTCGCTGGTTTCAGTCTCGAGCGGATCAAACACCACCATGTACTTGAGCTTGGCCAGACCTGCCGAGAGCTTCTTCTTGTTCGGCACCGCTGCCAGCGGGTTGAAGCCCTGGCAGAGAAAGCCGTTCATCTTGCCCTGATGCATGAGCTCGAACATGGCGAGCACGTCGTAGGCGCCATCGCGCTTGGGCACCCAGTCGTAGGCGAAGTCATTGTCCTTGGTGGCGGCGTTACCGTAGTAGGCCTTCATGAGGCTGGTATGCCACTTCGGGAAGTTTTGCGTGAACGCCATCTGGTTGGGGCGGATTGCCTTGCCGGTGCGCGCGGCCAGATACTTCTCGCGCGTGTCGTCCGAATCAGTGGGTGCACTCATGTAGCCCGACAGGTTCTCGGGGAGCGCGCACATGTCGGTGATGCCCTGCACATTGGCATGGCCCCTGAGCGCATTCACCCCGCCGCCTGGCCGCCCCATGTTGCCCAGCAGCAGCTGGATCATGGCCATGGTGCGGATGTTCTGCGAGCCCACCGAATGCTGCGTCCAGCCAAGCGCATAGAGGATCGTCATCACCTTGTCGGGTGCCGACGTCTCGCCCAGCATTTCCGCCACCTTCAGGAACTGGTCCTTGGGTGTGCCGGTGATCTTGCTCACCAACTCCGGCGTGTAGCGCGAGAAGTGCTTCTTCATGAGCTGGAACACGCACTGGGGGTCCTGCAGCGTGTCATCGGTTTTCACAAAGCCATCGGGCCCCATCTGGTAGCCCCAGCTCGCCTTGTTGTAGCTGCGCGAGCCTTCGTTGTAGCCGGTGAAAAAGCCGTTGTCGAAGCCGTATTCATCCTTTACCAGGAAGCTCGCGTCGGTGTTGAGCTTCACATAGTCGAGGTGAATCTTGTTGTTAATGAGCAGATAGTTGATGACGCCGGCCAGGAACGCGATGTCGGTTCCCACGCGGATCGGCGCGTAGTAGTCGGCCACCGCCGCACTGCGCGTAAACCGCGGGTCAACAACAATCAGCTTTGCCTTGCGGTGCTGCTGCGCCTCGGTCACCCATTTGAAACCGCAGGGGTGGGCCTCGGCGGCGTTGCCGCCCATGATCAGAACGAGATCCGTGTTCTTGATGTCGTTCCACGAGTTGGTCATCGCTCCGCGACCGAATGTCGGGCCCAGACTGGACACCGTCGGTGCGTGTCAGATGCGCGCTTGCGTATCGACTGCGACCATTCCCAGGCCGCGCGCCATCTTGACAGAGAGATAACCGGATTCGTTGCTGATTGCCGAGGACACGAGGAAACCGGTGGTGTTCCAGCGGTTGACCGTGACGCCGGCGGCATTTTTCAGGATGAGGTTGGCATCGCGGTCGGCCTTCATGTGCCGGGCGATGCGGGTGAGGGCCTCATCCCAGGACACCGTTTTCCAGTCTTTCGAGCCGGGCTCGCGCACCTGCGGGTGCTTCAGACGGTTGGGTGACTGGATCATGTCCATCACGCCCGCACCCTTGGGGCACAGCGTGCCGCGATTGACCGGGTGGTCGGGGTCGCCCTCGACATGGACGATCGAGGACTTGACGTTTTTCGCCTTGTCGCCGAGCGAGTACATGATCATCCCGCAACTGACCGAGCAATACGGGCAGGTGCTGCGGGTCTCGGTGGTCCGAGCCAGCTTGAAGTTGCGCGTTTCGGCGATCGCCTCGGTGGGCGAGAAGCCGAGCGCTGCGAGACTCGAACCGATGAGTCCCGCGCTGCTGACCCGGAAAAACTGCCTCCGGTTCATATCCATGATGACGTGATCCTCCTGCCCGGTGGGGCCGATAAGTGACGAGCTCGGTCGGTGGTCCGACTCTTATTGTGAATGTCGCTTTTTGAGCAGGCCTGGTTTGAACGGATGTCAACCCCGACCGCTCTCCAGACAAGCCGACCCGACAGACGGCCGAAATCCGGCCCTTGTTCAGGACAAAATCGGAGTTTGCTCTCACTTTGGGGAAAAGAAAACATCGCCCCGGGTTTCCCCGCGTGGCGGTGTCCCGGTAGTGGAGTTCGCGGCTCGGGCCCGGTGTGCTGAAAAGAGGGGGCAGCGCCGCAGCGGAGAGGTCGGGCGGACAGGCCCCGCGCGGCGCCTGTCCGTTGCGCTCAGGCGTAGGCGGCGAGCGCGCCTTTCATCTTCTGAAGCGCCTTCACTTCGATCTGCCGGATTCGCTCGGCCGACACGCCAAACTCGTCGGCAAGCTCATGCAGCGTCATGGCGCCACCCTCGGTGTCGTCGCGCAGCCACCGGGTTTCGATGATGCGGCGGCTTCGCGCATCCAGCGATTCCAGCGCCTGCGTGAGGCCTTCGCCCTGCAGCCGGTCGTAGTGGCGCGCCTGCAGGCGTTGCAGAGGTTCGGTGTCAGGGGCCGCCAGATAGGCGATGGGTGCGTAGTCTTCCTCGCCGTCTTCGGTCTGGCCTTCGAGTGCCACGTCGCCGCCCGCCAGCCGGGTTTCCATTTCAACCACGTCGATGTTGCGGACATTGAGCTCCCGCGCCAAGGCGTCGATCTCGGCGTCGGTCATCGCCCGATTGCTTGATTTGTGCGATCGGAGATTGAAGAAAAGCTTGCGCTGCGCCTTGGTGGTGGCCACCCGCACCAGCCGCCAGTTGCGCAGGATGTATTCGTGAATCTCGGCCTTGATCCAGTGGAGCGCAAACGACACCAGTCGAACGCCACGCTCGGGGTCAAAGCGCTTGACCGCCTTCATGAGCCCGATATTGCCTTCCTGGATGAGGTCGGCATGCGGCAGACCGTAACCCAGATACTGGCGCGCGACGGACACCACCAGACGCAGGTGCGACATCACCAGTTCGCGGGCGGCCTCCAGATCCGTGTGCTCGCGGAAGCGCCGGGCGAGTTCTGACTCCTGCTCGGCGGTCAGCATGGGCAAACGGTTGACGGCCGAGATGTAGGCGTCGATATTTCCGACCGGCGGCAGCGCGACGGCCGCGCCGGCGGCGCCACTCGGCACGAGTGCAGTCGAAACGAAAGACATGGCGAGCGTTCCTTTGGATGGGCTGACGACGGAGCCGGACGGTTCCTGACCCGTCAGTCATCAAAATGTTAGCACTCTCGGTCGACGAGTGCCAAGACCCGGGTTGTCGCAGCGCGTGAACAAACCGTGACGTCGGTCACGGCGCGGGGGGTCAGCCGATCAGTGCGGCGGCAAATTCGTCGGCGCTGAACGCCTCGAGGTCTTCCACTGC
>RFXC01000064.1 GCA_009921765.1 Betaproteobacteria bacterium | reverse complement strand
CCACCTGGGCGTAGCACGCGCGCGCACTCGCGCAGAAACCCTGCCGGGTCGACAACGTGTTCAAGCGTCTCCGTATGGAATACCGAGTCGAACGCATCGTCGGGGTAGGGAAACGATCCACCCGCATAGTGCGAGACGTCAGGAGCGCACGCGGTGCCAAACACCTCCCGGCCATCCGCAAGGTCCAGCCCAAAGTACTGGCACCCAACGTGCAGCAGATGCCGGTAGGGCTGGTCGCCGCAACCGACATCGAGCATGGTCCCTCGACGTCGCGTAAGCCACGGCCTGCAGTCACGAACGACAGTGCCGACTTGGAGGTCGATGACCTGCCTCACCCAAAAACGAGTCCGCGACGCCCATCCCGCAAGCGGACCGGCATTCGCGTGGGGAACGAATCGTTCGCCATCGTTCCAGATTGACGCCCCGTCCATGCGCCCATCAGGTTACGGGACCGGCACCATGCCCCACTCCCCTGCCCGACGACATCTTTGCCTCGCCTCGCTCGCAGCGTTCGTCACCGACCCCGCGTTCGCCCAGCCCGACTTTCCTTCCCGCCCCCTGCGACTGATCATCCCCTTCCCGGGCGGATTCACCGACACGCTGGCGAGGGCCGTTGCGCAACCGCTTTCATCCGCGCTCGCTCAACCTGTTGCGGTCGAGCAGAAGCCGGGGGGCAGCGGTCAGATCGCAGCCGGCGAATTGCTGCGCGCGCCTGCCGATGGCCACACCATGATGCTGATCCACGTCGGCACGCACGCGTTGAACCAGGCGCTGTTTTCGAAGCTCTCTTATGACGCCAATGCCGACTTTTCGCCCTTGTCGGAGTTGGTGCGTCTGCCCAATCTGCTGATCGCAAGCCCCTCGCTTGGGGTCCGTTCGGTAAGCGAGCTCGTAGAGCTCGCGCGTTCAAAGCCCGACACGCTGTTGTTCGCTTCGCCTGGCAACGGTTCAAGCGGTCACCTCGCGGGCGAGCTCTTTCGAACGCGCGCATCGATCCGGGTCGCGCATGTGCCCTACAAGGGCGCCTCCGAATCGGTTCTTGATCTGTCCTCAGGGCGCGTGCATTTCAGCTTTGACACGCTAGCTCAGGGTAGCGCCCTTGCGCGCGCCGGCAAGGTGACGGCACTGGCAGTCACCAGCCCCGAAAGACACCCGGCATTTCCCGATATCCCAACCATGAGCGAGTCGGGTTTCCCGGGTTGGGAAACCGGCCCCTGGTTCGGACTTGCCGTGCGCTCGGGCACACCCGAGCCGATCGTGAGCCGGCTTTCCGATGAAATCCGCCGAGCGCTCGCACTCCCCGAGGTCCAGTCACGCCTCACCGCAATGGGTGCAACGCCGATCGGCAGCACACCGCAGACGTTCCGGCAATACATCGCAGCGGAGCAGACGCGCTGGGGCGACCTGATCCGCGCGGTCGGCATCCGAATCGAATGAGGCTTTTTTCCTATCGCGACCGGCCGGTTCACCTCGGACCGTTTCCGCTCGAGCGCCTGCGGCGAACCGACATCAGCCCCGACCTGTCGGCGCTGTCGCCGATGCAGGCGCTTGCCTTCGATGACGCCAACCCCGAATCACTCACGCATGCCATGGCGCGCTTTATCGGCATGTTCGATGTCATTCGCGATGGGTCCGTCGCAAGCCAGCGATCCGATCTTCCCGACGACCCAGCCGAGCGCGCGAGGCACCTCAAGGCCGCCGCCTACTATTTCGATGCCTCAATGGTGGCCACCTCAGGGTTGCCAGCCGATTGCAGGCTCGCGCAGCCCCTCAGGAATCCAATGGTGGCAAAGCTTGCTGCAGAACTCGAGGGCAGTCAGCCCAAAAGCTTCGCAGCCGGCATCGACATGATTCTTGCAGATGTGCTCGACTCGGCCCGCGCCAAGCACCAACCCATCGACCACCACACCCACGCACTGGTGGTCATGGTCGATTATCAGCGTGAGCCACGGCCGGGTGAACCAGGGTGCGAGTGGATTCTTGGCACCCAGGCGCAGCGCGCAGCAACGCTGGCCGCCCAAACAGCGGTTCTGCTCGCCACGTATCTCCGGATGCTTGGGTATTCCGCGCGCTCGCATACGGCGACCTGCTCCGATGTCGACCTTCCCCGCCTCGCGGTCGCAAGCGGATTGGCCACCGTGGAAACCCGAAACGGAGAGGCATGCGCCGTCAACCCCTATCGCGGCACGCACTATGCGCTCGCCGCTGTCACCACGTCGCTCGAACTGGCGGCCGACCGCCCGCTCGCCGTCTCCGGCGGGTTTGACCGCGTTCGATCGCACGGACCCGCATGGTGGCTGGGCGTGGGAACAGGGCGCGGGGCACTCAACCGCGACCCGTACCGGCGTCGCGAATTCCGCAGCGGCCCGTTGCCCTTCGAGACCATCAAGCGCCGAGACGAGCCCACCACGTTCATCGATCACGCACGCGTGCCACGTTTTCCCAAGCGCGCCGATTTCTTTGCACGGATCCTCTTTGGCGACATGGGCCGGAAGATCCAGGAGGAAGCAAAAAACGCGCACTACGTGATGAAGAGCCCGATCGGTGCCTGCGCAAGGCGCGCATTGGGCGCGCTGCTGCTGCTGCAGTTCGGCGAGGCGCGTGGCCCCGTTGCCGGCAGCACGCTCGATCCAACGCGCAACGCCGACAATCTGAAGGCTGCGTCCTACTACATGGGCTGCGATGCAGTGGGTCTCTGCGCGGTCCCTGAGTGGGCCTGGTATTCGCACGATGCAGGCGGCCAACCCATGGCGGCCTATCACCGGAACGCGCTCAACATGCTCATCGATCAGGGGCATGAAACGATGGAAGGCGCCTCGGGTGACGACTGGATTTCAGTCGCGCAAAGCATGCGTGCCTACCTGCGTTTCTCGATGATCGGAGGCATCCTCGCTGAGCAGATTCGGCGCCTGGGATGGAGTGCGCGCGTTCACTCCGTGATTGATGGCGACGTGTTGCAGCCGCCGCTGCTGCTGCTCTCCGGCCTGGGCGAAGTCAGTCGTATCGGCGAAGTGATTCTGAATCCGTTCCTGGGCCCACGCCTCAAATCGGGAACGGTCACCACCGACATGCCGATGACCGCTGATAAGCCGATCGATTTTGGTCTGCAGCGATTCTGCGAGCAGTGCAACAAGTGCGCGCGCGAATGTCCGTCTGGTGCCATCACCGCTGGCCCGAAACTGATGTACAACGGCTATGAGATCTGGAAGTCCGACGCTGAAAAATGCGCGCGCTACCGCATCACAAACCAGGGTGGAGGCATGTGTGGCCGGTGTATGAAAACCTGCCCCTGGAACCTGGAAGGCCTGTTTGCCGAGGCGGGGGTGCGCAGAATCGCCATGAATTTCCCGGGCGCTGCACCGATGCTGGCAGCGCTCGACGACCATCTTGGTCGAGGTTCCATCAATCCGGTCAAGAAATGGTGGTGGGATCTTGAGCTCGATCGCGACAGCGGTCGCTACGTGCAGGCGCGTCAGGTACACCGCCGGGAACTCAATCGCGATCTGGATCTGCGCTATGAGGACCAGACGCTCGCGGTCTATCCCGCTGATCAGATGCCGCCGCCTTACCCGGTCGCGCATCCGATCAATCGCGACAAGGGTATCGAGCGCTACCGGTCGCTCCTGACCCCGGCCGAGTATCGGGCACGACTTGCCGCCGGCGACACCGCCGAGCTGGCCCCACCCTTTCGCATGCCCGAGGGACCGCCGCCGGTGTTTCCCGTTGTGCTCAAGCGCCGAACCGAGATGGCCCGCGACATCGCACGCTTCGAGTTCGAATCGCCTGATGGCAAGCCACTGCCGCCGTTTGAAGCTGGCGCCCATGTCGATGTGATCATCGCGCCTGAGTATCGACGCTCCTACAGCCTGGCCGGCGACCCGGCCGACGCGAACCGGTATGTGCTGGGGGTGCTCCGTGAGCCCCGCGGCAAAGGCGGATCCATGCTCATGCACCGCGTATTCCGGGAAGGAAAGCGGGTGTTCGTGACACCGCCAGCCAATCACTTTCCGCTTCGTCCGGGTTCGCGAAAGACCCTGCTGTTCGCCGGTGGCATCGGCGTGACGCCACTGATCCCAATGGCCCACGAACTGCACCGTCAGGCAGCCGATTTCGAGTTTCACTACAGCGCGGCAAGCGAGGCTGAGGCGGGGTTTGTCCAGGATCTGCGCGAGTCCGCATGGGCCTCACGTGTACAAACCCATTTCAAGGATCAGGGACAGCGTGCAGACCTTCCCGCCCTGATTCCCGAATGGCATTCAGGATACGAGCTCTACACCTGTGGCTCGCTTCGCTATATGGATGCCGTCTTCGAAGTGGCTACCTCACGGGGGTGGCCCGCGGAATCACTGCATCGCGAGTTGTTCGTGGTTCCCGATGCACCGGAGCGGCCAAACCATCCTTTCACCCTTCTGCTCGCAGACAGCGGGCGATCCGTTGCAGTGAGTGCTGACCAGTCGGCGGCCGAAGCGCTGCAGGCCGCGGGAATCGCGGTCGATATCAAGTGCTCGGACGGCATCTGTGGCGTCTGCTCGGCCAATGTGCTGGCTGGCGACGTGGATCATCGCGATCATGTCCTGAGCGCCCGCGAACGCACAACGAAAATGCTGCTCTGCTGCTCGCGCTCGGCGACACCCGGGGGACAGATATCAATTTCGCTTTAAACGCCCGTCCACATTGAATTTCATTGGAGACGCTCGTTTTGATGGAGGCGACGGACACGCCGCCTCGAGTTCGATGCAGACCACCGACTTGCCGGGCTCATTGGGCCTGGATGCCGGCTGCGCGCACCACCGCCACCCAGCGCGCATTTTCGCTTCGGATCAGTCTTCCGAACTCTTCAGGACGCATGGACTGGATTTCTGCGCCCTCGCCCTCGAGTCGGCTGCGAAAAGAAGGCTCGACCAGTGCGGCGGCCACCGCCCCGTTTACCTTGGTGATCACGTCGGCCGGCGTGCCACGGGGGCCCACCACGCCGGTCCACGTTCCAATGTCGAAGTCGGGGACACCGAGTTCCGCCATGGTTGGCGTACCCGCCACAGCAGGATTGCGTACGCGAGATGCCAACCCCACCGCCCTCACCTTTCCCGCGCGAATCTGGGGCACGACGGCAGGCAGCGTCGCAAACGACAGATGGGTCTCGCCACTCATCACTGCAACCACCGAGGGTGCCCCGCCCTTGTAGGGGACGTGCGTGAGCGGCACGCCCAGCGCGCGCGCAAGCAGTTCGCCCGCGAGGTGCCCTGGCGAGCCAATGCCGGATGACGCAAAGAACACATCCGATTTGCGAGCGAGCGCTTGAAGATCGGTGGCCATCCGAAAGGTGGACTGCGGCGAGCCGATCAGGATCATTGGGTACGACGCCACCATGGCGATCGGCGCGAAATCGTCCACCGGATCGAACCGGCGCACCTTGGCGAGACCTGGATTGATTGCGTGCATCGCCACAGTGGATAAAAGCAGGGTGTAGCCGTCTGCAGGCGCCTGGAGCAGCAACTCTCCAGCGAGATCTCCTGATGCGCCCGGCTTGTTCTCGACAACCACCGGCTTTCCAAGCCCCTCGGCCAGCCGTGGGGCGAGCAGTCGCGCGATCACATCGGTGGACCCGCCCGCGGCATAGCCCACCAACAGCTTGACCGGCCGTTCAGGCCATGAAGACGCCGAGGCAACCCCGGCAAACGCAATCCCTGCAATGAAAAGCGCGAGGCGAGTCGTCAGCATTGCGGTTCCTCGAACGGCGCAGAATCGCCGATAGCCAGCAGCGCTGTTCTGTCATAGCATCGCTGCCGCGAACGGAATATCAATTGGAAAACGGTCATGGAAATCTTGAAAGCGCTCTCCGCCTGCCTGATCTTAACCTCAAGCGCAGCGTTTGCCTTCGACACCGGCCATCTCGAACGACTGCGTGCAACCGGGTCATGCGAGAAATGCGACCTCAGCAAAGCGCAACTCAGGGGCGCGAGCAATCTGGTTGGCGCCAACCTGAACGGCGCCAACCTGTGGGCCGCCTACCTCGTTGGGGCGAACCTGTCTGGCGCCAGCCTGAACGCCGCCAACCTGACGCGGGCGAATCTGGCCGGCGCCAATCTTTCGGGCGCGAGTCTCCGTGTGACCAACCTGAGCGGTGCAAACCTAGCCGGGGCCAACCTCGCCCGCGCCAACCTCACCAACTCCGATCTCTCCAGGGCAAACCTGGAGGGCGCCAACCTGAGCGGCGCAGATCTCAGCGGCGCAACGCTTGACGGCGCGATCCTCACCAATGCCGTCGGGGTGAAACGAAACTGACGGGTCTCAGCGTCGCTCAATTCCAGCACTGTCGATCACCCGAGACCACTGGGCGATTTCGCTCGCCACCATGTCACGCATCTCGCCGGGCGTGCTGCCCCGAACCTGCCCCCCGATCTGCTCGAGCTTTGCCCTGACTTCCGGCACCTTGAGCGCCTCATGCACCGCGGCGTTGAGCTTTGCCACAATCGGTGGGGGTACCCCAGCGGTGGTGGCAATACCCAGCCACGAGTTCACCTGATACCCGGGGACACCGCTTTCGGCTACGGTTGGCACATCCGGCATCCCGGGCCAGCGCGACGACCCGGTGACCGCAACCGCCTTGAAGGTTCCAGCCTTGACGTGCCCCAGGACCGCGGTGCCTGGCGACACGATGAAATCGATTTCCTTGCCCAGCAGTGCGGTGACCGCCGTTGCATCGCCCTTGTAGGGCACATAAAGAAGCTTTGCGTTGATCTCGCTAGCAAGCAATTCGCCGACCAGATGCTGGGTCGCCCCGGGCCCCGCCGCACCGTAGGTGACACCGTCACGCTTTTGTCTGGCGGCAGTGATGAGATCTTTGAGCGATTGATATTGGCTACCCGAGTGGGTGCTCAAAATGAACGGAAAGATCGTGATCGTCGAGATCATCTCGAAGCTCTCGACGCTTCGATAGGGCAGGGATTTGTACATGGCCCCGGCCACTGCATGCCCGCCCGTGACGAGCACGAGGGTGTAACCATCGGCCGGCGCGCGGGCCACAAAATCGCTCGCGATCGTGCCGCCTGCACCCGGCTTGGCTTCGACCACGACGGGCTTGCCGAATTGCCGGAACAGTTCATGACCAATCAGTCTCGCCACCGTATCCGCATTTCCCCCTGGCGGAAAACCCTGGACGATCCGAATCGGCCGACCTGGATACTCGTCAATCGTCTGAGCCTTCGCACCCGGCCAGATACATGCCAGGATCAAGGCCGACAGGGCTGCGGCGCTTCGCTTCATCATCGTCTCCTCCATTCTGATCATTGGCCCAACACGGCGTTCAAATCGAGGGCGGGCGCTCGGCAGACGGATCATTCCCGAGCGGTTATCGACCGGTAAAGCGCGGCGCTCGGTTCTCGCGATGCGCAGCGATACCTTCATCGACGTCATGAGTCCACTCCAGGTGCCGCCGCAAGGTGTCGGCGAGTTCGCGCGCCGGCTTGAAACCTGGTGCGAGTCGCGAATTCACGATCTGCTTGGCGCCACGGGTGGCGAGCGGCCCGCTGGTTGCAATGCGAGCCGCAATGGCGGCCACCGAGTCGCGTAATGTCGTGCCGGGGTAGAGTTCTTGAACGATGCCGTAGTCGCGCATGGCTTCGCTGCTGATCTCGCGCGCCGTGCAGATGAGGTCAAGCGCCCTCGCCCGGCCCACCAACTGGGGCAGCCGAACGGGACCGCCAGCACCGGGAAACCCGCCCCAGGCCGCCTCCGGCATACAGAGTGTTGCGTGGTCGGCCGCATAACGAATATCACAGGCAAGACAGAGCTCCACGGCTCCGGCGAGCACCTTTCCGTTGATACACGCGATTACGATCTGCGGCAGGGCCTCGATCGCATCAAAGACCCGGTTTGCCATCATCACCAGACGGACGACTTCGTCCTTCGAGAGCTGGGCACGGATGACGGGGTTCATGATCCCCATTGAAAAAAATGCGCTGCCAGCGCCAGTGATGATCAGTACCTGGGTTTGATCATCATCGCGCAAAGCCTCCGCGATAGCGCCCAGGCGCACCAGTACCTGGGGTATCAGCCGGTTCATGTCGTCCTCACGATCGATGGTGAGGGTCATCACCGCGCCATGACGCTCGATCAGCAGGCCTTCTGGAAAGCGTTCGGCTCCGTGCGGCGCAAGTTTGACAGGGGCTTCCAACTGCACTCTCCTTGTGGGCGGTCAGGCAGACCGTACATGGATGCCCCCGGTTTGCCAAGCAGCCGCTCACATGCCTGAAATACGCCCAGGCTTCGCATCACCACAAACAACTTTAAATGCATATAAAACATTAAAACAATGCATTGGACTTTATGTATTGTTCTTCCCTACGATGCATGTTCCTTACCTCTTCCCAGAAGGATTGGACATGAAAGTCATCGTGCTCGGAGCCGGTCTGCTTGGTGTCACCTCCGCCTACTTTCTGCGCCAGCAGGGGCACGATGTCACCGTAGTCGACCGCCAGGCGGCCGCGGCTGCCGAAACCAGTTTTGCGAACGGCGGCCAGATTTCTGTGAGCCACGCCGAGCCCTGGGCCAATCCGGGTGCGCCGCTGAAGGTACTCAAGTGGCTGGGCCAGGAAGATGCCCCGCTCCTCTTTCGTCTGCGCGCCGATGCCCGCCAGTGGCGCTGGGCTCTGGGGTTTCTGCGCGAGTGCACGCCCGCTCGCACCCGCCGGAACATCGAACAGATCGTCAGGCTGGGCACCTACAGCCGGGACACGCTTCAGCAATTGCGCCGCGACACTGGCCTTTCCTACGATCAACGCACCCAGGGCATTCTGCATTTTTACACCAGCGAGAAAGAGTTTGACGCCGCCGAGGCCCCGGCCGCACAGATGCGCGAACTCGGCTGCGATCGCCGCGTGGTTTCTGCCGATGAAGCCGTTCGAATCGAGCCTGCCCTGGCGCATATTCGCCCGAAGCTTGCGGGCGCAACCTATACCAGCGAAGACGAATCGGGCGATGCCAACCGCTTCGCACGCGAACTGGTGAGGCTCTGCGAGGCCGCAGGCGTCCGGTTCCTGATGAGTCATACGGTCACCGCAATTCGCGAGGTCGGTGGCGAAGTCGATCATGTCGAAGCCACCGACAGCGAAGGGCGCTTTCAACGACTGCGCGCTGATGCCTATGTGCTGGCAATGGGGTCGCTCAGCCCACTGCTCGCGAAACCGCTGGGAATCGAGTTGCCGATCTATCCGGCCAAAGGCTACTCAGTCACCATGCCAGTCAGAAACCCAGCCATGGCGCACCAGGTTTCACTCACCGACGATGAATACAAGCTCGTGTTCTCACGGCTCAGCGACCGACTGCGGATTGCCGGAACTGCCGAACTGAACGGCTATGACCGCGATCTGAACCGTGTCCGGTGCGAAGCGATTGTTCGCCGGGTGGAGGAACTGTTCCCGGGCGCCGGCGACAGCGAACGCGCGCAGTTCTGGACCGGGCTCCGCCCTGCCACACCGAGCAACGTACCCATCATTGGTCGATCAAAAGTGGGCAAACTCTTCCTCAACACCGGTCACGGCACACTGGGCTGGACGCACGCCTGCGGCTCGGGCAAGAGCATTGCCCATATCGTGAGCGGGATGCAACCCGAGGTCGACTTTGCCTTTGTGGGTCTTGAGCGCCGCGCACAGGGCGTGGGCGACATGGCAACAGCCTGAGCCCTGGGGTCACCCGCAGTCTTGTGGTGGTTGCGGTGCGGAACAGCAGACAAGCACTGGCAAAATGCATGTTTCGCCCCTCAGGATTGCTGCATGGCTGCGCCCCTCGACTCACCCCCTTCAGGAAACCTCCAGCCTCGTAAAGCCCAGCCCGCTGCCGCCCTCCTCGTCAAGGAGGAGGATCTGCGCGCGCTGGGTGAAAGCGCGTTCATGGGGCTTGGACTCACTGAGCCCGATGCTCGCGATGTGTGTTCCATCCTGCTGCTCGCCGATCTGTTCGGGCTTTCCACCCACGGCTTCAGCCGAGTGGAGTCCTATGGCGAGCGGCTGCTAAGCGGCGGTATCCGTGCACGCCCACAGATTCGGGCAGAGCGTCTTGCCCCCTCGCTGATTGCGGTCGACGGTGACAACGGCGTCGGTCCGCTGGTGGGCATGCACGCCCTGCGCGAAGCCATGCGCACAGCCCGGGAAACCGGGTTGGCGATGGCGCTGGCACGCAACAGCAACCATTTCGGCCCGATCTCGCCCTACTCGCTGATCGCAGCCGAGGCAGGATTCGCCTCAATCATCGGCAGCAATGCCACCACAACCATCGCCCCCTGGGGCGGAACCGATGCACGACTGGGCAACAGCCCGCTTGGCTTTGGTGTGCCGAATCCCGGTGGCCGGCCTTTTCTGCTCGATATGGCAATGAGCGTGGTGGCGCGCGCCAAAATCCGCAGTGCGGAGAAGCGTGGTGAGACCATACCCGATACCTGGGCCACGGACGCAGGCGGACTTCCTACGACCGATCCAAGGGCCGCGCTCGACGGATTTCTTCTGCCAATCGGTGGGCACAAGGGTTACGGGCTGGCGCTGATGGTGGACATGCTGGCTGGATTATTCTCCAACGCCGCCTATCTGACCCATGTGAAGTCCTGGGTTGATTCTCCAGATGAACCCCAGAACCTCGGGCATTTTTTCATTCTCATTGACACCTCACGTCTGGGGTCGGCCTCGTGGCTTGCCGAGCGCATGCGCGACTTTGCGCAGATCCTTCACGACAGCCCACCCGCGCGCGCTGAATCGCCCGTCATCGTCCCTGGCGAGATCGAGCTGGACAGGATGGCGGCGCAACGGCGCGACGGGCTGCGCATGCCACGGGAAACCATCGAACTGATGCAGGCCCATGCCGCCCGTCTCGCCCCAAGCAAGTAATTCCCCATCAATCCGACCGGAACACGCCCCATGACTCAACTCCCCACTGCCAGGTTGACCAGCCTCTTTCTGAGCGCCGTCATGCTCGCGCTCGGCCTCGGGCTGGCCAAAGACGCCCGGTCGCAGGCCTATCCCTCCAAGCCGATCCGTGTGGTCGTACCCTACCCAGCCGGTGGCAACGCCGACATCACCGCGCGACTGGTCGCCCGGCGTATGTCCGAGAGCATGAATACCCCGTTCGTGATCGAGAACCGCGGCGGTGCGAACGGCGGCATCGGTACCGAGGGGGTCGCAAAGGCGCAACCCGATGGCTACACGCTGTTGGCTGCAGCGAGCGGCCCGATTGTGATCAACCCGGTGCTTCTGAAAAAGGTTGCCTACGACCCGCAGACAGACCTCGCACCGATCAGCCAGATCCTCACGTTTCAGTACGTACTCGTCACCCAGGCGACTTCGTCCATCAAATCGCTCGATGATCTGATTGCGCAGGCCAAAGCCAGGCCCGGTTCGCTCAGCTACGGCTCAACCGGAATCGGCGGGGGCGGACATCTTGCGGGCGAGCTTCTTTCGATGATGAGCAACACCCGGCTCACTCATGTGCCCTACAAGGGGAGCGCCCCCGCGCTTGCGGACCTGCTGGGCGGCCATCTGGCTTTCACCTACGACACGGTCATCACCGCCACGCCGCTGATCGAAGCGGGACAGCTGCGCGCCTTCGCCGTGTCTGGCCCAAAACGCGCAGGGTCCCTGCCCAAGGTCCCCACCATGCAGGAACTCGGTTTCAAAGGATTCGAGGTGACGCAGTTCGTCGGCCTGTTCGCGCCCGCCAGGACCGATCCCGCCATCATCTCGCGGCTCCATCAGGAGGTGGTGAAGGCGATCCGAAGTGATGAGCTCGTCCAGAAAATCGAGGTGCAGGGCGGCAACGAACTGGTGGGCAACACGCCAGCCGAATTCGCAGCACTGATCCGACGCGAACTCGAGATGTATGACAAGCTCATCAAGGGCGCAAACATCCAGGCACCTTGAGCCATGATCAGCGCGCGCTCCTCGGGCATGCGTGACAGGACAGCGCTTCCGGATTAGCATCCGCGTTCAATTTTCCAGGGGGTCGGCATGGCAAGCTTCACTGTTAACGGCGTACCGGTGCAGTCCAAAGCGCCGGCAGAGACACCACTTTTGTGGGTCATCCGCGACGAACTGAATCTGACCGGCACGAAGTACGGCTGCGGCATCGCGCAGTGCGGCGTCTGCACGGTGCATGTGGACGGTGTGCCGATTCGTTCCTGCAGCACGCCCTTGTCGGTGGTCGAAGGCAAAAAAGTGACCACGATCGAAGGACTGCCTGGCGGTGGCAACCATCCGTTGCAAAAAGCCTGGGTGGCCGAACAGGTGCCGCAGTGTGGCTACTGCCAGTCGGGGCAAATCATGCAGGCGGCGGCGTTACTCGCCACCAACAAGAATCCATCGCGCGACCAGATCGTGCGTCATATGGACGGCAATATCTGCAGATGCGGCACCTACAACCGCATTATCAGCGCCATCGAGCGCGCAGCGAAGGAGGCCTGATCATGAAATCACGTGAAAAGCTGGAACTGATCAGCGTGAACATGAGCCGCCGCACATTCATGGGCGCGAGCGCCGGCCTGTCGGTCGCGATCACGCTGGGCGTTGGTGTCCATTCAAAGGATGCCACCGCTCAGGGCAAGCGCAGCTTCAACGCCTATGTATCGATCGCCCCGGACGGCACCATCACCATCCAGGCGCCAGCGCCCGAAATGGGCCAAGGCATCATGACCAACCTGCCCCTCATCGTTGCCGAAGAGCTCGATGCAGATTGGAGCCGGGTGGTGGTGGAACAGTCGCCCGTTGCAGCGGCCTACGCGCACCCGGTCTTCAAGGCGCAGTACGTGGTCGCCAGTGTGTCCACCTTCGGCTACTGGACGCCGCTGCGTATGGCGGGCGCACAAACGCGTCGCGTGTTGATGCAGGCAGCAGCCGATCGCTGGAATGTCCCGCTCAACAGCCTCACCACTGAACCCAGCATGGTGGTCCACAGTGCTTCTGGCCGAAAGATGGGTTACGGTGAAATTGCAGGCTTCGCAACGCCCCCCGCCACCATGCCGGCGCTCGATGCCGCAAAGGATCTGAAGCAGCGCTCGCAATACCGGCTGCTGGGCAAGAACACGCCCCGGGTGGACGCCGTACCGAAATCCACTGGCGCAGCCAAATACGGCATCGACGCGGTGGTGCCCGGCATGCTGTACGCCACGCTCGCGCGTGCGCCGGCACGGGATGGCTCGCCGGTCTCCTCGAATGCCGATGCGATCAGAAAGTTGCCGGGGATCACCAACGTGGTCACGCTCGATCACGGCATTGCACTGGTGGGTTCAAGTTTTCCAGCGGTGGTGCAAGCCCGCCGTCAGTTGAAGGTGAGCTGGAGCGAAAACAGGCCGGGCAACGGCATTCATACCGACCTGGATCTGCAGGACTACGCGCAGCATGCCCGCGAGGATCTGCGCCCCGCGCAGGACTACCGTACCAAGGGAGACGCAGCGAAAGCCGTGTCGTCCTCGGTAAAAACGATAACGCGCGAGTATCTGTCCGATCATGCTTACCACGCGCAAATGGAGCCCATGAACTGTCTGGTATCGGCACGAGCCGATGGCGCCGAGGTATGGGTGGGCACGCAGGCGCCCACGCGCACGCAGATCGACGTGGCCCGCGTGCTGGGTCTGGCGACTGAACGCGTGAAAGTCAATCAGATGTATCTGGGTGGTGGTTACGGTCGTCGCGCCACCGTCGAAAACGCGGTCGATGCAGCGCTGATCTCCAAAGCCGTGGGCAAGCCGGTGAAGCTGCTGCTCACGCGTGAAGACGATCTCGCAGCGGGCACCTTCCGCCCCATGACCGCGCAAAAGCTTGATGTGGGCCTGGATGCAAGCGGCAAGATCACCGGCTGGAAACACCGGGTGGTGGGCGAGCCGGTGAGCGACTTCGTGTACGAGCCTGGACGACTGAAAGCGCAGGGCAATCGCGATGTGATTTTCATGAGTGGCGCGGAAGTTCCCTTCTATGCCATTGATCACTACCGGTCCGAGCACCTGATGGAAAAGGAACGCACGCGCACCGCAGCGTACCGGGGCATTGGCGCGGGCTACACCAAGTTCGCCATTGAATCGATGCTTGATGAAATTGCGGCCGAGACCAAGCAGGATCCACTCGCTCTGCGTCTGTCACTGGTCAACAACCCGCGGGCCCGGACAGTGATTGAGCGGGTGGCGCAAATGTCCAACTGGGGGACTAGGCGCGAGGCAGGACGTGCGCTTGGCATCGCATTTACCGAATACGGTCCCGCGCCTGCCATCGCATCGATGATTGCAGCGGTCGCAGAAATTTCGCTCGATCGCACTTCGGGCCAGATTCGTGTGCACAACTATTGGACAGCGGTGGATGTGGGACTGGCAATGAATCCCGACGGCATCAAGTCGCAGATTGAAGGCGCGGTGGTGTGGGGGCTGAGTTGCTGTCTGAAAGAGCGCGTCAGCATGGTGGCAGGCGTTGTGCAGCAATCGAATTTCCACGACTACCCTGTGCTTCGCATGTCGGAAACGCCCGCGATTCACGTCGACATTCTTTCCACCACCCCAACGCCCACCATGGTGGGTGAACTGGCTGTTCCAGGCACCGGGCCAGCGGTAGCCAATGCGTTTTTTGCATTGACGGGCAAGCGCCTGCGTCACCTGCCGATGACGCCGCAACGGGTATTGGCAGCGCTCAAGGCGTAGCGACAGCCAACGCTCAGGGTGAGCCTGGTGGGCCGCTTTGTTCAATGCAAAGCGGCCCTTTTTCTGCCAGCGTGGGGATCTGACAAACGGCCGCGGCAAGACGCCGCAGCCATCGTCATCAGAAGTGCAGAACCGTACGAATCGACTTGCCCTCGTGCATGAGATCGAAGGCTTCATTCACCCTTGCCAAGGGCATGGTGTGGGTCACGAAGGGCGCGAGCTTGATTCGGCCCGCCATCGCGTCCTGAACCATGGCAGGCAGTTGCGAACGTCCTTTTACCCCACCAAACGCCGTACCAAGCCAGCGCCGGCCGGTAACCAATTGGAACGGTCTGGTTGAAATTTCCTGACCTGCACCGGCAACACCAATGATCACCGACTGCCCCCACCCGCGATGCGCAGACTCCAGTGCAGCACGCATGACGTTTACATTTCCGATGCATTCGAAAGTGTGGTCTGCACCCCAGCCCGTCATTTCGACAATCACCTGCTGGATCGGCCGGTCATGATCAGCCGGATTCACGACATCGGTCGCACCGAATGTTTTGGCAAGCTCAAACTTCGCAGGGTTTGTGTCGACCGCAATGATGCGACCGGCACCAGCAAGCTGCGCGCCGTGAACCACCGCCAGGCCGATGCCACCCAGCCCAAACACGACAACACTGTCGCCGGGCTGCACCTTGGCGGTGTTCTTGACGGCACCGAGCCCGGTGGTGACCCCGCAGCCGAGCAAACACACTTGCTCGGGGTTGGCGCTGGGGTCGATTTTTGCAAGTGACACCTCTGCCACCACGGTGTATTCGCTGAAGGTGGAACACCCCATGTAGTGGTAAAGCGGCTGCCCGTTGTACGAGAAGCGCGACGTTCCGTCAGGCATCACGCCTTTACCCTGGGTGGCGCGCACTGCCACGCACAGATTGGTCTTGCCGCTCTTGCAGAACAGACACTGGCCGCATTCGGCGGTGTAGAGCGGAATGACATGATCACCGGGTTTGACGCTGCTCACACCCTCACCGACCTCGACAACGATGCCCGCTCCCTCGTGTCCGAGCACCACCGGGAACAGCCCTTCGGGATCATCGCCGCTTAGCGTAAAAGCGTCGGTGTGGCATACGCCGGTGTGCGTGATCCGAACCATCACCTCGCCTTTGCGGGGCGGAGCCACATCAATATCGAGAACTTGAAGGGGCTGCCCAGGGGCAAGCGCAACAGCGGCGCGGGATTTCATGAATGGCTTCTCCGATCGGGAACTGGGTTGTCTGGCAGATGCGCGTTGACGGTCGAGGCGCCAGAGATTGTAGTTGAGCCAGGCACAGTACCGGAGTGAGCAACCTGCGCCGAATCCGTCATGCCGTCCGTGCCGTGAGACACCCCAGAACGACGCTCGGACGACTGAGCAGACGCGTCCGACACCGGCGCAGCTGCGCTGTCAGAAGCTGCCACTGAAGGAGGCTGCGTCCTCGGTGAGTCTGGGTTCAGCCAGCGAACGAGTCGTGCCCACAGACTGCCACCCGTCGCAGACACCTCAAGCAAACCCGGCAACGATGACCGAGGCTCATCGCTTGGCGCATCTCCCTGACCTGTCCCGGCAGGCGCCTGGGGCGAACTGCCCGACCGACCGTCGGCGTCGCGACCACCTGCCCCCTGCGCGCCCTCGGCCGCTCCAGGACCCAAGGGCAAGGGGCTACCCGGCACCGGCGTAGCACCAGCAGGCGCACCGGTTGCCCCGGAGTCCGAAGGCGGCGGAACCGCTGTCCCAGACGGAACCGCTGAGGGCGGAGCGGCTTGCGTACTTCCAGGCGCTGTCGCAGGTGCAGCACCGGGCGCAGGCGCGGAACTGGCTGGCACGGCAGGCGACGCAGGCGCCGAAACCGCAGGGGTGGTCGATGACGAACCGTCGCCCTCACGCAGCCTCAACGAGGAGTCCGCGCGCATGACCGGTGTGCGATTCATCAATTCACTGAGCGTGCCGGAGCCCGAGACCACAGGTCTGCTCGATGTCTCGACGGCTTTGAGTGCGGCATCCAGCATCAGCGAGGTGCTGCGACCCAGCGTGGTGACCGAGCCGATGGCGCTCATCGACGACGCACCTGCTGAGATGGTTGCCAGCCCCTGCCCCTCCGGAAGAGGGGCCAATCCGGAACCGCTGACTGCCGCTGCAGCCACCGCCGAGGTTGCGCTCTCGCCAGCCCCAACCGGCCGACCGGCAACCACGAGATCGCTTGCCTTGGAGCCGGTGCCGGTCGACGATCCCGTCGCCGTCGTGCCACTTGCAGCAAGCTGCCCGGGTGCCGACGACAAGGAAGGAGGCGTGGATGACAACGCGCTCGCCGCACCCAGCCCGCCCGCACCGCTCGATACCGCGCCGGCGCCGAGCGCTGCGCGCCCCATCCCGATTGATCCGAAACTGTCCGATGACGCCTGGCTTGTACCCGAGGCGGACAGACTGCTGGCCATATTCATGGCGGCAAGCAGGCCTGCAACCTCTGTTTCGGTCAATCCACTCTTGCCAGACAGCATCACGAGCTTGCCGCTGGCGGCCTTGATGCTGCCAGGCTCGACTCGACCCGTGACAGAGAACACGGCAAGCATGCCATTGGTGGCATCCGAGACAATGCCGGCGCTGCCCGCTCTGATGCCGCGCTCGCCAGCGATGATCACATCGCCGCTCGTCTGGTTGTAGAGATCGACCGTGTCTGCATCAACGCGTAGCTGTGCTGAGGCATAGCCCCCCACGCCGCTCACCGCTTTCAGCATCAGCGTGCTTGCAGTGCGCAGATGTGTACCGCCGCTTCCACCGGTGTTGTCGTAAATCGCACCGCCCGACTCAATTCGGATGGATCCACGCTCGCTGTAAACCTGAGACAGCGCAACATCACCCCGTGCACGCAGTTCAACTGACGCGTCGGTCGTTTGGATACGGGAGGTCGGGGACATTGTGATGTCGCCCGCCGACACCAGGTCAAGCTCGCCGCTGCCGCGCCGGATCGCGATGCCCTCGCCAGCGAGCGCGACGTCGTCCTGCTCGTTGATCAGTACGTCGCCCCCTTCAGACACCACCTCGATGGTGCCTACCGCCGTGGCAAGCGGTGAGGTCTGCGAGCCCACACCCTGCGCGACCCGTATCGTAAGACTGTCGCCAGTCACGAGCGAGCTTGCATCACCATTCAGCGCGCCCTTCAGCGCCACCAACTGGATCGTCTCCCCGCTCACCACCGCGTTTCTTTCAAGCGTGATCGAACCATTGCTGGAACCCAGGCTCGCTGTCCGATCCGCGGCCGACTTGAACTGGCTGACTTGCACATCAGCGTCAGTCAAGACAAACAGACTGCCCCGGCTCGATTCGATATAAATTTTCGCGCTTGCGATCTTGAGCGGCGCCTGCTCGCTTCCCACATCATCGCTTGTGTGCAGACGCAACGACTGAGCGATGAATTGTGAATTGACGCCACTCGGCAATGAGAACGCGCCAACATCAAGGCGTGCCTCGCCAACGCTCAGCACCATTTGTGGCTGACCAATGGGCGCTGCAAACGACACCGCACCGCCATCCAGCGTGAGATCGAAGGATGAGGTGGTGGGCGAAGACATCAGATCGAGCGACCGGACGCCGGACATCACGACCCGATTTGCATCGCCCGTTGCCAGGCCCGCAGGAAAACTCGCTGTCGACCCGGTCACCACACCCTCAAACTGCAGGCCTCCAGCCGACTTGCCGCCGCCCCCCTCGAAGCGCATGCCGTTGTTGATGAGCAGCTCGGCCGCACCCTCGATAATCAACCGCCCGCCGCCCGTGATCAGCACCTGGTCAAGGAACTGCACACTGCCTGAGGCCTGAATCACCAGGTCGCCATCAATCACGACCGGCTCGTCGAAGATGACGTCACGCGCCCCGGCGACCGTGAGTTTTTCCAGCGCTGTCAATGCGGTAACTCGCCCGGCAAACCCCTCCGCCTTGCCAGACAGGTCACCAAGACTGGAACGGGCGATCCGGATGGAGTCACCCACGCGGTAGCCCGCGCCGCCCGAATGCAGTTCAACCGAAACGACTTTGCCGCCGCGCACTTCGACCGTAGCGGTGGCACTCGAACCCGAGCCACCGATGAGGTCAACGTCGGCGTAGGTGCCAT
>RFXC01000630.1 GCA_009921765.1 Betaproteobacteria bacterium | reverse complement strand
GGTCCAGTCCTTGGCGCCTTGCATGAACTGGATGTAACCGGTGCGGCGGTCGATTTTCTCGGGCACGAAGATGGAGTCGCCCGGGTAGACCGACTTGTCCATCACGCCGCCCAAGGCACCCCAGAGCGTGCGGGCGCTCGAGGTGTCGCCCTCCACCGAGCCATCGGCGCGGATGATGAGGGCCTGAGACGGCTCGGCATCGCGCACCAAGCCAGCGCGGTTCAGGTAGTTGCGCACGCTCAAGCCCTCGCGGTGAATGAGGCTCGACTCGGACAGCACCGCACCAAACACGCTCACGGAGTCCGAGCGGTACGGAATGGTCAGCTGGTCGCCGTCTTCCAGCAACAGGTCGGGCAGGATGGTGCGAATGGGGTTGAGCTCCAGCGACACACGGCCAGTGGGCTCGAGCGCGCGCAGGCGCGCCAGGGTCTGGCGCTGCGCCGCCTGGCTTTGCGCCAGCACGGTCGCCTTGTCGGCGTCCTGCACGTTTTGAGCAGCCGCAGCCAGCTGGCTGCTGGAGTCGGCTTCAAAACGACGAATGGCTTGGTCGAGGTTCACCTTTTGCTGCTTGCGCACGCTCTCACGGGTGAGCACGGTACCGTAGAGGTAGGCCGTTGCCGTCAAGCCCCCTGCGCGGCGCAAGAGTTGCGGCAGGGTCTCGCCCGGCTCAATCTGGTACACCCCGGGCTTGTTCACCTCACCGCCCACGCGCACAAACTGCGCGCGCTTGTTGAGCGACACCGGGATATCCTTCACACTGAAAATCGTCACCACGTCGCCCGGCTTCAGCTCGGGGTTGCCGCTGGGCTTCTTGTCCACCACCGCGTCGCGCAGGTTGAAGGAGATGAGCTGGGGCTTGAGGGTTTGCGGGTCCAGGCGCTCGATGAGGGCGTAGTCCCAGTTGATCTCGTTGAACAGGTTCTTCACCTGGTTGAAGAGCTCTCTTTCGTCGAGCGCGGTGGCACGACCTTCCATGGCGCCACCCCCTGGAACACCCCCTGGAACACCCCCTGGAACAC
>RFXC01000629.1 GCA_009921765.1 Betaproteobacteria bacterium | reverse complement strand
CCGGCTTGGGTGGCTTTGGTTTTGGCGGCTCTGGCGGCGGCGGCTCGGGTTTGGGTGGCGGTGTCAGCAGTTGCACCAGCACCGCGGGCGGCTCGACTTCCGTGCGCGGGTGCTCAAGGGCGCCTGACAGCACCAGCGCGATCAGCGCCAGATGCAGCGCGATCGCGACAGCAAGCGCGGAAGGCCTCATGCTCGGCACGGCAAATTCCCGGTTGCGGCTCAGCGCAGACCGAGCACGTCCTGCATGTCGTACAGGCCAGTGGCTTTGTGCTGCAGGAAGCGAGCGGCGCGCAGGCTGCCGTGCGCATAGGTCACGCGGCTCGACGACTTGTGCGTGATCTCGATGCGCTCACCAATGCCTGCAAAAAGTACCGTGTGATCACCGACGATGTCACCGCCGCGTATGGTGGCGAACCCAATCGACGAGGGGTCGCGTTCGCCGGTCACGCCCTCGCGGGCGAATACACCCACCTGTTTCAGGTCGCGGCCAAGCGCGTTGGCCACCACCTCACCCATTTTCAGGGCAGTACCTGAAGGCGCATCGACTTTATGGCGGTGGTGCGCTTCGATGATTTCTATGTCGTATCCGTGCGAGAAGCTCTTGGCAGCCAACTCGAGCAGCTTCATGGTGACATTCACGCCAACGCTCATGTTGGGCGCGAACACAATGGCAGTGCGCTCCGCTGCCGCTTCGATTGCTGCCTTGCCGGCATCATCAAAACCGGTAGTGCCAATAATCATCTTGATACCGTGCGCCGCGCAGTACGACAGATGCGCCAAGGTACCGGCTGGGCGGGTGAAATCAATCAGAAATTCGGCGTTCGCAAGACCACGCTCAAACGCTGACTCGATCGTTACGCCGAGCGTGCGCCCCATCGCACTGCCGGCATCAGCCCCCAGGCCTGGTGCGCCCGCAATATCCAGCGCACCGCTGAGTTGGGTGTCGGGGTCAGACTCGATGGCCTCGATCAGCATGCGGCCCATGCGGCCGGAAGCACCGGCCACTGCAATCTTCAGTG
>RFXC01000628.1 GCA_009921765.1 Betaproteobacteria bacterium | reverse complement strand
GGCCGCGCCGCCGGCTCACCGGCCTGCGGGCGCTCGTCACGGGCGGCTCTTCGGGTGTCGGCCGCGCCGTATACCTCGCGCTTCTCCGATGCCGGAACGGTCACCCCGGTGGCAGGCGGCCGGGTGCAGATCACCACGCCGGAAGCGTTGATGGTGGCCGGCAACACGGGCGAGGCACCGCAGATCTCCGCGGGCGAATTCGTGCTGCGCGCACTGTCGGCCGATGCGCTTCGAACCGCCATCGACCGGCTGAGCGCCGAAGTTGACGAAGGCAGCCTGGTGTTCACCGACCTCATTGCGCTGCGCGCGGGCGCCAATCTGTCGCTGCTCGACAGCGAGGCGCTCCTTGCGCTCGAGGGCTCGATCAGCGAACTCACGCTGGTGGCGGCCGGTTTCCTCACCAGCGCGCGGCTCTTTACCGGCGCGCTTCGCACCGAGTATCGGGCGGGGCAGCCGCTGCGCCTGGGGTCGGCGGCGCGGTATGTGGATCCGGTCACGGGCGAGATCACCGAAGGTGCGGTGATCCTGCCTGATGATTCTGTCAATGACGAGGCGGTGGCGCCACAGGCGCGCGTTGCGTTTGCAATGCTCGCAAGCGACGAGCCCGGCGCCTCCGAAGGCGACCTCGATGCGCTGGCCGCCGAGCCGATGATGGCCGTGCGGTCGTTCGCGGCCGCAGCGCCTGCGGGGCTCCTGTTTGCAAGCGATGCGTTCATCAGTCTTGCCGATCCCCTGCCGCAGGCCGAGGGTGGCATCACGGTGACCGCAAGCGAAGCGGTGTTCGTGGTCGACCCCGCCTTGCTCGAGGGCGTTCAGGTGGCCACGCAGCGCTTCCTGGTGATGCCGATCGAGGCGATCGATGCGGGCAATGAAGAGCAGACGCTGTCCGACCTGACCGACACCGAGGAAGAACTGCCGCCGGTGATCACGCCGGTGGGCGTGCTGCCGGGCGGCATCATCGTCACGCCCGATGTCGATAGCGCGCTCGTATTCCCGGGCGCGGGCGACTCAGGTGCGTTT
>RFXC01000627.1 GCA_009921765.1 Betaproteobacteria bacterium | reverse complement strand
GTAGCCAAGCAAGGTATCGCGCAGGGCCTGGGGAACCGGCCGCGAGGTCTGGGTCGCCGGATCGGCATAAACGTAGATCAGTTGTCCTGAAATCAGCAGATCCTCGCCACGATAGATCGCCCCGAAAAACTCAATCGAGGAATTGCCCACCCGCACACACTTGAGACCCACATCCAGCACATCGTCATAGCGAGCCGATCCGTGGTACTCGATGCTGGCTTTCTTGACATACAGATCGCCGCCAAGTTCATGCATGGCCTCTTCGTAGGGCAGCGCCAGGGCGCGCCAGTAATCGGCCATCGCGGTGTCCAGATACATCAGGTAGTGCGCGTTGAAGACGATCTTCTGCATGTCCACCTCGGCCCAGCGCACTCGCAGACGATGAAAGAAGCGAAGATCTTCTCGTTTCATGATGAACCTGGTCGATAAGAAGGCCGCACCTGCGGCTTAAACAGAGTGTCAGTTTAGCGGTGCAACCGATCGGGCCAGGCCCACGCACGCTGCAGGGCGCGACCGGCATCGGCATGCGCCTGCCGCGCTGCAGTCAGCGCGCGGCCCATGGTCATGAAGCCGTGGATCATGCCGCGATAGATTTCAAGATCCACCTCGACCCCAGCCATGCGCAAGGTGTCCGCATAGGCAATGCCCTCATCGACCAGCGGATCGCATTCGGCCAAGCCCACCCAGGCCGGCGCAACGCCCCCATGATCGGGCGCATTGCGCGGTGAAAAACGCCAATCGCTGCGCTGCGACACCTCGATGTAGTGATCGAAAAACCAGGAAATGGTCTCGCGATCGAGCAAAAAGCCCCGCGCATAGCGATGGTGCGATTCGGTATCCTGGTAGGCGATGGTGCCTGGGTAGATCAGCAATTGCAGCCGCAAGGCCAGACCGGCATCGCGGGCCATCAGCGCACAGACGGCGGCCAGGGTGCCACCGGCGCTATCGCCGCCAACGGCCAGCCGCCCGCTGTCGAGCCCGAGCGCCGCCCCTCGCTCGGCCAACTGCTGCAGCGCATCC
>RFXC01000626.1 GCA_009921765.1 Betaproteobacteria bacterium | reverse complement strand
TCGACTGGTTGGCACTCAACCCCTGAATGTGGCCGCCGAAATCGAGCGTTTGTGGCGCGAACCTTCACTCCATCAGGCGATGCAGGCGGTGCAAAACCCCTTTGGAGACGGCCGCGCGGCGGCACGGATCACCCAGGTGATGGCTGAGTGGTATCGCGGCGATCGCGCACGGCGCGAACTCCCGGCGTCAGTCCGGCATGGCGCCCAAAGAGCGGTCCAGTCGCTCAAAGTGCCAACACTCGAGCGCCTGTCGGCGCAGTTACCCGCGGCGCCGGGACAGGTTGCGGGACCTTCCCGGTGATCGCACCCGCAGCCGAATTGCTGGATGCAGCGGGATGGGCGTCGTGGATTCAGCTGACGTTGATACATGCCCTCGCCTTGGTCGCGGCGATCATGTTGGTGTCCGGGATCGATGACGTGTTGTACGACGCTTGGTACTGGGCCCGAGCGGCGCGACGGATGGTGTTCAAGCGGCCGCGCATCAAGCAGGTCTCCCGCGAAGCGCTAGTGACGCAAGCAGAGCAGCCCATCGCGGTGATGATTCCGGCCTGGGAAGAGGCGGCAGTCCTCGAACCGATGCTGGCTCGACTTTCACGGACGATTGACTACAGCAATTACCGAGTCTACGTCGGCGTCTATCCGAACGATGCCGCTACTCAAGATGCGGCGGCGCGCGCTGCCGCACACCACCCGCGCCTGCGAATCGTGGTGCTCGACCACAACGGCCCGACCAACAAGGCCGATTGCCTCAACGGCATTTGGCGCGCAATCCTGGTCGACGAAGCCCTGGGTTGCAAGCCATTTCAGCTCTTCGTGATGCATGACTGCGAGGATGTCATCCACCCGCTTGCTTGGCGCTTGCTCAACTGGCTCATTCCGCGCAAGGACATGGTGCAGTTGCCGGTGCTCTCCTTGCCGCGCCGCTGGTGGGAGGTGACCGCAGCGCACTATCAGGATGAATTCGCCCAACAGCACCTCAAGGACCTGGTGGTACGCGAATCCATGCACCGTAGCCTGCCG
>RFXC01000625.1 GCA_009921765.1 Betaproteobacteria bacterium | reverse complement strand
CGAGCATCCAACGGGCTGAGTGAGAACCTCGACCCGTACAACTTGGCCAACTCTGCCACCGAGACATTGATCATCGCCAAGCCAGCGGCGACGGCCAGCAGGGCGACGGCCCCGGCGCACAGCCCCAGCAAACCGCCCAAGTAGCAAAACGGACGCGAGACGTAGGCGTCTGTCGCCCCAAGCAAGCGCGCTACGCTGATTTCTTCCATCTGGGTGTAGGCCTGCAGCCGTATGGTGTTGAACACCACCGCCAGCACCACCCCACACAGCGTCAATGCCAGCAGCCACAGCACCACACCAGCCAAATCCACGAGCGCCGCCAGTCGCTTCACCCATACTGAATCCAACTGCACGGTGTCGACACCGTCAATGCCGCCCAAGGCATCCGCCAGCTGGGTAATGCGCCCCGGCGAAACGCTATCGGCGCCGCCCACCACGCGCACCACATAGGCATCGGGTAGTGGGTTGCTACCGAGCGCGGTCACCACATCGTGTAAACCCGAATGCGCCTTCATCGAGGCAAGCGCTTGATCACGATCGATGAACTCCAGCTTGATCGGCACCGCCAGCTGCTGCGCCTGCTGCCGAATATCGCCGGCGATGGCTTGCGCGCGGCTGCGCGCTACGTCGGTCGAGAGAAACACGCTGAGTTCCGGCTCAACTGCCAAATCACGCGCCCACCCGGGGCGCTGCGAACACGCGCAAGCGCTGACTGCAGCGCGCGCCAGTGCTCACGCAGCCAGTTCATGCGCCCACCTCACTGGCGGAGTCATGCATCGCAATCACACGCCCACGTTCCAGTTGAATCACGCGGTCAGCGTTCTGCAACAAGCGCTCATCATGCGTGGCAATGATGCACGTAACCCCCGCCGTATGAAAGGCGTGCAGCATATCCATCACGCGCCGCCCGCTGTCACGGTCGAGGTTGGCGGTAGGCTCGTCCGCGAGGATGATGCGCGGCTTATGCACAATAGCGCGGGCAATCGATACGCGCTGCTGCTCACCGCCGGACAAAGCTTG
>RFXC01000624.1 GCA_009921765.1 Betaproteobacteria bacterium | reverse complement strand
CGCTCGCCGGCATCGGCACGGCGATTGAGCACGACATCTTCCACATGCTCGCGCAGCTCGGGCTCGATGTTCTCGTACACCGCCAGCTGACCGGCGTTGACAATGCCCATGGTCAAGCCAGCGCGGATGGCGTGATACAGAAATACGCTGTGGATGGCTTCGCGCACGGCGTCATTGCCACGGAACGAGAACGACACGTTCGACACGCCGCCCGAGATGCTGACATCCGGCAGATCGGCCTTGATGCGTCGTGTGGCTTCGATGAAGTCCACGCCATAGCGCGCGTGTTCCTCAATGCCGGTGGCAACGGCAAAAATGTTCGGATCGAAAATGATGTCTTCGGGCGAAAAATCCGCCTGCTCGGTCAGCAGGTGGTAGGCGCGGGTGCAGATCTCCACCCGGCGTTCCAGGTTGTCGGCCTGACCCTGTTCGTCGAAGGCCATCACGATCACCGCTGCGCCATAGCGCCGCGCCAGCCGGGCCTGATGCAGGAAGGCGGCTTCACCTTCTTTCATCGAGACCGAGTTCACCACGCAACGACCCTGCACGCATTTGAGGCCTGCCTCGATCACCGACCACTTGGAGGAGTCGATCACCACCGGCACACGCGAGATATCCGGCTCGGCCGCGACCAGATTCAGGAAGGTGGTCATGGCCGCCTCCGAATCAAGCATGGCTTCGTCCATGTTGATATCGATCATCTGTGCGCCGTTTTCCACCTGCTGGCGCGCCACCGCCAAGGCCTGCGGAAAATCACCGGCGAGGATCAGCTTGGCAAAGGCACGCGAGCCGGTGACATTGGTGCGCTCACCGATGTTGACGAACAAGGTTTCCGGGCCGATGTTGAGTGGTTCCAGGCCCGACAGGCGCAGTCGTGCCGGGATGACCGGTGGCACGCGCGGCCTGGGCCGAGAGCCAATCGAAGAAGGCATCGACCAGCGGCCGGGACATCTCCTGGCGGACGGCACGGCGGTGATCCGGGGCCTTGCCGCGGATGCCGTCCTCGATCTTGTAGAGCGC
>RFXC01000623.1 GCA_009921765.1 Betaproteobacteria bacterium | reverse complement strand
GGCCCCCCCTGAGGCGACAGCCACGATGAAACAACCGAACAGGCCCATCAACAATCGCCATGAACCCACGAATCTCTCCCGTGGCGTCCTGAAAAACTAAACCTTAACTTAAAATAATGGCTATGTTCAAGCTTTATGCAACCCCTACTCCACCCGCACCGGCGCCGTCCTCGGCAGCCTCGCCAGCAGCGCGATCAGCGCCCGGTCCTGCAGCACCACGTTGCGCTCCTTGGGGCGCAGCCAGCGGGCGGCTTCCTCGGCGCTGTCGGCGTCATTGAGCTTGGCTTCGGCCACGGCGCGGTCCGGGTCCACCACGCCGCGCACATGGGGGCGGTAGGGCGGCAGGAAGGCTTCGTGGATGGCGCGGAACTCCGGGTCGGCGTGAATGGCGAGGATGCCGTCGGCGTCGTCGATGTTCTCGCTGGCGAGTTCGGCGGCGAGGCCATTGGCGCGGGTGGCGACCGGCGGGGGGCTGGTCTCCTCGGGCGTCAGCAGCAGGCCCATGCGCTTCAAGGCGAGGCCCAAAGCCAGCATGCCGCTGCCCCAGGACAGGAAGATCGCCAGAATGAGCCCCGCGATGGTGGGCGACATCCAGGCCACCAGCGAGGGCGAGATGAGCAGGCCCGCGATCAGCGTCACAAAGCCCAGCGCCACATGGGAGCGATGGCGGCGCACGATGCTGGAGAAGGGAATCGAGCCATCATCGCGCCGCTGGGGATGCCAGCCGGTGTCCCGTCCAAAGATGATCTGCATGACAGAACCGGTCTGGATCACCATCATCACCGGCGCAAAAAGCGCGGACATGAGGACCTCCACCAGCGCGGAGCCGATGAGCCGCACACCACCGCCGCTCGCCCGGCGCGTGGCGCCATCAAAGAGCGCGATCAGCAGACCCATGAGTTTCGGCGCCAGCAGCACCGCCATGGTGAGCCCGAAGAGCGCCAGCGCGCGCTCCGCGTCAAAGCGCGGCCAGGCGGGAAAGAGGCGAAACTCGTTGGTGAAATATTCGGGCCTGATATA
>RFXC01000622.1 GCA_009921765.1 Betaproteobacteria bacterium | reverse complement strand
GGTGCGGCACCGGCGGCAACTGGTGCGGGTGGTTCGCGTCCTGCCGGTGGGGCAGCGCCTGGAACGGCGGGTGGCGGGCGCGGACCGGTGGGCGTCGAGGCGGCGCGGGCGCAGCCGATGGCGATCACCGAAGAAGTGTTTGCAGTCGGCAATCTGCGCGCCAATGAATCGGTCACGATCCGTCCGGAAATCGCAGGGCGGGTTGTGCGCATCGGCTTTACCGAAGGCGCGCTCGTACGCATGGGCGATCTCCTGGTGGAACTCGACCGGTCGGTGCTCCTCGCCCAGGTCGAGCAGGCGCGTGCCGAGCTCGATCTCTCCAAAGCCAACTACGACCGCACCGCCGACCTCGCGGAGCGCAAGTTCGTGAGTGCAAGCGCCAAGGATCAGGCCGCCGCCAATCTCAGCGTGCAGCAGGCCAAGCTGAGACTCGCCGAAGCTCAACTCGCCAAAACCCAGATCTTCGCGCCGTTTAACGGTGTGGTGGGGCTGCGCAACTTCAGCGTCGGCGACTATGTCCGCGAGGCCGCTGATCTGGTGGTGCTGGAAGATGTGTCTCAAATGAAGGTCGACCTGCGTCTGCCCGAGCGGTTTCTGGGTGAACTCAAGCCTGGCCTGTCGGTGGAAATGCGTGTCGATGCTTATCCGCAGCGTGTGTTTCGCGCCGCGATTTCGGCACTGGATGTGCAAGTTTCGGCTGATGGTCGCGCACTGATCGCGCGCGGCATGCTCGCCAACCAGGAATCCCTGCTTCGCAGCGGCATGTTTGCACGGGCGCGCATTGTGCTGAAGGAGCGTGGCTCGGCGGTGATGGTGCCGGAAGAGGCGGTCTACCCGATGGGGGCCGATGTTTTTGTCTACAAGATCATTGATGGCAAGGCCATGCGCGCCAGGGTGGCCACCGGTGTGCGCCGTGATGGCAAGGTGGAAATCACCGAAGGCGTGGTCGTGGGGGATCTGGTAGTCACGGCCGGTCAGATCAAGCTTGCCCGCGATGGCACCGAGGTGCGTGTACAGAAC
>RFXC01000621.1 GCA_009921765.1 Betaproteobacteria bacterium | reverse complement strand
AGCGGTGATCTGGGCACAGGCAAAACCACCCTGGTTCGCGAGCTGCTGCGGGCGCTGGGCCACCGGGGCCGCGTTGCAAGTCCCACCTACACCCTGATCGAACCTTATAATCTCTCGAGGTTTGATCTTCATCATTTTGATTTTTATAGGCTCACACATCCGGGTGCTTGGCGCGATGCAGGCTTTGAAGACGCTTTCGACAGCCAGACCGTGGTGGTGGTCGAGTGGCCTGAACACGCGGGCGATGGCTTGCCCGCGCCCGACCTGCATCTTTGGCTTTCCGCCGACCCTGGCGAGGCCGAGGACGAGCGCGGGTTTACAGCGACTGCATTCAGCAACCGGGGGCAGGCGTGTCTGACCGCGCTCCGCGACGCCGGCTTTTGCGCCACGGTGCCGTCGCCGGACTGGGGTTGCGCAGCGCGCTGATCGCAAGCGGTCAGCTCGCGCTTGATCTGGGCTTTGCGCAGGCGGCAAGCGTACTCGCGATGCGCGTATGGCCGGCCCCCGATTACACCCGCATTGCCTTCGAACTCGACACGCCGCTAAAGGCCACGCAGCGGCTGCAGGCCTCGCCACCGCGGCTCATCATCGACATGGAGGGTGTGACCGCGCCACCCGAGCGGCTCGCCTCGATGCTGCCCAGGGTGGACCCGGGTGACCCAGTGCTGTCGGCGGCGCGCTTCAGTGCGCTCAAGGCGCGCACCATCCGGCTTGAACTCGATCTGAAAACCGGCGTCACACCCGACGTCTTCACCCTGCCACCCGTTGCCTCCTACCGGCATCGGCTGGTGATCGATCTCTATCCCGCGGTTCGGCATGATCCCCTGCGGGAGCTATTGGATGACCGGCGCGGGTCGCAGGCGGACCGGGCGCCACGCGATCCTGCCAACGATCTGCCCGGATCGCGCGCCAACACGGGGTCCGTGCAACGCGACCCGGCTCCCCGCGCGCAGACCCCGCGCAGCGCGGCCCCGCCCGGCGTCTTCACGATCGCGGTGGATGCCGGGCATGGCGGCGAAG
>RFXC01000063.1 GCA_009921765.1 Betaproteobacteria bacterium | reverse complement strand
GGCCGGTTGCGCGATCAGGGCATTGCCTTTCCCAATGATTTTCAGCCGGCGCACCGTGCGACCGACCTGGCCGAGCATCACGGTTTCAAAACCCGCGAACAACTGCAGGCCGACCAGATTCGCGTGAGCGTCGCAGGCCGGATCATGCTCAAGCGGGTTCAAGGCAAGGCAAGCTTTGCCACCATCCAGGATGGCACGGGTCGCCTTCAGCTCTGGATGAATGACGAGGGAGTCGGCGCCGCGCTTCACGAGTCGTTCAAGCACTGGGACCTCGGCGACATCATCGGCGTCGAAGGCGAACTCTTCAAGACCATGAAGGGCGAGCTTTCAGTGCGCTGCTCCGCGCTTCGCATGCTCGCCAAGTCGCTGCGCCCCCTGCCCGACAAGTTCCACGGGGTGGCCGATCAGGAAATCCGCTACCGGCAGCGCTATGTCGATCTGATTGCCAACCAGGAAACGCGCGACACCTTCATCGCGCGGAGCCGCACCATCAGCGCCATTCGGGCCTTCATGGTGTCGCATGGCTTTCTCGAAGTCGAAACCCCAATGCTGCACCCCATCCCCGGTGGCGCAAGCGCGCGGCCCTTCATCACCCATCACAACGCGCTCGATCAGCAGATGTACCTGCGGATCGCGCCCGAGCTTTACCTGAAGCGGCTGATCGTGGGTGGATTTGAACGGGTCTATGAGATCAACCGCAATTTTCGTAATGAGGGCATCTCGCCGCGACACAACCCCGAATTCACCATGATGGAGTTCTACGCCGCCTACACCGACTATCGCTGGCTGATGGACTTCACCGAACAGATCCTGCGCGACGCGGCGCTGGCCGCCACCGGCAGTACCACCCTCACCTATCAGGGGCGCACGCTCAACCTGGGCGAGCCCTTCGCGCGCCTCACCATTGCGCAGGCAATCACGCGGCATGCGCCGCGCTACGCGAGCGAGGCGCTCGACGACCCCCAGTGGCTGCGAGCAGAGCTTCGCAAGCAAGGCGTGGATACCAGCGATCCGGCGCTGGCGCGCGCGGGGGTCGGCGCGCTGCAGCTCGCGTTGTTTGAAGAGGTCGCCGAGTCCAAGCTTCACGACCCCACCTTCATCATCGACTATCCGGTTGAAGTATCGCCGCTTGCGAGGGTAAGCGATCGGGCTCCTACCACTACTGAACGCTTCGAGCTTTTCATCGCCGGACGCGAACTCGCCAACGGGTTCTCGGAACTGAACGACCCCGAGGACCAGGCCGCGCGATTTCACAGTCAGGTTGAGGCCAAGCATGCAGGCGACGAAGAGGCCATGCACTTTGATGCCGATTACATCCGCGCACTGGAGTACGGCATGCCTCCCACAGGCGGCTGCGGCATCGGCATCGACCGTCTCGTCATGCTGCTGACCGACCGCGCGAATATCCGGGACGTGGTGCTGTTTCCAGCACTTCGCCGCGAAGACTAACCGCCTCGGGAACCGCGGGCATTGCTCCGTTGAAGCCTGTTGCCCGACCCCGTACCGGGCACGCGGTGCTGGCACTGGGTGTGACCCAGATCATCGGCTGGGGCACAACCTTTTATGTTCCGGCGATTCTTTCACGCCCCATTGCCGAGTCGCTGGATCTACCGCTGCTGGGCGTCCTCGGCGCCTATTCCTGGGCACTGCTCCTCTCCGGTCTGTTATCGAGAAGAATCGGCGCGCTGATCGATCGCTACGGTGCTGCGCCCCTTCTAACGGGGGCATCGCTTCTGGCTGCTGCGGCGCTCGCTTTGCATGCCACCGCAGAAAGTCTGCTGCCCATCTGGATCGCCTGGAGCCTGATCGGTCTTGGCATGCGAGCAATGTTGTATGACGGCGCCTTCGCTGCCCTCACCGCA
Organism: Betaproteobacteria bacterium; assembly: GCA_009921765.1. Next base: position 16,963 of record RFXC01000063.1, on the reverse strand, counting down.
CTGGCAGGCCCGGGGGCGCGCCGCGCGATTTCATTGCTCACCCTCATGGGCGGATTGGCCTCCACCGTATTCTGGCCGATCAGCCATCTGCTGCTGGAATCGCTTGGCTGGCGTGGCACGCTTGGCGTCTACGCGGCGCTCAATCTGCTGATCTGCGCGCCGCTGCATTTCTGGTTTGCCGGCAGCCTGCCGAGCCGCGACGCACCGCACGCTCGGAGCGAGGCGCCAACATCGGCGTCTGCGCACGCAACGTCCGACACGCCGCCCTTGACCCATGCCGACGCGCGTGCACGATGGGCTCGCATCGCGGTCACACTGCTTGCCACGGCCTTCGCGTGCCACGCATTCATCTGGTCGTCGCTCGCAGTGCATCTGCCCGAACTTCTTCAGGGGCTCGGTCTGGGGGCCGGGCTTGCCGTCACCGTCGCCTCGTTCATGGGCCCGGCCCAGGTGCTGTCCCGGTCGGCCGAACTGTTTGCACAACGCTGGCTCTCACCGATAGCACTGGCGGTCCCGGTGTTTGCCATGCTGCCGTTATCGTTGGTACCGCTCGCTCTGCCCCTTCCTCAGACAATGGCCGCGATCGCATTCGTAGCCCTCTACGGCTGCAGCAACGGCCTGCTCACCATTCTCCGCGGCGCGCTGCCGCTTGCGCTGATCGGTTCGCGCGGCTACGGCGAACTGCTAGGCAGGCTTGCTGCGCCTTCGCTCTATGTCTCGGCTTTGTCGCCGCTTATCTTCGGACAGGTTCTGGAGATGTGGGGCGCCGAGGTTTCGGCCAGTCTTCTATTTTTTGCCGGGATCGGTTGTACCGTGGCTGCCGCAGCGCTGGTACGCCATGCGCGGCAGGCGCCGCACGAAGCTGGCGCCCCCTCGTAATCCTTGCAAGCAGGCGATCGGAGGGGGGGGTGACACGCCGCCCGTACGCAGGTCCGGTACCTGGTCTCGCCCCTGCGCCAGCGACAGAGCCGCTTCAGGCAGCCGCTACCGAACTCAATCGGCTTCGTCGATCCAGGCCTGCTGGATAGCCTCCAGCACGCGCTCACCCGAGCGCTCAGGCGCATCATCGAAGCCTGGCAGGGTCAGCACCTTTTGCCGTAGATCGGTAAAACGGATCACCTTGGGGTCAATCTCCGGATAGCGCTCCGCCAGTTCGACCGCTATCTCCTGAACGTCTGTCCACTTCATCGGGCCCTCGCCTTCGGATCAGTGATCTTCGCGCGCATGGTTGATTGTGTATTTGGGAATTTCAATGGTGAGGTCGACCTGCGCCAACTTGATTTGACACGAAAGTCGGGACTGCGAGGTCAGCCCCCAGGCTTTATCCAGCATGTCGTCTTCGTCGTCGGTCGCGGGCTCAAGCGACGACAGCCCCTCACGCACAATGACATGGCAGGTCGTGCAGGCGCATGACATGTCACAGGCATGTTCGATCCGAATGCCGTGGTCCAGCAGCACCCTACAAAGTATCGAGCCCTGAGGCGCATCGAAACGCGCGCCGTCCGGGCACAACGCCGCGTGGGGAAGAATTGAAATGACAGGCATCGCACCCCTTTCTGGGTCAGTCAATCTGATCGATTCGCCGGCCGGATAGCGCACGTGAAATTGCGCGATCCATTCTCCGGGCCGCGAAGTGCTCGGTACCGCGGGCAAGCGCATCAACCGCCTGCCGGACCGTGTCTGCATCGGTTCCGCCGCGCGCTTCAATCACACGCGCGAGGAGCGATTCAACGACCGAGCGCTCGGCCTCCGAGAGCAGTTCACCGTCAGCGCCAAGCGCCGCCCGCGTCGCTTCGTAAAGGCGATCAGCCTCCACCTGCTGCTCGCGGAGCGCCCGCGCGTCACGGTCAGCTCCCGCCGACAGGAAAGACTGCTGAAGCATGTTGGCGATTTCATCATCGCTCAAGCCATACGACGGACGAACGGTTACGGCAGCCTTCACGCCACTCGCCTGCTCGCACGCAGTGACTGACAACAAGCCGTCGGCGTCCACCTGAAAGCTCACCCGAATTCGGGCCGCACCCGCGCTCATGGGCGGAATCCCGCGCAGTTCAAACCGTGCGAGCGAGCGGCAATCGGACACCAGCTCGCGCTCGCCCTGAACCACGTGGATCGCGAGCGCCGTCTGGCCATCACGAAATGTTGTGAATTCCTGAGCACGCGCCACCGGAATGGTGGAGTTTCGAGGAACGATCTTCTCGACCAGTCCGCCCATCGTTTCCAGACCAAGCGAAAGCGGAATGACGTCGAGCAGCAGCCAGTCATCGCCCTCGCCGCGGTTGCCCGCCAGCAGATTCGCCTGCATCGCAGCGCCAATGGCGACCACGCGGTCGGGATCGATGTCCGAGAGTGGTGTGCGCCCGAAAAAACTTGCCACCGCCGCTCGCACCGCCGGCGTGCGAGTAGCCCCTCCCACGAGCACTACCGCGCCTGCATCAGCTGCGTCGATCCGCGCGTCGCGAAGCGTGCGCCTCACCACGGTGATAGTGCGAGCGACGAGATCGGCGGTCAACGCATCAAGCCGCTCGCGTGCGAGCGGCAGACGCACTGCCGACGCGTCAGATAGCGGACACGAGAACGTGGTGAGCGTGGCCTCGGAAAGCGCTTCCTTCGCGCGCCGCGCTTCGACCGTCATGGCACGCAGATCGGCCGACGACAGGACCCCTGCAGCCAGCGCACTGCCAATGGGATCTGGCTCCTTAACCGATACGAGACCCGTCTCCCGCAGTGCCCACTCAACGATGCGACGGTCGAAGTCATCGCCGCCCAACGCAGAATCGCCGCCAGTTGCCACGACCTCGAATACGCCACGACTGAGGTGCAGCACCGACACGTCAAAGGTGCCCCCACCGAGGTCGAACACGACCACACGACCTTCCACGCCGTTATCGAGCCCATAGGCGATCGCCGCAGCCGTGGGCTCGTTCAGAAGCCGAAGCACCTCCAGGCCTGCCAGCCGCGCAGCGTCCTTGGTGGCCTGACGCTGCGCATCGTCGAAATACGCAGGCACGGTGATCACCGATCCGTACAGCTCGCCACCCAGTGTCATTTCCGCGCGCCGACGCAGAACCTTCAGGATCTCGGCCGATACCTCGACCGGGCTCTTGTCGCCCGATCGTGTCTGGATTTTGACCATTCCCGGCGCGTCGATGAAGCGATACGCGGTCCGGTACCGGCGAGCATCCTCGAGCCCGCGCCCCATGAAACGTTTCACCGATACGATGGTGTTATCGGGGTCGGAAATGGCACGCGCCGCAGCCTCGGTACCGACCGCTACACGGCCGTCGTCACAATAACTCACCACTGAGGGCAGGAGGGCATGCCGATGCTCATCCTCGAGCACCTCGGGAATACTGGAGCGCACCGCTGCCACCAGCGAGTTGGTTGTACCAAGGTCGATCCCCACCGCAAGTCGCCGCTGGTGCGGTTCGGGAGACATACCGGGTTCCGAGATCTGTAGAAGAGCCATTCGGCCGCCAACAAGAGAGTAGAAATCAGGAAAGGTCGTCGATCGCTTCGTCGACCTGCTCGGAAAACCGATCGATATACATGAGTTGGCCCACCAGGCCCGCCGCGGCCTCGAAGTTGGCGCGGGTATCGATGAGCTCGGTGACGTTGGCAAGCACCCTCTGACGGGCCTCGGCTACGTTGATCTTCAACCCCTGAAGATCAGATAGCCGGGCGGCCAGCCTCGCCTCATCGAGCGCCTCACGCCATTCCATCTGCTCAGTCAGAAACTCAGCCGATGCACCAGCACGGGCCGCCGCGTCAACCGAGATGCCCTCCAGTCGACAAAGGTAGGCCGCTCGACTGCAGGGATCTCGCAGACAACGCCACGCTTCGTTGGCAAGCGTGGCGGCCTGCATGGCCAGTCTGCGCTGCTCTGGTGAGTCAGTGACGAATCTGTCGGGGTGCACCGCAGCCACCAGGTCGCGGTACTTCTGCTCGAGAAGCCGTTCGTCAATTGCAAACGTGCGAGGCAGATTGAGCAGTTCGAAGTAATTCTTGTCGAGAAGCAGCATCAGCTTGCCTGGAGCGGCAGCAAAGCGGCCCGCGCCGACGGAATGAGAGTTGAAGGGGAAGCGGCTTCAGCCGTGAGCGATCAAACCTGGAACGATTCGCCGCAGCCGCACTCACCCTTGACATTGGGGTTGTTGAACCGAAAGCCCTCGTTCAAGCCCTCTCGAACGAAATCAAGCTCGGTGCCATCGAGGTAGGCCAGGCTTTTGGGATCAACGATCACAGTAACCCCATGGCTCTCGAAGTAAAGGTCTTCGGGCTGCCCCTCGTCGGCATATTCGAGCTTGTAGGCAAGGCCCGAACAGCCGGTGGTGCGAACGCCCAGGCGCAGCCCAATACCGCGCCCCCGGCGACTGATGAAGCGGCTGATGTGCTGCGCCGCCGATTCGGTAAGCGTGACCGCCATGAACCGATCTCCTCAGGCAGCCTTCTGCGCGTCGGCCCCGCCGTGCTTGCGACGGTAGTCTTCGACCGCCGCCTTGATGGCGTCTTCGGCAAGAATCGAGCAGTGGATCTTGACCGGGGGCAGCGCAAGTTCGTCGGCGATTTGCGTATTGCGAATCTCCACCGCCTGATCGAGCGTCTTGCCCTTTACCCACTCCGTGACCAATGAAGACGAAGCGATCGCCGAGCCGCAGCCGTAGGTCTTGAAGCGCGCATCTTCGATCACGCCCTGATCATTGACTCGAATCTGAAGCTTCATCACGTCACCGCATGCAGGTGCTCCCACCATGCCCGTTCCGACGCTTGGGTCGTTCTTGTCGAGCGACCCGACGTTGCGGGGATTCTCATAATGATCGATTACTTTTTCGCTATAGGCCATCGCCATCTCCCTGCCTGAACATGGGACCCGTTGGCCCCGTCACCTGCTGAATTCGGATCCGTCTGACTAGTGCGCCGCCCACTGCACGGTGTTGAGGTCGACACCGTCTTTCACCATTTCCCAGAGCGGCGACATGTCGCGCAGCTTGCCCACTTTATTCTGGATGAGCTTCACCGCATGATCGATCTGTTCTTCGGTTGTGAACCGCCCGATCGAAAACCGGATGGATGAATGGGCCAGTTCGTCGCTGCGCCCGAGGGCACGCAGAACATACGACGGCTCAAGGCTCGCCGATGTGCACGCCGAACCGCTCGAGACCGCGATATCCTTGATCGCCATGATCAGCGACTCGCCCTCAACGTAGTTGAAGCTGATGTTGAGGTTGTGGGGTACGCGACGCTCGAGATCGCCGTTCACGTACACCTCCTCCATCTGCTGGATGCCGGAGAGCAGGCGATCGCGAAGCACACGGATACGCTCGTTTTCAGTCCCCATTTCCTGCCGCGCCAGACGAAACGCTTCACCCATCCCGACAATCTGGTGCGTAGGCAGGGTGCCGGAGCGGAACCCGCGCTCGTGACCCCCACCATGTATCTGCGCTTCGATACGGACGCGCGGCTTGCGGCGAACATAGAGCGCACCCATACCCTTGGGCCCGTAGGTTTTGTGCGCCGAGAACGACATGAGATCGACCTTGAGCGTGGACAGGTCGATAGGGAGCTTGCCTGTGGCCTGGGCTGAATCCACATGGAAAACAATGCCGCGCTCCCGGCACAACTCGCCGATGGCCGCCACATCCTGAATCACACCGATTTCGTTGTTCACGAACATGATCGACATGACGATGGTGTCGGGACGGATCGCCGCCTTCAACGCGTCAAGGTCAATCAGCCCATCGGGCTTGACATCGAGGTAGGTGACCTCAAAACCGTGCCGCTCCAGCTCCCGCATGGTGTCGAGTGTGGCCTTGTGCTCGGTTTTGGTCGTGATGAGATGACGGCCCCGTTCGCGGTTGAACTGCGCCGCGCCCTTTACGGCAAGATTGATCGACTCGGTGGCGCCCGACGTCCAGACAATTTCCTTGGCATCGCACCCCACCAACGCAGCGACCTGCTCCCGCGCCTCCTCAACCGCCCGCTCCGCCTCCCAGCCGTACTCATGGCTGCGGGAGGCAGGGTTACCGTAGTTTTGATAGAGAAACGGCACCATCTTGTCCACCACCCGCGGATCAACCGGGGTGGTGGCTGCGTAGTCGAGGTAGATCGGAAGTTGCATGGCGGGCAGAAGCCTCAGAAAGTGGTCAGACGGCCGTTGTCGAAGCGGATCGGCTGAAGCGTGGAGGTGGGGAATTCAAGCGCTGCACGATGCTCTTTCAGCACCGAAATTTCGCGCGGACGAGTACGCCCTTCCTTGCCGCGCTGCTGCTCGACCAATTCGGACAGCTTCACCGAACTGAGGTAGTCGATCATTCGCGTGGTGAGGTTGGACCAGAGCTCATGCGTCATGCAGGGGCCGTCGTCCTGGCAGTTTTCGCGACCGGCGCACTGGGTGGCATCGAGTGGCTCGTCAACTGCAAAGATGATGTCGGCCACCGTAACGTCTTTCATGGAGCGGGCGAGCGAATAGCCGCCGCCAGGTCCCCGGGTGCTTTCCACCAGCTCATGGCGACGAAGCTTCCCGAAAAGCTGCTCAAGATACGACAGGGAAATCTTCTGCCGTTGGCTGATACCGGCAAGCGTCACCGGGCCCTGATGCTGCCGCATGGCCAGATCGATCATGGCGGTTACCGCAAACCGCCCCTTTGTGGTCAGTCGCATGGCTGGATTCCGATTTGTAGAGGAGTGTTTAATCCTGACCAGACAACTCAACTTTATCCTAATCCGAGCGATTTAGTCGAGATATCCGTCACCTTATGCGGGGCTTTTGTCTTGGACAAACGTCCCGCAAACCACATTCTAGGCCAGACAAACCGTTTTGTGAATACCCAGTGCTCAGATTGACTGGCTGGTCACAAATCCCCAGCAAATCACTCGCATCACGGGAAATGGCGACTAGGGAAGCGTCAAACCCTAGGAAATTCGCAGCGGAAGCCGCCTAAGTCGCTTGCCAGTGGCTGCAAACAGCGCATTCGCGAGCGCCGGAGCGACGGGAGGCAGCCCAACCTCGCCTACCCCACCGATCTCGGGCGACCCGTCGATCATTTCAACCTGAATACGAGGTGTTTCGCGCAACGACAGCACCCGCGCATCATTGAAATTGCTCTGACGAACTGCTCCACCCACCACGTCAATCTGTCCATGGAGCGCAGCAGACAAGCCTCCGACAATCGCGCTTGCCATCTGCGCGCGCACCCCACCCCGATCGATGGCCATTCCGCAGTCGACCACGGCCACCACACGAAGCACCCGTATCTCCGTCCCCTCGACCTCTGCCTCGACTGCCTGTGCAACGATAGAACCGAAACTTTGCACAATGGCAACGCCGCGCCCTCCCCGGGCACCGCGCCGGGTTTGGACGGGACGGCCCCAGCCGCTCAGCCTGCCAACCTCCTCGAGCACCCGCAGGGCGCGCGGCTGCTTCTGAAGAAGTCTGCGTCGATACTGAAAGGGATCGTCTCCCGCTGCGTGGGCACATTCATCGATAAAGCATTCAATGAAGAAACTGTTGACGCCATAACCCACGCTGCGCCAGAACCCGATCGGTAGTGGGCTGTCGATACGCGCATGACGAACGCGCAATTCATCAAGGTCATAGATGACGTCGGACACCCCATCATGGCAACTGCGGTCAGGCATCCAGCCGAGCGGCCAACCAAACTGGCGCCGCACATACTGCGCGGTAACCGACGGGCCGGACAGCGAGCACTCCAGCCGCACAATCTCGCCTCGACCACCGAGCCCGACCTCAAACCTTGCCGCAGCTGCGGGCCGGTACATATCGCGTCGAGTGTCCTCCTCACGTCGCCACTGCACCTGCAAGGGCACACCGCGCCCCAACGCCAGCGCAATGCGGACCGCCTGCGTCGCCAGATCCGTCTCGAGTCGCCGACCCAGCCCGCATCCGATGAGACAGGGATGAACGAGCACCTGGGCCGCCGACAGGCCGGCGATGCGAGCGACCGTACGCCGAACCAGGTCGGGGACCTGAGTGCCGATCCAGACCTCGCACCGATCCTGATCGAGCCGGATCGTGCAGTTCATGGGCTCCATCGTCTGGTGTGCGACGAACGCGGCGTCGTAATCGGCAGTCAGCGTCTTTCGCACTGTGGCCGGCCGGTCGGGAGGGTCGCTGCGCACGGCCACTTCACGCCCTTCCTTGCGCTCCGCTGCAGAGCGAAGGGTTTGGATATAGCCCGCGGAAGTAATCGGCGTTGTCGACGAACCCGCCCAGCTAGCCTCCACCGCCTCAGCGTAGCGATCAGCCAGCCACCAGGAGGTGGCGACCACCGCGAACCACTGGTCGCCCCTCACCAGATCCGCGCCCGCCGGCGCCGCGCCCGACGCCCACCCCGCCGAGGCCAGGGTCTCACCCAGGATGGGGGCATGCCGCACGGAGGCGTAGCGCAGCCCAGGAAAGCGAACGTCTGCAGCGTAGCGTGCGGTACCGTCCGTCTTTGAACGCGAGTCGACGCGCCGGATTCCCCGGCCAACCAAGCGGTACTGCTCTCGCGGTTTGGGTTCAACCCGACCGGGTTCCTCTTGGGCGGCATCCGCCGCCAACTCGCCAAAACCGAACGATTGCCCCGTAACCGGATCAACCACTCTCGAGGAAAGGGTGCGCAGCCGTTCAGCCGGAACACGCCAGCGCCGCGCCGCCGCAGCAAGCAGCGCGGCGCGGGCCCCCGCCCCCGCGCGACGGGCGGCATTCCAGCAGTTTCGGGCCGAGGTGGACCCACCAGTCATCTGATCGCCGGCGAGCCGCAGCACCGCCTCGAGGGACCGGTGCGCAACCGACCCGAGCGCATCGTCCCCCCGCTTGAGCGCAAGCGAATCGAGAACTGGAAGTGGATTGGAATAGGCCAGCCCAAGGGGCGCCGGCCGCGCGGTAATGCCGGAAGGATCGCAATCGAGCTCCTCGGCGACCAGCAGTGCAACCAGCGAAAAAATCCCTTGCCCCATCTCCTGGTGCGGCACCGAAACCGCCACACGCCCTGTGCGATCAATCGTGACCCAGGCGTTGAACGATGCCTCTGCTTCGCCCGCGGGCGCGCGATACTGGGCAAGCTGCCAGGCCCGCCATGCCCCGGTACCGGCTGCCACCACCAGGCCGCCACCGGCAAGCGCTGCGATCGAGATGAATGCTCGACGACCGAGACGGCGAGGACCCGAGGGCTTGCGGATGAGCGGCGCCTGCGAAGTCATCTCAGAACGACAGGGCGCTCAAAAAACACCACTCCCTCGGCAAACGGGGTCTGCCGAAGAGGTGGCGGAATGACAAAGGTCAGAAAATCAGGCCGCTGCGACCTGCGTCGCACGACGCTTGGCCACCTCGAGCAACCCGCTGCAGGCATCTTCGATGTAGTCAAGAACCTGCTCAAAGTTTTGCGCCGAGCCATGATAAGGGTCGGGCACCGTTGCGGTCTCGTGCTCGGTGGCAAACCGCATGAGCAGCTGAAGCTTGTGATGAAAACGCTTGGGCGCGGTCTGTTGAAGCAGGGAGAGGTTGTCCCAGTCCATGGCGAGGATCAGGTCGAACTCTTCGAAATCACGCTCGGTCACCTTGCGGGCACGGATGTCGGCAGCGTTGTAGCCTCGCTTCTGAAGCGACGCCTGCGCGCGCTTGTCGGTGGCTTCGCCTTCATGAAACGCGTGCGTGCCGGCCGATGCAACCCGAACCACATCATCCAGGCCTGCGACCCGAACCGTGTGGCGAAACACGCTTTCCGCCATGGGTGAGCGGCAAATATTTCCCATGCATACGAACAAGACTCGTGTACTCATGGCAAGGGATGTGGGTTCTCTTTTAGCCATTTCAATACCTTTTTGGTTTGGAGGAAGGAAGGAATCAATGGGTCAGGCCGCCCGCCCGGCGGCAAAAGGAACAACGTTGTGGGTGCCATCGGCGCCAAGCACGCGCTGTTTGAGGCGCGACAGCCGATCTCGTACTTCGGCCGCTTTCTCGAACTCGAGGTTGCGCGCGTGTTCAAGCATTCGTTTCTCAAGCGCCCGAATCTCACGGGCCAGCGCCTTCTCGCCCAACTCCAGCGGCTCGTTGTCAGCGATGTCCTGTGCCGCGCGCGCTACCCGCGCGCTGTCCGCGTCATACACACCATCGATCAGCTCGCGAACCTGCTTGCTGATGCCGCGCGGCGCGATGCCGTGTGCTGTATTGAACTCGACTTGTTTCTGGCGTCGGCGCTCTGTCTCTGAGATGGCGCGCCTCATGGAGTCGGTGACGGTGTCGCCATAAAGAATTGCGGTTCCGCGCAGGTTACGCGCGGCCCGCCCTATCGTTTGAATCAGGCTGCGCTCCGAGCGCAAGAACCCTTCCTTGTCGGCATCGAGAATGGCAACCAGCGACACTTCAGGAATGTCCAGACCTTCTCTCAGCAGATTGATGCCCACCAGCACATCGAAACTTCCCAGACGGAGATCGCGGATGATCTCGACCCGCTCTACGGTGTCGATGTCGGAATGGAGATAACGGACGCGTACGCCCTGCTCACCGAGAAAGTCGGTGAGGTCTTCGGCCATGCGCTTCGTTAGGGTCGTGACCAGAACCCGATCTCCAAGCGTCACCCGTGACCGAATTTCCGACAACAGGTCTTCGACCTGGGCACGCGCCGGCCGAACCTCGATTGCAGGGTCGATCAGCCCGGTGGGCCGTACCACCTGCTCAACCACCTGGCCCGCCGTGCGGTGCTCGTAATCGGCTGGCGTGGCCGAAACGAAAACGCACTGCCGCATCTTGTGTTCGAATTCATCGAAGCGAAGTGGCCGGTTGTCGAGCGCCGAGGGCAGACGGAAGCCGTACTGCACCAGCGTTTCCTTGCGAGAACGGTCGCCTCGGTACATGCCACCCAACTGGCCGATCGTGACGTGGCTTTCGTCGATGATCATGAGCGCGTCTGCAGGCAGATAATCAACCAGCGTGGGCGGCGGATCGCCAGGCCGCGCCCCTGACAAATGACGCGAGTAGTTCTCGATCCCCTTGCAGAAACCCAACTCCTGCAGCATTTCAAGATCGAAGCGCGTTCGCTGCTCCAGACGTTGCGCCTCAAGGAGCTTGCCCTGAGACAAGAAAAACTCAAGGCGCTCGGCCAGTTCGGCCTTGATGGTGTCGAGCGCGCGCAGAATGGTGGCCCGGGGGGTCACGTAGTGCGACGACGCATAGACCACGAAACGCGGAATCTTCTGGCGCACGCGACCGGTGAGCGGGTCAAAGAGCTGCAGAGACTCGATCTCGTCGTCAAACAGTTCGATACGCAGCGCGAGCTCGGCATGTTCGGCCGGGAAAATGTCGATCGTGTCGCCGCGCACGCGGAAGGTGCCTCGAGCAAACTCGGTCTCATTGCGTCGATACTGCATGGACACCAGCCGCTGCAGCAGTTCTCGCTGTCCGATCCGATCGCGAACCCGCAGCATGAGCCGCATGTCATGGTAATCGGCGGGGTTCCCGATGCCGTAGATGCACGAGACCGTTGCCACGATGATGGTGTCTCGCCGTTCAAGCAGCGATTTGGTTGCCGACAGCCGCATCTGCTCGATATGGTCGTTAATCGAGGAATCTTTCTCGATGAACAGATCACGCTGGGGAACGTAGGCCTCGGGTTGGTAATAGTCGTAATACGAGACAAAATATTCGATTGCGTTTTCTGGGAAAAACTCGCGCATTTCTGCATAGAGCTGCGCGGCAAGCGTTTTGTTTGGAGCGAGGATGAGAGCGGGCCGCCCCAACCGGGCAATCACATTGGCCATCGTGAAGGTCTTACCCGAACCAGTCACGCCCAGAAGCGTCTGAAAACTGAGGCCATCACGCAGTCCCTGCTCGAGCGCATCGATGGCAGCGGGCTGATCGCCAGCCGGCGCAAACGGCCGAGCCAGCCGGAACGGGCTACCCGGAAACGTGAGCAGATTCGAACTGTCGTGAGCGAGATCGACCATCAGAAAAGAACCGTTCCTCTACCGTGATATGCTGCTTTTAAGGATGCGGCCGCTGGTGGGCTGCCTGAACTCCGCAATGTTTCATGTGTCAAACCACCCGTTGGAGCGATGAAGCGTGCGGGCACCCGATGTCCCGATGGCCCAAACCACGAACCAACTGGCGCCTTGCCGCACCGCAACAACGTGCACCGCACCATCGACTTCTGCGCTGCAACAACTGTCTGTGTGCAGTCGGTCAGCCAAACCGGCAGACGCGCTTCGCCCGACTATCTGACCAATCGGTAATTATCGCGCGCGCCCCCCCAAAAAGCTAGAGTAGTGCACAATTCTTGTGCAGTTTCTTTAGGGTTAATTCTTTTCAACACAATCAAATCAATCACTTAGACCTCATCATGACATCCTCCATGTTCGCCGCAGTCGAGATGGCCCCGCGGGATCCAATTCTCGGTCTCACCGAAGCGTTCAATGCCGACACCCGCCCTTCCAAGGTCAACCTCGGGGTGGGCGTCTATTACGACGACGACGGACGCGTGCCGCTTCTTGAGGCGGTGCGGGAGGCGGAAAGACAGCGCCTGGAGAAACAACCCGCTCGGGCTTATCTGCCCATCGAGGGGTTTGCTGCCTACAACCAGGCGGTCCAGGGGCTGCTGTTTGGTGCGGCCTCACCGCTCACCGGGGCAGGCCGTGTCGCCACATTCGAGGCGCTGGGTGGAACCGGCGGCCTGCGTATCGGAGCCGATTTTCTGCGTCGACTGTTGCCGGCGGCCGAGGTCTGGATCAGTGATCCCAGCTGGGAGAATCACCGTGCGCTCTTTGAAGCCGCGGGCTTCAAGGTCAACGCCTACGCTTATTACGATGCGGCCAGTCACGGCGTCAATTTCAACGGAATGAAGGCATCCCTGGAGGCGCTGCCTGCCGGGTCTATTGTGGTGCTGCACGCGTGCTGCCATAACCCCACCGGGGTCGACCTCAATGCCGACCAATGGTCACAGATCGTCGACACGGTCCGGGCACGCGGTCTGGTCGCGTTTCTTGACATGGCCTATCAGGGCTTCGGCGATGGCATTGCCGAAGATGCGCTCGCGCTCAATTTGTTTGCCGCTTCGGGCCTCAACTTTCTTGTCTCGAGCTCTTTTTCGAAATCGTTTTCCCTGTACGGCGAACGGGTGGGGGCGCTCTCGGTCGTCACCGCCGATCGAGACGAGACTGCTCGCGTCGTGAGTCAGGTGAAGCGCACCATCCGCACCAACTATTCCAGCCCACCCACACACGGGGCTGCCGTGGTGGCGGCGGTGCTGTCCACTCCCGCGCTGCGGGCCACCTGGGAGCGCGAGCTTGCCACCATGCGAGAGCGCATTCGATCGATGCGAAGCGGTCTTGTTGACCGCCTTAAGGCCCGAGGCGTCAACCGAGACTTCAGCTTTGTGATCCGTCAGCGCGGCATGTTCTCCTATTCGGGCCTGAGCCGTGATCAGGTCGACGTGCTGCGTGAGCAATATGGCATCTACGCAATCAGCACCGGTCGCATCTGTCTGGCTGCGCTCAACTCGCGAAATATCGACTATGTGGCGGATTCCATCGCCAAGGTCCTGAGCAACCCCTGACCGGTACCCGTTCCCATGATGGCTGACCAGCCTGCCCCGCTCTCCCTGTCAGCCTCCGTCTCCGCTTGGGTTGACCAACTCAACAACGTCGCCCACCTGGGTGACCCCGCCAGCGTGGCGTGCCTGTTTGATGAGGACAGCCATTGGCGTGAGGCGTTGGCGCTCACCTGGTCGCTCATCACACTCAGCGGCCGCCAGGCGCTAGCTGCCCCACTCGCCCGCGGACTCGCAAGCGTGCGTGCGAGGGCCTTCCAGATTGATGAGAGCCGCTCCCCACCACGTATGGTCGAGCGAGCCGGCGTGCGCGCCGTGGAAGCCATACTGAAGTTCGACACCGAAACCGGTACGGCTGCCGCGCTGCTGCGCCTGCGGGTGCTGCCGGATGGCGGCATCTCGCGCACAGCCTGGACCTTGCACACTGCGCTTGAAAGCATTCGTGACTACGACGAGCAGACGCTGCGCGAGCGTCGCGAGGAACCCGTTTACCAGCGCGAATGGAACGGCCCCAACTGGCTTGAGCGTCGCAACATTGCTTCGCGGTTTGAGGATCGCGAACCGACTGTGCTGATCGTAGGAGGCGGCCACGCAGGGTTGTCAGTCGCCGCACGCCTCAACCAGCTGGGCATCGACAATCTCGTCATCGACCCGATGGAAAGAATCGGTGACAACTGGCGAAAGCGTTATCGGGCACTCAAGCTCCATAACCAGTTTCACAGCAATCATCTGCCCTACATGCCGTTTCCATCCACCTGGCAGCGCTATCTGCCGAAGGACCGCATCGCCAACTGGTTCGAGGCCTACGTCGAGTGCATGGACATCCATTTCTGGACGCGCACGCGACTGACCCGCGCCAGACGGCTTGACGGCTCGGGGCAGTCGGGCGCTACGTCGGGCGGCCACTGGGAGGCACATGTTCAGCGAGCCGACGGAACCGAGCGTGTCCTTCGGCCGCGCCACATCATTCTCGCAACCGGTGTGAGTGGCGCTGCAAAGATCCCTGACATCCCGACGCTTGGTCGCTTTGCGGGCAGGGTTGTGCACAGCAGCGCGTTTGCCGACGGCGAGGCCTGGCGCGGCAAACCGGTGATGGTGATCGGCACCGGCACCAGTGCGCACGATGTAGCGCAGGAGCTTCATGGCCAGGGCGCGCGCGCGGTGATGGTGCAGCGCAATCCCACCATGGTGATCGAGATCGAGCCCAGCGCCCAGCTCTATGACGGCGTGTTTCTGGGTGAAGGACCCTCCATCGAAGACCGTGACCTGATCAACACTTCAATGCCGCTGCCGATCACGCTCCAGGGCCACCGCACGCTCACCAGTCAGGCCCGCGCGCAGGACCGTCCACTGCTCGACGCCCTCGAGAAGGTGGGCTTCCGGCTCTCGAGTGGCGTCGACGGGACCGGCTGGCCCTATCTTTTCCGCTCCCGCGGCGGCGGTTACTACTTCAATGTGGGCTGCTCCAACCTGATTGCGTCGGGCGAGATTGGTCTCATTCAGTACAGCGACATCGCGTCATTCGAAACAAATGGCGCCCGGCTGAAGGACGGCTCACTGATCGAGACCGAACTGATCGTGCTGGGCACCGGTTATCACGGGCTGGAACACACGGTCGCAGGATTTTTTGGCGACGAAGTGGCCAACCGCGTAGGGCCTGTCTGGGGTTTCGATCCCGATACCGCAGAAATGCGCAACATGTGGACCCGTACCGCGCAGCCCGGGCTGTATTTCACCGGCGGCGCGTTTTCGCAATGCCGTGCCTATTCGAAATACCTTGCATTACAGATCCAAGCGCAGGAACTGGGACTGCTGGAATCCGGATCGCCGCATTGACAGGGTATAGCCCCGGTGAAACCATCAAAGTCGTTCCGCCGACCAAGGACGACGAAGAATGGTCTCCCTCACGCCCCATGCCAAGCCCAACCATCTCGGACCGCCCTCCCTGGCATCTACCCGGTCGGGCCTGAGGTTCAACAGGGCCGGCACGCCCGACGTATCCCATCGCAAACGCCTGCCCGCCAACTCGAACTGTCGTCGTCTTGGCTTTGCCGGATGCGTGATGGGCATCGCGCTCGCGCTGGCAGGCCCAACATCCGAGGCGCAAACCACCGATTATCCGAACCGGCCGATCCGCGTGATCGTCCCCTACGCCCCCGGTGGAACCGACCACCAGATTCGTGCGCTTGCGCCCACGTTCGCTCGCCTGCTCGGGCAATCGCTCGTCATTGAAAACCGCGAGGGGGGCGGCGCCACCGTGGGAACTGCGCTCGTGAAGCAGGCGAAACCCGATGGCTATACCCTGCTCTACACCGGCACCGGCGCGCTCACCGTCGCTCCCAACGTGCGAAAGCAGTCGTACTCACTCGACGACTTTGCGCCGATCGGTAACGTAATCGGAACGCCCTACATCATCGCCGCGGGCCCGGGCGCGCCCTACAAAACACTCGCCGACATGATCGCCTGGGCGAAGCAGAATCCGGGGCAAGCGACCTTCGGGTCGGCCGGTCAATCAACCGGCACACACCTCGCCGGCGAGGCGATGGCCGCCGCTGCCGGAATCCGGGTGCTGCACGTGCCCTTTCAGGGCATTGCGCCAGCGGTTACCGCAGCGCTGGGTGGCCATGTGCACATGGCACTTGGCCTTCCTGGCGCAATCATGCCGCAAGTGAATGCGGGCAAGCTCGTACCGCTGGCCACCACCGGGCCCCAGAAGCTTGCCCTGCTGAACAACATTCCGACACTCGCCGACCAGGGCGTCACCTTTTCGAACTTGAGCAGCTTCGGTCTGCTTGCACCAAGGGATGTGCCCGAGGACATCTTGCAGAAGCTGTCTTCGGCCCTTGCCCAGGCGGTTCAGCAACCCGAATTCCTCGAAGCCGCCCGCAAGGGGTTCAACAGCCCGCTCTATCTCGACCGTCAGGGGTTCCGGGCAGCGCTCGTCGAGGAGGACCAACTCTACAGGGGTATGGTCCGCGAGCTGAAGTTGATCGAGAACTGATCAAGCGTGCGCGTCATTCACGAGTCTGCGCCGGAACAAACTGGCGCCAGTGATCGGGCCTGAGCGGCTGCTCGCCGAACGTTTGCAGCCGGTCTGCGGCGATCCCGATCCAATCCTGGGCATGTTGCGCCTTTCCATGGGCATACCTGCGAACTGAATCAATGGCCGCGCTGATGACCTCGAAGCCGCCGGTCATGACTGCAGTGCAAAGCTCGACCGCGCTGGCACCAGCCAGCATCATGCGCAGCACATCGTCGCCGCTGCGGGCTCCATTGGTGCCGATCAGAGGATAGTCGGGCCCAAGGCGCTTGCGGCTGCGCGCAAGCCAGTAACAGGTGAGCGGCAAGGCCCAGCCCCCGCCGTAACCGAGGTTGGTGCCCAGCATGGGCGACTGGGTCTCCAGGTCGGGCAGCATACC
>RFXC01000620.1 GCA_009921765.1 Betaproteobacteria bacterium | reverse complement strand
TATTTCATGGTCGACATGGAAGTGCCCTCGGCCTATGTGCAGTTTTTGCGCGGCATGATGCCGCGCAAACCGCGCGCCGAGCACGAAGGAAATGATGCCGCCGACGGTGAGCACGCCGTGCGTGGGGGCGAAAAGGTCCGCGACGAAGAGCAGCACCGCGAGCCCGAGCAAGGCGAGGCCGGTCGTGCTCAGGGGGAGGATCGATGCCATGTAGAACGCGAGGATGAGCGCGATGGCGCCGGCTACTCCGGGCAGGATCGCGCCCGGGTTGCTGAGCTCGCCGATGAGCCCGTAGATGGCGACCAGCATCAGCACGAACATCACCTCGGGCCTCCACAGCGATTGGAGCACCCGCTCCCGCGCGAGCAGCGGGACCTCCACCACGCGTGCGGATGCGGTGCGGAGTATCACCGCGCCCGTGTCCCGGCCCTCGAGTTGCGCGAGGAGGGCGGGTATGTCGGCTGAGATCAGATCAATCACCCCCAGATCCAGCGCCTTCTCCGCGGTCACGCTCGCGCTTTCGCGCACGGAAGCCGCCGCCCACTCGACGTTGCGGTGGCGTTTGGCGGCGATGGCCTCGACGTAGCTCACGGTGAAGTTCTCGAGTTTCTTCGTCATGATGCTGTCGGGCTTGCTCTCGCCCATCCCGCCCAACTCGACCGGATGCGCCGCTCCGATGCTGGTGTGGGGCGCCATGGCGGCCACGTCGGCGGCCAGGGCGATGATGCAGCCCGCGCTGGTGGCATGAGCGCCCGTTGGAGCGACGTAGGCCACCACCGGAACGCCTGAACCGTAGAACGACTGGACGATGGCCTTGGTGGAATCCAACAGGCCTCCCGGGGTGTCGATCTGCACGAGGAGGCAGCGCGCGCCGGCTGCGGTGGCGTGCCGCACCGCGCGCTCGACGTAGCTGGCGGTCGCCGGACCGATCGCTCCGTCGATGCGTATCAGGTTGACCTCGCCGGAGCCGGTCTCCTCGGCGGCCCCGCAGGCCGGCGTGCAGGAGGCCACGCAGACCACCGCGGT
>RFXC01000619.1 GCA_009921765.1 Betaproteobacteria bacterium | reverse complement strand
CCGCTGGGACTAATGGTAAAGTTTTGACCGTTGCAAATGCTACCGCTGTTAGCGGTTATTACAGGAAGTGCGTAAACCGTTACATTGGAAATGGCAGCGCTTGCACTGATACAACCTGCTGTACTGGTACCGCTCACCGAATAACTACTGTTTACCGAGGGACTCACAACGGCAGTACCACCCTGAATGGTATAGGTATTGGCCCCGCTGGGACTAATGGTAAAGTTTTGACCGTTGCAAATGCTACCGCTGTTAGCGGTTATTACAGGAAGTGCGTAAACCGTTACATTGGAAATGGCAGCACTTGCACTGATACAACCTGCCGTACTGGTTCCGCTCACCGAATAACTGCTACTAATGGTTGGTGAAATGGTAATACTTGAATTGTTTGAATTGTTGCTCCAGGTATAGGTGTTGGCACCACTGGCGGTTATATTAATGCTTTGTCCGGCACAAAGGGTAGTTGTGCCTGCAATACTCAAGGTTGGCAGAGGGTTTACGTTTACTGCAAATGTTCTTGTTTCAGTGCAGCCTGTTGTATACGTTGATGTTACGGAATAAATGGATGTGATTGTTGGACTCACTATCGTGCTTGAAGTATTTGATCCGCTACTCCAGTTGTAGTTTGGTGCTCCAGAAGCTGTTAATGTTGTGCTTTGTCCTGTACAAATAGTTGCATTATTTGAAGAAATTAAAAATGCAGCAGAATGGTATAATTTTTTTATTTCGCATAATGTTAAAGGTCTACGCCAAATGCCAATATCATCTAATGTACCAACAAAATTATTTAAACCGGAATTGTTAATATTAGCTCCTAATGCTTTGTTATTTCCATTAATATTTGGATTCATTTGAAGTGCAGAACCCGTTGATGAACCGTCAAGGTATAATTGTATAAGACCGCTTGAACATGTTACACATACAAAATGCCAATTATTATCTGCAATAAAAACGGGCGATTGTGGTCCTCCATTGTATGCAAAATCAAATTTTAAATACCCTGTGTTAGTTATATAAAAATATGTACTC
>RFXC01000618.1 GCA_009921765.1 Betaproteobacteria bacterium | reverse complement strand
TACACCATGACCAAGGTCATGGCGACCCATGTCGGTGACTTGGCGGCAGTGGTCAAACCGATCACCGGGCTCACGCCCAGCATGATGGCCGCCGACATCGGTGTGCCGCTGCACCCGGGCGCAGAGAAGTTCTACCGCGAGGCGGGCGCGCGCTGATCGGTCGCGACGAGCGGGCGCTTCGCCGCGCCCGCTCACGGAGCTCTGATGTCTGACGAACAGGCAGCCACGCTTCCTTCGGGAACCGTCCTTCGTGCGGTGGTGTCAACGCTTGCCATCGCAATGTCCGTTTATCACATTTACACCGCAGCCTTCGGACCACCCGATGCAGTGATATTTCGCGGCATTCACCTGATGTTCGCCATGGGACTGGTGTTCCTGCTTTATCCCAGCGTCCGGCGCGAGAGCCTCGCCGGGCGGTTGTTTGATCTGCTTTTGCTGGCTCTGTCCTGTGGCGCTGTGCTGCACATCTTCATCAACTACGATTACTTCACCAGCCGCATTCTCTACATCGACGAACTCACCTGGGCAGACAAATTCTGGACCGTCGTTGCAGTGCTGATGGTTCTCGAAGGCACGCGGCGAGTAATCGGCTGGGCACTGCCGCTCACCGCTATCGTGTTCATCGCCTATGCGGCGATCTTCACCCAGGTGAAGATGCCTGTTCTGATGGAACAGCTCTATTTCTCCACCGAGGGTATCTTCGGTTCCACGCTTGGTGTGTCGGCGTCTTACGTAATGTTGTTCGTATTGTTCGGCTCCTTCATGGAGCGAAGCGGCACCGGGCAACTCTTCATGGATTTTTCCATGTCGCTCACCGGCAGCAGCGCGGGCGGCCCGGGCAAGGTTGCCGTGATCAGTTCATCACTGTTCGGTACCGTGTCGGGCAGTGCAGTCGCCAACGTGATGGTTGATGGTCCCATCACGATTCCGCTCATGAAGCGCACCGGCTTTCGTCCCTCCTTTGCCGCGGCGGTCGAGTCGGTTGCCTCCACTGGCGGGCAACTGATGCCGCCCATCATGGGCGCCGCCGC
>RFXC01000617.1 GCA_009921765.1 Betaproteobacteria bacterium | reverse complement strand
ACGGGGACAGCGGCGACCGGTACGACCGTTGCAGTCGACGAACTGCTGATCGGCGGTGCAGGCCTCAGTGGCTTCATCGGCATGGGCGGTGGCACGGCGAACGCGACGGGTTTAAGTCTCACCGGCGTGAACCTGGGTCTTGCGCTCTACACCGAGCGGGTCACTGGATCAGCCACGGCCAAGAAGTGGACCAGCGCGCAAGCAAGCGTTGCGAGCGCAAGCTTCACGGGGATCAGCGACCTTTCAGTCACGGTGACTTCGCTCACCGTGGAAGTGAACCGTGCCGCGAGCGACCAGACGCTAGTGGACTACGGAACGGGCAAGACCGTCCGTTCAGTGAAGACCGGCCCGAGCACGACGACAGAGCTGACGCTTAAAGCCTCCGACGGCATCCTCACGCGCGCCACTGGCAACATTAAGCTCGACGTGTTCGGCTTCCTGCAGGCTGAGGGCAGCTTTGGTATCGAGAAGCGTACCAACCAGACCATCACGGTCAACACGGGCACCGCAGCGACCGGCACCACGGTTTCGGTAGACGAACTGCTGATCGGCGGCGCAGGCCTCAGTGGCTTCATCGGCATGGGCGGCGGCACTGCGAACGCGACGGGCTTAAGCCTTACTGGCGTGAACCTGGGTCTTGCGCTCTACACCGAGCGTGTCACCGGATCAGCCACAGCCAAGAAGTGGACCAGCGCGCAAGCAAGTGTTGCGGGCGCGAGCTTCACCGGGATCAGCGATCTGTCGGTCACCGTCACCTCGCTCACGGTGGAAGTGAACCGAGCAGCGAGCGACCAGACGCTGGTGGACTACGGCACGGGCAAGACCGTCCGCTCGGTCAAGACTGGCCCGAGCAGCACTACGGAACTCACACTCAAAGCCTCCGACGGCATCCTGACCCGTGCCACCGGCAACATCAAACTCGACGTCTTCGGCTTCCTGCAAGCCGAGGGCAGCTTCGGTATCGAGAAGCGAACGAACCAGACGATCACGGTCAATACGGGGACAGCGGCGACCGGTACGACCGTTGCAGTCGACGAACT
>RFXC01000616.1 GCA_009921765.1 Betaproteobacteria bacterium | reverse complement strand
CGGCACCGTCCAGACTGGAGTTGAATCGGCCTCCGGCAATGATTCCCCGCGGCCCCTGAACGCATCAATTTTCGTGCCGGCTGATGGCATAATCTTCATCACGCTCGCGGTACGTCAGCCGTGTTGTCGGCGTACGGGAGCTCCATGGGTTTGGACGCCAAACAATTTCTCAGCAAGCTGCAGATCGATCTGGCCTCCGGCAAGATCGACATCGCGGGCATCCCCGATTCCGTGCTGCTGCTGTTACGCGAGATGCGCGACGAGTTCGTCGCGAGCGCACGCCTCGAGCGCATCGTTCGTACCGACGCCGCGCTCGCCGAGCGTATCGTGTCGATGGCCAATTCCGCGGCGTTCCAGTCCTCGTCGGGTCCTGCGACCGAAGTCGGTAACGCCATTGCGCGAATCGGTTTGGCTGCGCTGCGTACGGTGGTGCTCGCCTACGGCTTCGCGCGCTTGCGCGATCAAAAAGTCTATAAACCGGTGCAGGGCAGAATGGGTGACATCTGGTCGCACGGGCTCGCCGTCGCCACGCTCGGCCGAGCGATCTACACGCTCAGCCCCAAATCGGGTCTGAATCGAGACGCGCTGATTTTGGGTGGCATGTTGAGCGGGGTCGGCAAGATCTATCTGCTTGCCGAAATGGCACACCACCCAGGCGTGCTCGACGATTTCGCCGCGGTCGAGCACTTGCTCGAGACCTGGCATGCAAAGGTTGCCTGGATATTGCTCAAAGAATGGGATTTTCCAGAGGCCGTGGCACGCGCCGCGATTAGCATCGCAAAGGCCCACGGTGCGAGCGCTGAAGATCCGGTCGCCGACATGCTCTTCGTCGCAGACATGTTGGCGAGCATGCGTGGCAAATCCGAAGAACTCGCCAAGCGATTGCAAATTTCGGCGCCGGCGATGCGTCTCGGTCTTGCGGGCATCGACCCTGAAAAAATCTACGCGGCAGCGGCGACCGAGGCCGCTTCGATCAGCAAGGCGCTCGGCTGATGGCACGGGTGACCCGCACAGTCGGCGGCTGCTTGTCGATGCTCCTCGTGGTGGCG
>RFXC01000615.1 GCA_009921765.1 Betaproteobacteria bacterium | reverse complement strand
AACTATAAGAATTATTTCAATAATGCTTACAACAAAGAAGGGTTAAGACAATACACAAGAAAACTATCAACAAGATACAAAAAACCTAAAACATATAAAACAACATAAGAATATATTAGGTATATTATAAGACATTATCATCATAATGAGACTAAAAACTGAATTGTATCCAGAACAACAAAAACAAATAAGAGAAGAACTTATAGAATTATTGAAGTTAAAAGAAACTAACAGTCTTATTTTATATGAGTTAGACCAAGATAAAGAACTACAAGAAAAGATAATGGATTTATTACCAAGAATACATAATTATTTTTCTATGAGTACCATAACAGCAATATCATATCCTGATAAAATTAAAAGACCATATGTATCAATTATTCGCCATCTATTGAAAAATGAATATCAGATTTTAAGCACTGAATACACTATCAAAGCAGAACCAAAAAATATAAGAACAAAACGATACTATTTTGTACGAAGGCAAGATATAAAAAATTGATTATATTAGTATAAAATACATATATCAATATGAATAACCAAGAAAAGGGTCTATTATATGAAAAGTATGTTAAGGACTTTATTATTCAAAAGATTGGTAAAAATGCTTATCTATGGAATGAATGTCCTGAAAACATATTGATAGATAATGCTTTGGTTGATTCACATAATGATATGAGACTGATAAGAAAAGACATCAAAGAAGGATACTTACATACCCATAAAGATATAGGTATTGACATCATACAACTTGATGATAATAGATGTTCTATAGTACAATGCAAAAATGGTTATAGTAATGGTTTATGCGTAGATGACATATCTGGTATTATGATGAGAAGTAATTTCTTGAAAGATGTTCCTACATTTATTTATTATACAAACTGGTTATCAAGAAACATTAGATACACTGCTAAAACAAGCCCTTATGTAGTGAATATTGATTGTAGTACTAATATAGATAAGTTATTAGAAGTACCCAATGATAATAAGATATACTTTGTTAAATTACCTTACGAAGATAATAATCAAGAAATTGTAAAGACTGAA
>RFXC01000614.1 GCA_009921765.1 Betaproteobacteria bacterium | reverse complement strand
ATGCCGGCCGCTTCTGGAAGATGATCCAGGAGCACAAGGCCACCATCTTCTATACCGCGCCCACTGCGAGTACCGAGCTCACCATCACTGCCACCGAGCGTGTGGCGAGCGGACAGACCACCGCTTTCAACGGCTCACTGGCAAGCGCTGTGCTGCCGGTTGAAGTTGTCGCGCCCGTGACCATCAATACGGTGGCCGCCGAGCCTCTGTCCACGCCCGGCTCGATCAGCATCGAGTCAGGTGCCACCAGCGCGCTTGATTTCTCGGTGTTTGGCGGGTTGTTCCTCGAGCGCTGGAGCGGTACATTCCCGGCGCTGACCACGACCGAGACGTCTACAACGACTTCGCCCACGCGCGCGTTTGCCGACCGCGACGCAGTGCTCGCCCAGCTTGCGGGGTTGCCGCAAAGCCTGCCGCAGAACCAGGCCACTGCGGCCTACAGCGGCCGTATCGGTCAGGCGAGCATCGCACCGTTCAGCGCAGGCGACACCGGCGCAGTCTCAACATTTCAGCGTCTGCGCGGCACGCTCACTGTGCCTGCAGCCGGCGACTACAAGCTACGTCTGCTCAGCAACGGCGCGGCGACCGTCTTCGTCCAGACGACCGCCAATGGCCAGTCCACGGCAGCGGTCAGCCATACCTACAGCAGCGCGAGCGGCCAACCCGCTGTGTCGGCGGCGATTCCGCTCACCGCGGGCCAGCAGGTGCAGATCGACATCCGGCATTTCGACGCAGCCGTCAGTCTGGGTCAGGGACGCGGGCTGGAGCTCGGCTGGGAACGACCCGACGGCGTGATTGAGGCGGTGATCCCGGCTCGCTACCTCACGCCGCTGCAGCGCCCCACAGGCAGTGTGACGGTCACCATCGATGCGCCGACCGGCTATGCGCTTGGCGCGGCCGCATCTAGCGCGGTGACGGTGGTCGCTCCGAAGCTCACCACGCTCCAGACCGCGCAGCTGGGGCTGATGGGCTCGGTATTCAATTCGCTGGGCGGCGTGGTGCCGCTCACCGCGGCCAATTCGGCAACGCCCCTGATCTCGGGCCTGCCGG
>RFXC01000613.1 GCA_009921765.1 Betaproteobacteria bacterium | reverse complement strand
TTCGACGCATGCGACAACATCTTGACCAGAACCAAGGGTGCGGTGTACGTCGCCATGAGTTCATCGGAGCTGGATACCCTGCAAGCGGCGTTCAGGGCCGCGGGTGGAAAGTGGTCCACCTTCATCATCTGGGCCAAGAACACCTTCACGCTCGGTCGCGCCGACTATCAGCGGCAGTACGAGCCGATCTTGTATGGTTGGCGCGACGGCACCGATCACTACTGGTGCGGTGCGCGCGATCAGGGTGACGTCTGGAACGTCAAGAAGCCGCAGAAGAACGACCTACATCCGACCATGAAGCCGGTGGAGCTGGTCGAACGAGCCATTCGCAACAGCAGCAAGACACGTGATTTGGTGCTCGACCCCTTTGGGGGCTCAGGCTCGACGCTGATTGCTTGCGAGAAGACCGGGCGTCGCGCGCGGCTGATCGAACTCGATCCCAAGTACGTCGACGTGATCGTTCGGCGGTGGCAGGACTGGACAGGGAAAGAAGCAACGCGTGCCGATGGCACGCGCTTCGTGGACGCCGAGGCGCTGGTCGCCTAGCCTGCAATCCGGTAAACCCGCTCGCCGCCCGCCTCCTTGGTTGAGGTGATGTCCAGGCCGAGTTTTTTCTTGAAGGCGCCGGCGAAGGTGCCGCGCACGGTGTGCTGCTGCCAGCCGGTGGCCTCGCAGATGTTTGCGATCGTGGCGCCTTCTGGACGCTTGAGCATGGCAATCACCTGGGCCTGCTTGCTGTTGTCCCGGGTGCGGGGCTTCGCTTCTGTCGCGGCTTCAATGACCTCGTCGAGGGCCTGGATCGTGATCGGTGCCTTGCGGGGCACACCCAGGGCTTCGTAGCCTTCGGCAGCAACAAACCAGTCGGTGCCGTCGTAGGTGATCAGGGCCCGATTGAACAGTCCGTCGATCACCTTCTTGCGGGCGCCGCCTTTGATGTTCTCGGGGAACCAGGTGATCTTGCCGTCGGTGTGCTGATGGGCGTAGGCCAGGATGGCGTGCTGGGCTGGCGTGAGTTGCTTCGCAGTAGTCATGGTGTGTTCTCCTTTCGGG
>RFXC01000612.1 GCA_009921765.1 Betaproteobacteria bacterium | reverse complement strand
GGGCGGATTGCTGGGCACCCCATCCGGCGCGGCCGCTGGTGCCCCGGCAAGTGGTGCGCGAGTCGCTCTATGCGTTTGCGGCGGTTGAGCCGCAGACCGCTCGTCTGGCTTGGGGTCTGTGGCCGAAGTGCAACACCGCGAGCATGTCACTGTTCCTGCTCGAACTGCTGACCGTCTGGCCGGACCGGCAACTGCTGTTGATCCTGGATGGGGCCGGCTGGCACAAGGCCAGAGCCCTGCCGGTTCCCGAACGCCTTCGACTGCTCCACCTCCCGCCCTACTGCCCGGAATGCAATCCGACCGAGCACATCTGGGACGACGTCCGCGAAAAGGGCTTCGCCAACCGCTACTTTGCCACCCTTGACGCGGTGGAAGTTGGTTTAAAAACCCAGCTGATGCTCCTTGCCGCCGACACCGCTCGCCTGCGCAGCCTGACCCTTTTCCCGTGGGTCAGGGAGGGCTTTTTATCCTCTATCCCGCAGTTGAACGGTGGCGCCGGTTCGGCAAGTGACTGATTGGAAACACTTATGAACGACGCCACCACGATGACCGTGCTTCACTCGGCGGGTGAAGCACAGGAGCGATTCCGGTTTGAATGCGCCGGAGGCGCGGTTGAGGTGATGGCGGCCACCGATCGGCTCACGCCCTACGGGGGCGTCGCCGCTTGGAGCCATTATTTGGACAAGCTGGGCGTGGTGACGGATCTGGCGCAGCGCTTCCCGGTACCCCGCACCAGCCCCAATGCCACGCCCGTGGCCGACGTACTGCACGCCTTCATATTCAGCTGCCTGATGGGCGGCCGGCGCTTCGCCCACGCCCGGCGTCTGCAGGACGACCAAGCCGTGGCCGCCATTCTCGGCATGAAGAAGGGCCGGCTCTGCGGCGAGGATGCCTTCACGCGCATGCTGGCCGAGATGTCACCGTCCGTTGCGCGCAGCTGGCTGGCCTGGAGCGAACGCGATCTCTACGCCGCGCTGCCGTCGGCCTTCATCGCCGACTGGGACTCAACCGTGAACACCCGTTACGG
Source organism: Betaproteobacteria bacterium (assembly GCA_009921765.1). The sequence goes on along the minus strand of RFXC01000612.1, from coordinate 23 downwards.
CCGGCAGGACGACGTCGCCGTCG
>RFXC01000611.1 GCA_009921765.1 Betaproteobacteria bacterium | reverse complement strand
GTGAGCCCGATGTGGGAGACTCCCGATTCCTTCGGGCGCTACATGGTGGACGAGCTGCAGCGCACTACCGAACTGGTCAATCGGATCGGGCTTAAGCCGGAGTAGATCACTGTGCCAGCGGCTAGCCCGCGCAGCGGGATGCTTCCTGCGAAAATGCCGTGATGAACCCGACCCGCGTGATATTTGGATTGCACACCGTATTGGCACGACTGCGTGCCGATGCCCGTTCCATCATCGAGCTGTGCGTGGATGACGGCCGCGATGATCACCGCATGCGGGATCTGCTGCAGGCGGCTGAGTCAGCCGGGGTGCGCATTCTGCGCATGCCGGGCAAGCGCCTGGACGGCATGGCTGGCAACGGTGCTCATCAGGGCGTGGTGGCGCGCGTCAGTGGCGCACCGGCACATCGCAGCCTGGATGATCTGTTGGATGCGCTGACCGTGCCGCCGATGCTGCTGGCGCTGGATGGCGTGACCGATCCGCACAACCTCGGCGCCTGTTTGCGTGTGGCCGATGCCGCTGGCGTGCAGGCGGTGATCGCCCCCAAGGATCGTGCTGCCGGCATCGGTGCCACGGTATCCAAGGTGGCCAGCGGTGCGGCCGAGGTGTTGCCGTATTTCATGGTCACCAATCTCTCCCGCACCCTGGACGAGCTGAAGGAACGCAGCATCTGGATCGTCGGTGCTGACGAGCGCGGCGAGCGCGATCTGTATCAGGCCGACTTGCCCGATGCAATCTGCTGGGTGCTGGGTGCCGAAGGCGAGGGCATGCGCCGCCTGACCCGCGAGCGTTGCGACGAGCTGGTGAAAATTCCCATGTCGGGCAGCGTTGCCAGCCTCAATGTGTCGGTGGCCGCCGGTGTCTGTTTGTTTGAATCGCGGCGGCGCTTGATGGCGAGAAAGAACTAGCGACGCGACTGAATAAAAAACGCCCCCGATCGGCAATCCCATCGGGGGCGTTTTTTTTGCAGCTGACGGTGCTGCTTACTCGGTTGCTTACTTCGCGGCGTACTTGCCGGTCAGTTGCGGGCCGGGATTGGTCAGGCCTTTT
>RFXC01000062.1 GCA_009921765.1 Betaproteobacteria bacterium | reverse complement strand
GGACTCTCCGCCACGGTCACTCCACAACTCCGCAACGCCTCCATCTTCGCGTGCGCCGTGTCGTTGGCGCCACCAATGATCGCGCCAGCGTGACCCATTCGCTTGCCCTCGATACGGGCATTCAGGATGCAGTAGTCAACCGGATGAAAAGGCGCATTCGCCGCACCGGCGATTGCACAGCCCAGCATCAGCATCCAGTAACTGTTGGCACTTGCGATCACCAGCGTGCTGAATGCAAACAGGCCGATGGATACGAGCAGCACCGGAAGCGGCCCGAATCGGTCGACCGCAAAGCCCGACGCGGCCTGCACGATCCCCGACACCACGAAGAACACCGTCATGAGCAAACCGAGTTCGGAATAGCTGAGCGAAAACTCGCTCATCAGAAGCGGGAACACCGGGGGCACGATGAGGTGCATGAAGTGCGAGAGCGCATGTGCAATGGAGACCACCACCACCACACGGGTCTGCAGGGACGCGCTGAGTGGCGGATCGGCGTAGCCCGCCACAGCAGCGGAGGATTGAGCGGCCATCTGGCCCCCTTCAAATCGACAAGAGCGAGGATCGGTTATTGGTGCGGCGAGGCGGTCAACCTGCTGCTCGAAACCGCCTACTGCCGAATCACGTCGGCGCCTGCTGGTACGCGAAAGCTAAATAGTGTCGCATCGATCGGAGAATTGCGCTCAAGCATCCTGAAACTGAACCGAGATGTTCGGCCAAAGGCGTCCACCACGTCCATCGCTTCGGGAATCCCGGCCTTCAAGCCGATCACGATGCGCTCGACCCCTGCCTCGCGACGGCGAGGCTGCGCCTCCAGCCACAGAAGGCCTTCGTGCTCACCGGCTTCGCTGAAATTGAAATCGCGATCAATCGCGTCGTTGCCGAACAAAATAGCGGCCGGGGTGGACGCAATGGCATCGCCGAGTTTTCTGATCGTCACCTGATTGAGGTCGCGATCATAAAAGTGAAGCTGTTCGCCATCGGCCACCAGCAATTGTTCATAAGGCTTGTTCACATCCCAGCGAAAACGGCCCGGCCGGGTAAACGCAAAACTGCCCTCGCTGGTTTCAATGACCCGGCCGCTTGCGTGCAGCACCTGCTGGCGGAAATTGCCGCGCGCGCTCAGTGTGTTTTTCAGAAAGGCCTGAAACTCGGCATAGGCCGTGGTGTTTGCTGCAGCAGGCCCCGCCCCGGCAAACACCGCCATGAGCAGCAGGGCCCGGCGACGGGGCCGTGCGCAACCGGCGCTCATGACTGGCTCAATCGTCGGCCCGGGACGGCACGAGAATGTCGCGGTTGCCGTTGGTGGCCATGGCCGAGACCAGACCCGATTTTTCCATTTGCTCAAGCAGTCGGGCCGAGCGGTTATAGCCGATTCTGAGGTGCCGCTGAACGAGCGAAATGGACGCACGACGATGCTTGAGCACCACTGCCACCGCCTGGTCGTACATGGGATCAAGCTCACCCTCGACACCGGCATCGGAAAGGGTTTGCGACAGGCCACCAAAACCCACGGCACTGCCGGCATCGACCTCCTCGGGCACACCACCTTCCAGTAAGCCCTCGACATAATCGGGCTCAGCCACACTGCGCCAATGTTCCACCACCTTGTGCACTTCCTCATCGGCGACATAAGCGCCATGGACGCGCACGGGAACCCCGGTGCCGGGCGGCATGTAAAGCATGTCGCCCTGCCCCAGAAGCGACTCGGCACCCATTTGATCGAGGATGGTGCGCGAATCGATTTTCGAGGAGACCTGGAACGCGATTCGGGTGGGAATATTGGCTTTGATCAGACCTGTAATCACATCGACCGAGGGGCGCTGCGTGGCAAGAATGAGGTGGATGCCGGCTGCACGCGCCTTTTGCGCGAGCCTTGCGATAAGTTCTTCGACTTTCTTGCCGACCACCATCATGAGATCGGCCAATTCATCGATCACCACAACGATTTGTGGCAGGCGGCCGAGCGGCTCGGGTGCATCGGGCGTGAGCGAGAACGGATTGGGAATCAGTTCCTCGCGCTTTTCAGATTCGATGATTCGCGCGTTATAACCCGACAGGTTTCGAACCCCGAGTTTGCTCATCAGCCGATACCGGCGCTCCATTTCCGCCACGCACCAGTTGAGCGCATTACCAGCCTGCCGCATATCGGTAACAACCGGCGCGAGCAGATGCGGAATGCCTTCATAGACGCTCATTTCGAGCATCTTGGGATCAATCATGATCAGGCGAACCTGGGACGGGTCAGCCTTGTAGAGCAGGGACAGGATCATTGCATTGATCCCGACCGATTTTCCTGAGCCCGTGGTGCCCGCAACCAGCAAATGCGGCATTTTCGCCAGATCGGCAACCATTGGATTGCCGGCAATATCTTTTCCAAGCGCAAGCGTGAGTGCCGACGTATTGGCCGCATAAACCTGCGAGCCCAGAATTTCGGACAGGCGAACGCCCTGCCTGCGCGGGTTGGGCAATTCCAGACCCATCAGGTTTTTACCAGGAATGGTTTCAACCACCCGCAGCGAGGTAAGCGACAGCGCGCGCGCCAGATCCTTGGACAGATTCACCACCTGGCTTCCCTTGACGCCGGTGGCGGGCTCGATTTCGTATCGGGTGATAACCGGACCAGGATAAGCCGCAACCACATTGGCCGCGACGTTGAAATCGGCCAGCTTTTTCTCGATCAGGCGCGACGTATATTCCAGCGTTTCCGGTGATACGCCTTCCTGCACCGGTGGCGGTTCGTCGAGCAAGGCGAGTGCCGGCATTTTGGTATCGGCCGGCAGATCGGCAAACAACAACGGCTGCCGCTCGGACTCCGCCCGCTTCGAACGTTCGATCTGTACCACCGGCTGTTCGATATGAATCGGCTCGTCATCGTCATCGACGATGACCTTGCGCAATTCCTGAACCTGCTCCTCGCGAACGGTGGCAGCCACCTCGCCTAGCTGGCGGTCGCGGCGTGCGGCAATCGCCAGACGGGCGCGTTCAATCGACGTTTCAATCCATTCGCCTACCCGCTCGCACATCAGGAACCATGAACACCCAGACCACAGGCTGAATCCGATTCCGATCGCCACCATCAGGAGCATGGTGGCACCGACCGCACCAAGCGAATCAAAAACAAACGGCGCAAACGATTCACCGACAATGCCGCCCGGCCCAAGCGGCAGGACCGCGCCCAGACCGTGCATGCGCGCGGCCTCCAGCACCACACATGAGCCAAACAGGAGCCAGAAACCCAGCCAGCGCTCCCAGGCAAAGCGGGTGAGTTCGGGGTCATCGGGCTTGAGACGGGCGCGGCTGCGAATAACACCGCGCACAACCGCCACAATCATCAAGGGCACCAGCAGCCAGGCGCTGCTGCCAAACAAATAAAGAAGCAGATCGGACAGCCAGGCGCCAAATCGGCCGCCCCCGTTTTGCACGACCGCACCGTGAACTGCGTGCGACCAGCCTGGGTCGGCGCGGTTGTAGGTTGCAAGGATCAGGAAAAGATAGGCCCCGAGCGCACCACAGGCGATCCAGCGTACCTCGGTGATGAGCCGCATGACCCGGTCGGGCAATTCGGTACGAAAGCCACGCAACAGCGATGCGCGGGGAACGGTGTTGCCGATTGCAGCAGAAAGTCGGGCCACGTCGCGGTCAGTTCAAAAGGACAAGCGATTGATCACAGGTAAAGGCTGAGTTTTTCGCGCAGAAGAATCTGGCCTTCGTCCATGGGAACGATAAATCCCTCGGATTCCAGGCCCTTCATGACCCGCGACACCATTTCACGCGACGCACCGACCATTTTTGCGATTTGCTGACGCGGCAAACGATTTCGGACGATTCGATTGCCCTCGATCAGATCGGAAGAATCGAGCAGCACCCTGGCCACGCGTCCGTACACATCGAGCAGGGCAAGCGTTTCAATCTTCCGGTCGGCTGACCGCAGGCGCTTGACCAGCCCCCGCATCACCCCAAGGCAGATTTCGGTGCTTTGGTTGAGGACCGACAAAAAATTATCTTTGGGAATGGCAAGAAAATCGCAGGATTCCAGTGTGATCACGCTCGCCGATCGCGGTTCGTCGTCGATCAGGCTCATTTCACCGAAAAACTCCCCTGCGCCCAGCACGGCAAGGATAACTTCCTTGCCCTCGGAATCGGATCGCTGGACTTTGGCACGACCGGACAGGAGGATGTATAGCGATTGCGATGGCTCGCCCTCGGCAACGATCGTCCGTCCTTTTGAAAAACTGCGCCGCGCACTGCCGACCGCCAGCATGTCGATCTGCGATTCGGACAGGCTGTAAAAAAGCGGTACCCGCCGCAGAAACAGTCGAATATCGTAGGTTGACATCGTCCCCTCACCACCGGTCTTCAGCCGATTTGCACCGACAAAACGCTGACTCGCGCCCGGCTCTCGAGCCTGCTCACAATATAATTGTGCACGAGGTTCCCCCAATTCCGCAAAATTTGTTGAAGACCACCCCGTAAGCCGATGATTATCTGAGGTTTTACGGCAACACTCTACAGGCTGCAACCATGTCCGAACGCAAACACGCCAGAGTACTGATCCTGGGTTCCGGTCCCGCCGGCTACACCGCAGCGGTTTATGCCGCCCGTGCCAACCTCAATCCGGTACTGATTACCGGGATGGCGCAGGGCGGCCAACTCATGACCACCACCGACGTTGATAACTGGCCCGCCGATGCCGACGGGGTCATGGGGCCGGATTTGATGGCGCGATTTGAAAAACACGCCTCCCGCTTTGGTACCGAAATGATTTTCGACCAGATTCACACCGTAAAACTCGACGAGCGGCCGCTGCGGCTGGTTGGCGATTCGGGTGAATACACCTGCGACTCGCTGATCATTGCCACCGGCGCATCGGCCCGTTATTTGGGATTGCCGTCGGAACAGGCATTCATGGGTAAAGGCGTATCAGCCTGTGCCACCTGCGATGGTTTCTTTTATCGGAATCAGCCGGTGGCGGTCATCGGCGGTGGAAATACCGCCGTGGAAGAGGCGCTTTATCTGACCAATATCGCGAGCAAAGTCACCCTGGTGCATCGGCGCGACAAACTGCGTGCAGAACCCATCATGATCGACAAGCTGATGGAAAAAGCGGCCGCTGGCAAAGTTGAATTGCGCTGGTTCAACGAACTCGACGAGGTGCTGGGCGATGCCAGCGGCGTCACCGGCATTCGCCTGCGCGATAGCCGAAACGGCGAAAAAACCGACGTCGCGCTGCAGGGGGTTTTTGTCGCCATCGGCCACACCCCCAATACCGGCATTTTCGAAGGCCAACTCGACATGGCGGGCGGCTATATCCGTACCCGCGGCGGGCTTGACGGTTTTGCCACGGCCACCAGCGTCCCCGGGGTGTTCGCCGCGGGCGACGTGCAGGATCACGTCTATCGCCAGGCCATCACCAGTGCAGGCACCGGATGCATGGCCGCACTCGACGCGCAGCGCTATCTCGAATCGCTGGAAGGCGCCTGATAAAGCCCGACCGCCCCAAGGCCTACGCTTTCGTCCGGAATGGTCGCCAAGCCATCATTGCAGCATGGGCAAGCGTCGCACTCTGCATTCCGCTCGCGGGAGTTCCCACACTCCCGCGCGAGGCCTCACGCTAGACGATCTCGCGCCTGCGCTCGCGCAGATGCGCGAGGCCCAGCGCATCGAGCGTGAACGCGCGCGCCTGGCCGCAGAACATGCAGCGCGCATTGCCCGCGAGGCTTCACTCTTTCGAGTCGAAATTGCCGATGCCACGCCGCTAGCGCCCCACGGCCGGATTGTCCCCGATCGCGAGCGGCCCGCACCGAGGCCGCGCCAGCGCGAACTGGATGACCGCGAAGTGCTCGAACTGTCGCTGTCTGATGAGATCGACATCGAGCGTTTTCTTGATACCGATGACTCGCTGTCGTGGCGGCGAGAAGGCATTGGCCCCGATGTGGTGCGCAGGCTGAGGCGCGGAGAATGGACCGTACGCAGTCAGATCGACCTGCACGGCCTGCGCGTCGATCAGGCCCGCACCGCCCTGGTGGAATTTCTCTCCGACGCCGTGCGCAGCGAATGGCGCTGCCTTCGCATCATTCACGGCAAGGGGCTGGGATCACCCAGCCGCGAACCCGTGCTGAAGGGAAAAGTGAAGAAGTGGCTCGCGCAACGCGCCGAGGTGCTGGCGTTTTGTCAGGCGCGCCCCAACGACGGCGGCAGTGGCGCCCTGATTGTGTTGCTGCAGGCGCCGCGCGGTCAGCGGCAGTCGTGAAGCAGTTTCACCACGTCGGCGGGCGCCGTCACCATCATGTCGTGGCAGGTGGCGATTTCGAGAAACGTCCAGCTTGGATCGGGGCGCAGCCGTTGCTGAACCGAGCGCATGGTCTCGTAGAAGGGTGCAGTGGCCGCCACATAGGTGCGGCGCAAGCCGCGTGATGCGCCACGCTTGAGCTCGATCACACTGTCGTAGAGCCCGGCAGGCATTGGCGAGAGTTTGGTTTCAAGCCAGGCCGCCTGCGAGGCATCGGTAATTCCAAACGCCTGAGCGGGTGGTGGCGGCAGAAAAATGCCTCGCCCCTCGCCCGCTATCTGCCCGCGCCGGGAAGCCTGGGTGGCCTCCCCAGGACCACAACGTGGCGTCATCGGGCGGCACGCCGGCATCGAGAAACACATAGTGCCCAACGCGTTCGCGCAGCCGGTCGGCCACACCGCTGATGACGTTACCGCCATAGCTGTGTCCCACCAGCACGCAACCATCCAGCGATTCAAATTCGATCAGACGGACCACATCGTCGACATGCGTGCCAAGCGTGACCATCGGCGAGAGCAGATGCCCGCGGTCGGCGCAGCCCGTGAGCGATGGCGCAAACACCCGATGCCCGAGCCCGGTAAGACCACGCGCCACCTCGGCCCAGCACCATCCGCCGTGCCAGGCGCCATGAATGAGAACGTAATCGGCCATGGGCGCCTCAGATCGCGGCGTCGCCGACTTCACCGGTGCGGATCCGCACCACCTCTTCGACGTTGGAGACGAAGATCTTGCCGTCGCCGATTCGGCCCGTGCGTGCAGCCCGCACAATGCCGTCAATGGCACGCTCGACCACATCGTCACTCACAATCACTTCGACCTGCACCTTGGGCAGGAAATCGACCACGTATTCAGCCCCCCGGTAGAGCTCCGTGTGCCCCTTCTGGCGCCCGAAGCCCTTCACCTCGGTGACGGTCAGGCCAGACACGCCAACCTCGGAGAGCGCCTCGCGAACCTCGTCGAGCTTGAAGGGTTTGATGATCGCGGTAATGCGCTTCATGGGGAAGTCTCCTGTTAGTCGCGGAATCGCGAAGTGATCGGCATGCGCCAGTCTCGTCCGAAGGCGCGATGCGTAACCCGAATGCCCACCGGCGCCTGCCGTCGTTTGTACTCGCTGATGCGAATCAGCCGAACAACGCGCTCGACCGCCTCGCGGGGATGGCCTGCGGCAACGATCGCATCGATCCCGTGGTTCTGCTCCATGTACATCTGCATGATGGCATCAAGCGTGTCGTAGGGTGGCAGGGAGTCCTGATCGGTCTGCCCGGGCCGCAGTTCGGCGCTTGGCGCACGAGTGATGATGCGCTCGGGGATCACTGGCTTGACAGTGTTCCGCCAGCGGGCCAGGCGATAGACCAGGGTCTTGGCCAGATCCTTGATGACCGCAAACCCACCCGCCATGTCGCCATAAAGCGTGCAGTAACCCACGGCCATTTCCGACTTGTTGCCGGTGGTGAGCACAATTGAACCGTATTTGTTGGACAGCGCCATCAGCAGCGTGCCGCGAATACGCGCCTGGAGATTTTCCTCGGTGGTGTCTTCCGCGCGGCCACGGAACTCGTCGGCGAGCGTGCTGCGAAAGGCCTCGAAACAGGTGTTGATGGGAAGCTCGTCGTAGCGAACACCCAGACGGGCCACCATGTCACGCGAGTCGATCCACGAGATGTCGGCGGTGTAGGGAGAAGGCATCATCACCGCGCGCACCCGGTCTGCGCCCAAGGCGTCAACTGCAATGGCCAGGGTGAGCGCCGAGTCAATGCCCCCCGACAGACCAATGACTGCGGACGGAAACCCATTCTTGCCGAGATAGTCGCGCACGCCCAGCACCAGCACCCGGTAGACCTGTTCCTCGATGGAGACCACCGGCGCCACCTTGCCCGGTTGCAGGTCAACCACGGCGCCCGACACCGATTGCGCGCCCACCGCAAGCTCGACCACCAGCAGATCGGGTTCGCAGAAAGCGCCTTGGGCGGCCAGCTCGCCGCGCGCATCGAGCGCAAATGACAGGCCATCAAAGACCAGCTCGTCCTGGCCACCCACCAGATTGGCCGCGATCATCGGCAAGCCGAGCGCGCTCACATTCTCGCGCGCGACATCCACCCGCTGCGACTGCTTGTCCATGTGAAAGGGCGAACCATTGAGGGCGAGCAGCACCTGTGCCCCCGCACCACGGGCTTGCCTGGGCGCGCGCTCAAACCAGAAGTCTTCGCAGATGACAACGCCGAAGCGAACGCCGCCCGCCTCGAACACCAGCGGCGCACCGTCGGGCAGAAAGTAGCGCTGCTCGTCGAACACATCGTAGTTGGGGAGCTCGAGCTTGCGGTATTCGCCGACGACCCGGCCGCGGTGAAGCACCAGCGCAGCGTTGTAGCGCTTGCGGCCATGACGAACCGGCACACCCACCACCAGATGAAGAGCCAGATCAGCCGTGTCGGCAAGAAGGGTTTCCAGAGCGGCCCTGGCCTTCTCGTAGAATGCCGACCGCAGCAACAGGTCTTCGGGCGGATAACCGCTGAGCGAGAGTTCGGGGGTCACCAGTACAGACACCGACTGTGAAACCGCCGCCCTGGCCGCCTCGAGAATGCGACGGGCATTGCCGTCGAAGTCACCGACAATCTGATTGAGTTGCGCAGCCGCGATCCGCATGACGATTCAGTTACCCAAAACGGGAAGCGATGGGGGAACCGGTGATTATGTCACGCGGGTGTGCAGCGCCATCACTGAAATCGATCCGCAACAGTGGGAAGCGCTGCGCCATGGCGACACTCAGCCGTTTTTGAATCACGCCTGGCTCGCCTTGCTCGAGGGCAGCGGCTGCGTCACCGAGGAGACCGGCTGGCGACCGCTCCATCTGGCGCTCGAGCGCAACGGCCGGCTGGTGGCGGCAGCGCCCCTCTACCTCAAGGGGCATTCCTATGGCGAGTATGTGTTCGACTGGGCGTGGGCCGACGCCTATCGGCGGCACGGCCTCGCCTACTACCCCAAACTGCTCTCGGCGATTCCGTTTACGCCGGTTCCAGGTACGCGGCTGCTCGCGGCCGACGCGCCAGCCCGCAAAGCACTCGCCCAGGCGTTGATCGAATTGGCGCGCGAAAGCGGCGTGTCGTCGCTTCATGTGCTCTTTCCCGATCCTGAGGAGGTGCAGCTTCTCGAAGCCGCGGGCGCCATGATCCGGCGCGGCGTGCAATTCCACTGGACCAACGAGGGCTGGCCCAGCTTCGAGGCGTTTCTGGGCTCACTTACTCAACCCAAACGAAAGAAAATCCGCGCCGAGCGGCGCAAGGTGGCCGATAGCGGCGTGCGCTTTCGGCGTCTGTCGGGTCGCGACATTTCCGAGGCCGATTGGGCGTTTTTCTGCCGGTGTTATGACAACACCTATCTCGAGCATCACTCCACTCCCTACCTGAACCGGGCGTTTTTTGCCGGGCTCGGAGAGCGCTTACCCGAGTCGGTGCTGATGGTGATCGCCGAGCGCGCTGGAAAACCCATCGCCTCGAGCCTTCTCATGCGTGACGCCGAGCGGATGTACGGCCGCTACTGGGGCGCAATTGAAAACGTGCCTTGTCTGCACTTCGAAACCTGCTACTACCAGGCGATTGAAGCTGCAATTGACCTGGGCATCCGGGTGATCGAGGGAGGCGCCCAGGGCGAGCACAAGATGGCTCGCGGGTTCACGCCTCAGCCCACGGCATCGGCTCACTGGCTTGCAGAACCCGCTTTTGCCGATGCCGTGCAGCGGTTTCTTGAACGCGAGGGACAGGCTGTCAGCGGCTATCTGGATGAACTGAACGACCGCACGCCGTTCAAAACTTCGGTTTGACCGCCGCGGCTTGATACCGCGCAATGCCTTCGGTGATTTCGCGAGCGGCTTCGTCCGGGCCGCCCCAACCCTCGACCTTGACCCACTTGCCCGCTTCCAGATCCTTGTAGTGCTCAAAGAAATGCTGGATGGTGGCGAGCCGCTCGGGGGCGAGATCCTGGGCGGCGCGCCAGTGCTTGTAGATGGGGAGGATCTTGTCGATAGGCACTGCCAGCAGTTTGGCATCGGCGCCTGCCTCGTCCTGCATTTTCAGCAGACCAAGCGGCCGACAACGCACCACAGCGCCCACGGCCACGGGGAACGGCGTGATCACCAGCACGTCAACCGGGTCGCCATCTCCGGCGATGGTGTGCGGGATATATCCGTAGTTACAGGGATAGTGCATCGAGGTCATCATGAAGCGGTCGACAAACAGCGCACCGGTTTCCTTGTCAACCTCATACTTGATCGGATCAGCGGCCATCGGGATTTCGATGATCACGTTGAAATCATTGGGTATGTCGCGGCCGCAGTCGACTCGGTCAAGGTTCATGGTGACGGATTCCTGTTGGAGGTAAGAGGCAGGATCGGGACCGACGCGACTGGGGTCAAGCGGAGTCGGGGGTATCGGGTGGCACAGGTGGCGAGGCGTTGCCATCGGCCATGAGTGGCGATTGGGGCCGCTCGGATAACGGCTCGTTCATGCCGTCGATTGCGGCCAGCCGCCAATAATGCAGGGCCTCCTTGTGGCGGCCAAGCTGCTCATAGAGATGCGCAAGCAGGGCACGCGTTTCGCGGGAGGGTGCCTGCGCCTCGGCGAGCCGGAAGAACTCCTCGGCCTTGCCCCACAGCCCTTCTGCGGCACACAGGCGGCCCGCTGCGATCGTGAATGCGGCGCGATCGCCGTGCCGCTGCCGCCAGGATTCGATGCTGCGCAGACGCTTGCGGGCGTCGAGTGCAGCCAACGAGGCATAGACGGGTACCAGGCGCTCGGCGAGCCGCTTGTCCAGAATGCCCGAGATTAGCGTTGCCGCCTGCTCGCCCTGGCCGGCGCGATCAAGCGCGCGCGCCACCGCTTCGACCACCTCATCGATATCACGCTCGGCCGCTGTCAGGGAGGCGAGCAATTCGCGCAGCGCATGCGAGTCGTCGCCACGCTGCGCAACCAGCTCGCGAAGCGCGCGGATGGTGAGGCCCCGCACCGCGCTGGGATGAAGTGCCTCGCGCTTGTCCAGTTGCCGAACCGCTTGCAGCACTGCCTGCCAGTTGCCCGACTGCTCGTGCGCGCGGAGCGCCAGCCTCAGCGCCTGAATGTGTCGCGCACCGCGGGAATGGAGTCTGTCGACCGCACTGAGCGCATCGGCCGGCCGCTGATCCTCTACCGCCATTTCTGCCCGGCACATGAGCGCTGCGTTGGCGGTCGGCTTTTCGGCGCCAGCAGATTCGAGCCAGCGCTCGACCCGCTCGGGTTCGCGCAGCCGATGTGCCGCCCGTGCGCCAATCAAGGCCGCCGCACCTGCCAGGTCAGGCTGATTCAGAGCCGGTTGCAGCAGCCGCTCTGCTCGCCCGTAGCGGCCTTCGTTATAGGCAATGAGGCCGTCTCGAAGCCCGGCGATCGCTGCGTCGCGCGAACGACGGTCACGGTATTGCCGGACGCGCTGCGGGAGATCAACCGCGTTGGACAGCGCGAGCAGGATGAGGTGTAGAAGCGCAAAGAGGGCAAAGAGTGCGAGCAGCACCAGGTTCATGGAGACATCAACCCGGTACGGCGGCCAGAGGAGCGCAACGTTACCGTCGTTGAAGCGCATGAGTAGCGCCAGCCCGACCGCCACCGACAGGACCAGCAGAATGCCGATCACGCGTCCCACGGTTCAGCCCCGGCTTTCGCGACTGCTGCGGATGGCGCGGACCGCGCGCAGGCTCTCGCCTGGCAGCGGCGGCTCGAGGCCCAGTCGCGAGGTGCGCAGTTGCTTGAGCTGCGTGAGCGCACCCACCACCAGCCGATTGTCGGCGTCGTAGTAGCGCGTGAGCCAGTCAATTGCCCGGCCGACGTCGGTTTGAAACTGCAGTTCGTTGCGCGCCAGCATCCCCAGACGTGCATTGAGCAGAATGAGCCGCATGTTTTCGCGAAGGAAATAGGCCTGGTCGGGCGCAAGCAGCACGGAATCGGGCTCGTCGACCCGACGCACCCGAATCAGCTTCTGGAGCTCTTCACGCAGATAAGCAATGCCGGAGGAGGCCAGCCCCTCTTCGAAGCCTCCCGGTCGGCCTGGCGCATTGGGGTCGGTTACCCGGGGCCGGGGCTGCACCGTGGAGGACAGAGGCAGTTGCTCAACCAGGGTGATGAGACCATCGATGCGCGCGGCCATGCCGGCGATGTCGGCAACCGGATGAGCCTTCAGCCGCTCGATATCGCCAAGAAGCGCCTTGCGCAGGGGCGCGAGCGTGGGGTCTTTCTGCCTGACCAGGCGTTGGTCAACCTCCTGCAACGCCATGACGGCCGCCCGCGGATCGGTTCCCAGGGACAGTTGCTGGGTGGCAAGCGAGATCACCGACTCGGCCTCGGCAAGCACAGCATCGGCGGATTCCTGGATCAAACCGCGATAGAGCTTTTCGACCTGGGAATAGAGACTTTGCGCCTCGGCCATGCGGCTGTCGACCAGCGCCTGCCGCTGCTGGAGATCCCGGACCAGGTCTTGCGAAACCTTGAGCGACGCTTCGAGCTGGGCAAGGCGTTTGTCGCCACCGTCGAGGCGACGCAACGCGCCGCCTTCCAGTTGGTCGACCCGCTGGCCGAGCGTGAACGCAAACACGAGCGCCGCCACCCCCAGCGCTGGGCCGGACCATCGCCATGCCAGCGCCACGCGCGATCGCCGCGCACGGGCGGGCTGGCCGGTTGGCGACGACGGCGACGCGCGCGGCGCCGTGTAGTCGCCACCACCAGCGGGACGACCCGCTGCCGACGGCTCACGACGACCCTCAGGGCTTGCGTTGGGGGACGGCTCAGACAAGGGAGATGCTCCGCGAAGGGCTGGCGGCGGACTGACGTGGGCAGACGCCTACGTGACCACTCCGCATTCTATCGCGGCGGCGATCGCATTCTCACCAGGATCAATGAGCCGAACGCGGTGAAAACCCGCGGTTCTTGCCGCCTCGGCGATCCGAGTGTGGATCGCAAGCGCAACCAGCGGGCTGGCGGGCTCGCGCAGGCGTGCGGCCTCGGGCAGCGCGGCCAGCGCAATCGCTGCGCTTGATTGGGTGAGCACGCAATAAACCGGGGCCGACCCGGCAAGCCACTGCCCCAGACGCGCGCGCGCCTCGGGCTCGGGGACAAGCGGCTGACGATCGTAGAGCGACAGGACCTCAACCTGCGCGCCACGGGCGCGAAGCACGTCGATCCAGTCGTCACGCCCCCCCTCGCCACGCACCACCAGCACGGCGCATCCGGCAGGCCTGGCAAGCGGTCCGGCTGCCAGCATGGCACCGGCATCAAACGGCGCTGCAGCAGGAAAGGTGAGCCGATCAGCGGGAACCCGCAGGCCAGTCTGCTCCAGCGCCAGCAGACTGCCGGGTCCGACGAGGGCGAGTCCCGGACCTGGCGGCCACACATGGCTCAGGGCCGATGCAAGTGCCTCGACCGCCGCCGGACTGACTGCGACCACCCAGTCGACCTCTGCCACCTGAGCTGCAAGCCCGACCATCGGGCGTGCCTGGATGCGGGTGAAGGTCAGCCTCGCCACCTCATGACCGCGCCGGGCGAGCGCCCGTTCGAGCGCCTCCACCCGCGGCAGCGGCTGGGTCAGGACAACCCGAGCCACCGACCCGCGCCCTGGGCAAGCAGATCCTTGGCCGCGCGCGCCCCGAGGCGCTCGGCGGTCGCGGGATCAGCGGGTCCCTCGGCGAGCGCCACATCGGCCATGCCGCTGCCATCTTCTGCCCCAACGCGCGCGCGAAGCTGCAGCGCACCATCCGGACCAGTTTCACAGTAGGCCGCGAGCGGCATACGGCAATTGCCGCCCAGCGCACGCGACACCGCCCGCTCGGCCGTGACCTCCGCTGTGGTGCCCGGATCGGCAAGCGGGGAAAGCCAGCGTGCGACATCCTGCCTCGTGGCGAGCGTTTCGATGCCCAGCGCGCCCTGCCCCGCTGCGGGCAGACTCGCCTGCACCGACACCACTGCCCGGATCCGCTCGGCGAGCCCCAGGCGCTTGAGTCCGGCTGCGGCAAGAATGATGGCTTCAAAGTCGCCGGCATCGAGCTTGGCCAACCGCGTCTGCACGTTCCCGCGAAGAGGCAGCACCGAAAGCTTCGGGTAGCGGTGACGAATCTGCGAGGCGCGACGCAGGCTCGCCGTTCCCACTCTCGCGCCCTCGGGCAGATCGTCGAGCGAGGCAAAGCGGTTCGAGACAAAGGCGTCCCGCGGATCTTCGCGTTTCATGACGACGGGGAGCGCAAATTCGGGCGCCAGCACCATTGGCACGTCTTTGAGGGAATGCACCGCAAGATGGGCGCGCCCCTCGAGGAGGGCAACCTCGAGTTCCTTCACAAACAGCCCCTTGCCCCCGATGTCGGACAGCGTGCGGTCGAGCACCCGGTCGCCTTCGGTAGTCATGCCGAGAATCTCGACGGTGCATGCAGGGTAGAGCTCCCGCAGACGATCGCGTACATGTTCAGCCTGCCACATTGCCAGCGCGCTTTTCCGGGAGGCAATCACCAGTCGAGCCGGAGCGTCGGACTGAGGGGAACTCGCGGTCATCATGTCATCCCATGAGGTTTCTAACAGTCGACCATTGTCGCCTGCTCACGGGAAGGCGTTCGGAAACGTCTCGTAAAACGACCTGCCAGTGCGGCTCCGAACCCACACCCGGCCCGTCAGCAGGTACCCGCTCGAACCCCGAAATGGCAGCCCGGCATACCAGCGCATTGCGATGAATTCGCACAAATCGGTCACCGAACTCGGCCTCGAGCGCGGTAAGCGAATCCTCGATCAGGTATTCGCGCTGACGCGTTCGAACGGTGACGTACTTGAGCTCCGCCTTGAGGTAGACCACCTGCTCGACCGGCACCAGCATCAGTCGGCCACGCTCGTGGACTGCGAAATGTCGCCGCGCCGGCGCACGCGCTGCGGCGGCAGCGGGCGCTGCCAGGAGCGGGTGCGCCAGGGGGCCGGGTAAGGCGAGGCTGGACGGCTCGACTCGCGAGCTCGGAGCAGCGGCGGCGCCATTGGGCACCCCATTCGGCACAGCCCGGTTGAGCGCCTTCAGAAGCCGGGCCGGGTTCACCGGTTTCAGCAGGTAATCGAGGGCACTCACCTCAAACGCGTCAAGCGCGTGCCGATCGCTGCGGCTCACGTAGATGAGTTGCGGGGCGGCACGCCCCATCGGCTGATCCCTGTCTGGCGTCCCCCGCTCCGGCTCGGGCCAACGGATCTGCCGCGTGGCGCCAGCTGCCCGCGCCGCGAGCTGTCGACCAAACTCGATGCCGTTCATGTCGGGCAAAGACGGGTTGACGAGCAGCACACTTGGGCGAAGCGAACCGATCTGCGCGAGCGCACTTCTCGCGCTGTCGGCCTCGCCCACGATCTGGTGGGGAAACACGGAGCGGAGCCCATCAAGGGTCTGACGCAACTGACTGCGTCCCTCGGCTTCGCTATCGACAATAAGGATGGATTGGGCGGTAGGCATCGGAATCCTGCGTTCGTGAATCGGGTCGAACGTATAATTTCCGTTTTTTCCGCCCGGGCGATTATGTCAGATCAACTCGCGAACAAGGCCGAGGGCTGGTCGGGACGTTTTTCCGAACCAGTGTCCGAGTTGGTCAAGCGCTACACGGCATCGGTTGACTTCGATCGCAGGCTGGCCTTTGCCGACATTGAGGGCTCGCTGGCCCACGCCACAATGCTTTCAGGGGCGGGCATCCTGTCTGAGGCAGACCTTCAATCCATCCGTTCCGGCATGGCGCAGATCCGTGGCGAGATCGAGCGCGGTGAGTTCAACTGGTCGGTGGATCTGGAAGACGTTCACCTCAACATCGAACGCCGCCTCACCGATCTGGTGGGCGATGCCGGCAAGCGCCTGCACACAGCCCGCTCACGCAACGACCAGGTCGCCACCGACATCCGCCTGTGGCTGCGCGGCACCATCGACGACATTCGACAGGGGCTCACCGCCTTGCAGCAGGCACTGATCGATCTCGCCGAGGGCCACGCCGACACCATCATGCCGGGCTTTACCCACCTGCAGGTGGCGCAACCCGTCACCTTCGGTCATCACCTGCTCGCCTACGTTGAAATGTTCTCGCGCGACGCCGAGCGTATGGCGGACTGCCGGCGTCGCATCAATCGACTGCCGCTTGGCGCAGCCGCGCTTGCCGGCACCTCCTACCCCATTGATCGCGAGCAAGTTGCCCGCGCGCTCGGTTTCGAGGGCGTATGCGAAAACTCGCTTGATGCCGTGTCCGACCGCGACTTCGCGATCGAGTTCTGCTCGGCGGCAAGCCTCACGATGATGCACATCTCCCGGTTTTCGGAAGAACTGGTGATCTGGATGTCACCCCGCGTGGGCTTCATCGACCTGGCCGACCGCTTCTGCACGGGCTCCTCGATCATGCCCCAGAAGAAAAACCCTGATGTCCCTGAACTCGCCCGCGGCAAGACTGGGCGGGTTTACGGCAGCCTCATGTCGCTTCTCACGCTCATGAAAGGGCAACCGCTTGCCTACAACAAGGACAATCAGGAAGACAAAGAGCCCATCTTCGACACCGCTGACACGGTGCTGAACACGCTTCGGATCTTCGCCGACATGGTGGGCGGCATCCGCGTGCGCGCCGAGCGCATGCGCGAGGCCGCGGCCGAGGGCTTCTCCACGGCCACCGATCTTGCCGACTACCTGGTACGAAAGGGCCTCCCGTTTCGCGATGCCCATGAAGCCGTGGCGCGCGCGGTGCGGGCGGCGGCCGATCAGGGCTGCGACCTCTCGGAACTGGGCGTGGAAACGCTGCGCACCTTCAGTTCGCTGGTGGGCGATGACGTACTGCAGGTCCTCACCCTCGAGGGGTCAGTGAGCGCGCGGCGGCACCGCGGCGGCACCGCACCCGAGGCGGTCCGTCAGGCGATCGCCCGCGCGCGCGCGCGGCTCGGCGCCACCCTCTGACGGGGCGGGATGTTCGCCCGCCGGGGCTGCATCTGCCGGCTCGCTCCCTTGCAGACACCGGGGTTTCCCCCAGCCGCTGGGGTATGGTCCCCCACTGCCGCCCGGCGCTGTTAGACTCCTCGCGCTCAGTTCAACTGGTGGGCAGAAGCGCGATTCGGTTTTCGCTTGCCCGCCTCGACAGCCGTGACGGGGGTTCCGTTGAAAGCTTTCCTGAAAATCAGCGCGCTCATTGACGCGCTCAACGAACGGGTTGGCAGCATCGTCATCTGGGCCGTGCTCGCGTCGGTCCTGATCAGCGCGGGAAATGCCATCTCGCGCAAAGCGTTCGACCTCAGCTCCAACGCCTGGCTCGAGATCCAGTGGTATCTGTTCGCGGCGGTCTTCATGCTGGCTGCCGGCTACACCTACCTGAAAAACGAGCATGTCCGCATCGACGTGCTGTCGGGGCGCCTCTCGGCCCGCGGGCGAACCTGGATCGACATTCTGGGCATCGTCTTCTTCCTGATGCCATGGGTCATTCTCATGCTCTATCTGGGAATCCCGTTCTTTCATCAGGCGTTTGTCAGCGGAGAAATGTCTTCGAACGCGGGTGGCCTGATTCGCTGGCCAGCCTATCTGCTCATCCCCGTGGGGGTCGCGCTCCTTGGTCTGCAGGCGATATCCGAGCTCATCAAGCGGGTCGGATTTCTCGCCGGTCACTGCGAGGACCCGTCCGCACCCAAGGCGGCCAGGACCGCCGAGGAAGAGCTCGCCGATTTTGTCCGTCAGCAGAATGAAGCCGCCTCTGTAACGGGAGCGGTGAAATGATCGAATTTCTCACGCACAACATCGCCCCGATCATGTTCGTGGGCCTGGTGATCTTTTTGCTCTTTGGCTATCCGGTGGCGTTCGCCCTGGGCGCTTGTGGTCTGGTCTTCGGACTGATCGGCATCGAACTGGGCCTGATGCCGGCCTCGCTTTTCCAAGCACTGCCGCTGCGGCTCTTCGGCATCATGAGCAACGATACGTTGCTCGCAATCCCGTTCTTTACCTTCATGGGTCTGATCCTCGAGCGAAGCGGAATGGCCGAGGACCTGCTCGATACCATCGGACAGTTGTTCGGCCCCATCCGGGGCGGCCTCGCCTACGCTGTGATTCTGGTGGGCGCCATGCTCGCGGCCACCACCGGCGTCGTCGCCGCCTCGGTGATCTCGATGGGGCTCATTTCGCTGCCCATCATGCTGCGCTATGGCTACGACAGAAGGCTTGCCTCCGGAGTGATCGCGGCCTCAGGCACCCTCGCGCAGATCATCCCGCCTTCGCTCGTTCTGATCGTGATCGCCGACCAGCTCGGCAAGAGCGTGGGCGACATGTACATGGGCGCCTTCATCCCGGGATTCATCCTCACCGGGCTGTATGTGGGCTATGTGTTTCTCACCACGATGATCCGACCTGACTACGCGCCGGCGTTGCCGCCCGAGGCGCGCACCATCCGGGAAGACGACGGCACAAGCGGTCTTCGTTCTCTGGGCGTTCTGATGGGCATCACGGTGGCCATTTCGGTGGCCTTCGGCCTGCACTACGCCGAGATTTTGACCTGGCTTCGCGGCAAGGCGACCCCGGCCCCCATCGACGAGGTGATCGTGGTGTCGATGTGTGTGGGTGCGACAATCGCCTTCACCGCATCCATCCTGAACCGTATCTTCAGGCTCGGCTTGCTGTCGAAGATGGCCGAGCAGGTCACGTTTGTGTTGATCCCGCCGCTTGCGCTCATCTTCCTGGTGCTGGGCACCATCTTCCTCGGCGTTGCTACCCCGACCGAGGGCGGTGCCATGGGCGCGGTGGGCGCGCTCGCAATGGCTATTGCGAGAAACCGT
>RFXC01000610.1 GCA_009921765.1 Betaproteobacteria bacterium | reverse complement strand
GTGGTGGCCTCGCCGATCACCGGCCCCGCTGGCAACCACGAATACCTGCTGTGGCTGCGGCAGGGGGATTGGGCCGCCGATGAAACAGCCGCCGAAACACCCCCTTCCGAGGAGGCGATTCGGCGGCTGGTGGCGGCCACGCTGGCCAGCTGAGGCTGGTGCCTGGGCCTGGCTCAGATGGCGCTGCTGTCGCGGTCGCCGGTGCGGATCCGGATCACCGAATCAATCGGGCTGATGAAGATCTTGCCGTCGCCGATTTCGCCGGTGCGGGCCGCATCCTGGATGGCGGTCACCACGGTGTCGACGCGGTCGTCGTCCACCACGATTTCCAGCTTCAGCTTCTGCAGGAATTCCACGGTGAATTCCGAGCCGCCGCGGTAGCGCTCCACCTGGCCCTTCTGGCGGCCGAAGCCCCGCACTTCGCTCACGGTCATGCCGACGATGCCGGCGTTGACCAGCGCCAGCTTCACATCCTCGAGCTTGAAGGGGCGGATGATGGCCTCGACTTTTTTCATGGCGACGGGAGCGGTCTCAGGAACGTCTGATTGGAGTGAAGTCTGGCAGGCGACTTCAGAATCGGAAAGGTCATCGCCGGGATCATCCCGCCGTGACGGGTGTATTAGGCCGCAGCTCTGGGGCCCTGGATGTGGCGATTGCTACCGCTGCCGCGCTGCGTAGCATCCGGGCTCGAGCCGATGCCCTGCCATGACCGCCGATCAGACCCGCACCCCCCTCTACGGCGAGCGGGCCATCGCTGAGGCGGAGCTGATCTGCTTCGAGAACCCCCGTCCTGGCCGGGCCTACGAGATTGCCATCACCCTGCCGGAATTCACCTGCAAGTGCCCCTTCTCGGGCTACCCCGACTTCGCCACCCTGCGGCTGCTGTATCAGCCGGGGCCGCGGGTGATGGAGCTCAAGGCCATCAAGCTCTACGTGAACAGCTACCGCGAGCGCAGCATCTCCCACGAGGAGGTGACCAACCGGATCCTGGATGATTTTGTGGCCGCCTGCGCGCCCGTGTGGATGCAGCTGGAGGCCGACTTCAACCCC
>RFXC01000609.1 GCA_009921765.1 Betaproteobacteria bacterium | reverse complement strand
CCGGCCACTTGTTGGTGGCATCCAGTCCCATCTTCGAGCCCAAGCCCGCCACCGGCGAGGCGAAATCCAGTTCATCGATCGGCGTGTTCTCGGCGATCACGGTATCGCGCGCGGCATCGAAGCGGGTGCTGAGCGCCCACATCACTTCCTTCCAGTCGCGCACATCGATGTCATCGTCCACCACGATGATGGTCTTGGTGTACATGAACTGACGCAGAAAGCTCCAGATGCCGAACATCACCCGTCGCGCATGGCCGGGGAATTCCTTGCGCAAGCTCACGACGGCAATGCGATAGGAACAGCCCTCGGCCGGCAGATGAAAATCGACGATCTCGGGAAACTGCTTTTGCAGGATGGGCACGAACACTTCGTTCAGCGCTTCACCCAGGATCGAGGGCTCATCCGGCGGCTTGCCGGTGTAGGTGGAGTGATAGATCGGATCGGGACGCATGGTGATGCGATCGACGGTCATCACCAGATGCCGCTCGACCTCGTTGTAATAGCCGGTGTGATCACCGAACGGGCCTTCCGGTGCCATCTCCCAGCCCGAGGCATCCTCGGCCGAGGGCAGGATGGCGCCCTCGAGCACGATCTCGGCCGAGGCCGGCACTTGCAGATCGTTGCCAAGGCAGCGCACCAGTTCGGTCCGCGCGCCGCGCAACAATCCGGCGAACTGATACTCCGACAGACTGTCGGGGATCGGCGTCACGGCGGCCAGCAGCATGGCCGGATCGGCGCCCAGCGCCACTGACACCGGGAACGGCACACCCGGATGGGCCAGCGCATGGTCGCGAAAATCCTGCGCGCCGCCGCGATGTGCAAACCAGCGCAGGATGAGCTTGTTGGGCGCAATCACCTGCTGCCGATAGATACCGAGATTCTGTCGCGGCTTGTGTGGCCCGCGTGTCACCGTCAAGCCCCAGGTGATGAGCGGTCCGGCGTCACCCGGCCAGCAGGTCTGCACCGGCAGCCGACCGAGATCGACCTCGCTGCCCTGCCACACGATCTCCTGACAGGGAGCACTGCCCAGTTCGCGTGGCGCCGATTGCAGGCCACTCTTGAGCAGGTTCACGCCG
>RFXC01000608.1 GCA_009921765.1 Betaproteobacteria bacterium | reverse complement strand
CGATAAGGGCCTCCTTGCTCTCAAAGTGCCGATAGGGCGCGGTTCGGCTCACTCCGGCCTGGCGTGCCAGTTCTCGCAGTCCCAACGACTCTGCGCCATCTTTCCGGAGCAGTTCAAGCCCGGCCTCGAGCAGCGCCTCGCGTAGGTTGCCGTGATGGTAGGACGTGGGCTTGCTTTTAACCTTGTGTGTGGTTCGGGGCGCTGCGGGTTTCTTTGGGGCGGGCATAAGCAGTTCTCATCAAATTCCATTTTCTGTCGTTGCGCCCATGTTGGCAAGAGAAACCCAGGTTTGAAGATGTTGACAACGACAACATGGTCGCGTAAGAATGGCGACTGATGTAGACATTGTCAACTTAACGCCCCTGAGGCTGGAGGTATACATGCTCGAACGCTATCTGCGCGCGGTGGTCCGCTACCGCATCATCGTCATGCTGCTGGTCGCCCTAGCCACGCTGCTGCTCGCCTCCCAGACCCGCCAGCTGTCCATCGTGGTGGATCCCGATGACATCCTGCCCCAGAGCCACCCGCTCATTTCCACCACCAACCGTATCGAGGCGCTGTTCGGCAACCGGTTCACCGTGGTGATCGGCGTACATGCCACCAGCGGCACGATCTACGAGAACGGCGTGACCGAGCGAGTGCGTGCCATCACCGAGGACGTCCTGCGCCTGCCCGGCGTGGTCCGCGCCAACGTAAACAGCATTGCTGCGCGTAAGTCCAAGAGCATTACTGGCAATGATGAGGGCATGGTAGTAAAGCCGCTCTTGGGCAGCGGGCCAGATTCGGCCGAGGCGTTACGCGCGGCGCTGGCGCTTAACCCGGTGTACACGAATCTCTCAGTGTCGCGCGACGCTCGCACAGCTCAGGTGGTGGCCGAATTCAAAAAAATCCCCGGCGGCTTCACGGCTATCGAGCACCAAGTGCGCGAGGTGGCCAACAAGCATGCGGATCCTTCGGTGGAAATCGACCTAGGTGGGACGCCGGTGTTTCTAGCGCTTCTGGAGAAGTACTCTGCTCGCATCGGTCTACTGTTCCCGCTGGCGGTGCTGATGATCGGGCTAATCCATTATGAGGCGTTC
>RFXC01000607.1 GCA_009921765.1 Betaproteobacteria bacterium | reverse complement strand
TGGGCCGTGCTTACGGTGGGGGACAACGGCTGCGGGATGTCGGAACGCTTTGTGAGCGAGTCGTTGTTTCGCCCGTTCCGCACGACGAAGCCATCGGGGCTGGGCATCGGGATGTTCCAGAGCCGCTCGATCATCGAAGCGCACGGCGGGCGGATCACGGTGAGCAGCCGACCCGGCGAAGGCACAGTGTTCCGCGTGTTTCTGCGGGTTGGCCCAGTGGTGGGGTGAACCGGGGGAAATCACTGCCGTCCATGCCCACTTCCGAAAAGCCCGCCGTGCTGATTGTCGATGACGACGAGGCGCTGCTCACGCAGCTTCGCTGGAATCTCAGTGAAGACTACGCGGTCGGGCTTGCTTCCGATCGCGGCGGTGCGATCGCAGCCATTGAGAAGTCCGCGCCGGCAGCCGTGCTCTTGGACCTCGGACTGCCACCGGATCCCGCATCACCGACCGAAGGCCTTGCGCTGATCGGTGAGATCCTGCGCCGGGATCCGACCACGCGCGTGATCGTGCTGAGCGGGCAGACCGCGCCCGACCCGGCTTCTCGCGCGGTGGGCACTGGCGCTTGCGACTTTCTCGCCAAGCCGGTCGACCCGGAAGAGTTGCGGGTGTTGCTCCGGCGGGCGTGTCGCGTCGCGCGATGGGAGCGGGAGTATCGCGCCGGGAGCACACTCTCGGCCGATGCGATTCCGCCCGGGGATGTTTCGGGCATGCAGGCAGTGGCGGCGACCGTACGGAAGGTCGCAGCCTCCGACGCGCCGGTGCTGATTCTGGGGGAAAGTGGCACCGGCAAGGAAATGACTGCTCGCTCGGTCCATGAACTCGGCCGCCGGCGTAGCGGGCCGTTTGTGGCGATCAACTGCAGCGCGATTCCCGAAACGCTGATCGAAAGCGAATTGTTCGGGCACGAGAAAGGGGCTTTCACCGGTGCTCACCAGCAGCGGCGCGGACGAATTGAATGCGCGGCAGGCGGTACCCTGTTTCT
This sequence comes from Betaproteobacteria bacterium, assembly GCA_009921765.1. The sequence continues at coordinate 96 of RFXC01000607.1, read as the reverse complement.
CGACGAAATCGGCGATGTACCGCTGCCCGTGCAGGTGAAGCTGCTGCGGTTTCTGCAGGAGCAGACCATCCAACGCGTCGGCGGCCGCGGCGAACT
>RFXC01000606.1 GCA_009921765.1 Betaproteobacteria bacterium | reverse complement strand
GCAGATGTCCTCGCGCGCCGAACAGCGCGGCGTGGCCGGCATGATCATCTGGGGCGCGATCCGCGACTCGGCCGAACTGGGTGAGAGCAGCTTCCCGGTGTTCGCCAGCGGCGTCTCGCATCGTGGCCCGTACAAGGAAGGTCCGGGCGAGATCAACGTGCCCATCGTCATCGGCGACATGGTGGTGATGCCGGGTGACATCATCGTCGGTGATGCCGATGGCATCGTCGCGGTACCGCAATCGCACGCCAAAGAAATCCTCGACTCGGCCAAGTCCATCCTGGTCAAGGAAACCAAGAACCTGAAAGAGATCAAGGCCGGCACCGTCAATCGCGACTGGGTGGTGAAGGGCCTGCGCGATAAGGGTTATGCGGTGTAAGGCATGCAACTGCCCATCAATCACTTCAAGCGCGCGCTGCGCGAGCGCCGGGCGCAGATCGGTCTGTGGCTCAGTGCCGGCAGTCCCTATGTCACCGAGGCGGTGGCCGGGTCGGGCTTTGACTGGCTGCTGATCGACACCGAGCACTCGCCCAATGATCTGCTGCAGGTGGTGTCGCACCTGCAGTGCATCGGCGCCGGGGCGCAGGGCCTGGCGCATCCGCCGCAGGGCATCGTGCGACCGGCCTGGAACGACACGGTGCTGATCAAGCGCTATCTGGACGCCGGGGCGCAGACGCTGTTGATTCCGATGGTGCAAAACGCCGACGAGGCGCGCGCGGCGGTGCGGGCCATGCGCTATCCGCCCGATGGCGTGCGCGGACTGGGTGGCACCACCCGCGCCACGCGCTTTGGCCGGGTGAAGGATTACTTCCGTGTCGCGGCCGAGGAGCTCTGCCTGCTGGTGCAGATCGAAACCCGCGAGGGTCTGGCCAATCTGGAACAGATCGCCGCAGTCGATGGGGTGGATGGCGTGTTCATCGGGCCGGCCGATCTATCAGCCGACCTCGGTTTTCCTGGCGAGATGAGTCATTCGACAGTGCAGGCCGCCATCGATGATGCCTTTGCCCGCATCCTCGCCTGCGGCAAGGCCCCCGGCATCATCTGGGGCGATGAACGACTGGTGCAGCATGCGCTGGACATC
>RFXC01000605.1 GCA_009921765.1 Betaproteobacteria bacterium | reverse complement strand
ATCCCCGGTTCGGCAAAGCGCGCCATGTCTTTGACATTGCCGCCCGAGGAAAATACCGGGCCTGCGCCCGTGAGGATGATCGCCCTGACGCTGCGGTCCGCAGAGGCGGCGGTGGCCGCCGCTACGATTTCGGCTACCGCCGTATTGCCTGTGAGGGCATTGCGGGTGGCGGGCTGATTCATGGTCCAGGTGACGACAGCGCCATCGCGGGTGATTTCCAGAAAGTCGCTCACAGCGGTCTCCGTTCAAAAAGAGGATATGCCCTCAGGGCGCCAGTGGGTCGGTCGCAGCCCTGATGAAGTCCAGTGATAGCGGTTTGCCCGGGGGGGCTAAAAGTGATTCGCCGACGATCTTGTGCCAGGCGGATTCGCTGCCTGCGGCCTGACGCCAGGCATGCAGGCGCCGGGTGAACAATTGCAGATCGAACTCCCGGGTGAAGCCGATCGCGCCGTGGATCGCGTGCGCAATCTGCGCGCCCTGCAGGGCGGCTTCGCTGGTGCGTGCTTTGGCGATCGCAATACGCATCCCGTCGACTGCGAGGCGGGAATGGGTATCGGCCTCAGGGCCTGACGCGTTGTGCCCGCTTGCACCCAGAGAGGTCGCCGCCGGTAGGCAGGCAATCTGGACGGCGATCTGCGCTGCAAACGCCTCTTCCGCGAGCACTGCCAGCTGATGTTGAATGGCCTGGAACTTCCCGATCGGCCTGCCGAATTGTTCGCGCTCGTTAGCCCAGACGAGAGTGCGTTCGAAGACTGCGCGGAGAGCGCCCGCCATCTGAGCCGACAGCGAGAGTGCTTGAAGCAGTTTGATGTTCGGGATCTGCACGATGGCCGGGGCGGCGCTCCAGACAGATGGTGACCACTCAAGCGCAAGATCCAGCTCGAACGCGCAGGGCGCCGCCTGGGCCGAATGTATCGGCAAGAGCCTCACCTCGCCTTCATACAGCACGAGCGCTGAATCGGCCGTGCGAGCGCTGCTGGCTGACGGACAATGGATCGCTCCGCCGTCTCCTGAATGCGCCGTGACCAGGCAGATCGGGCCTTCGGGGCGACCTGCTCCGACATGCGCCAGCCAGGCGCGT
>RFXC01000604.1 GCA_009921765.1 Betaproteobacteria bacterium | reverse complement strand
CCTGACGGCGTTGATGTTGGAGCACATGCCGGCCTTGTACGAGCCCCATGCGCGCTGGTTTCACCTGTTCGACATGTTGTCGGTGGCGGTGTTCACGCTGGAATACCTGCTGCGGCTGTACGTGGCGCCCGAGGACCCCGAGTTCTCGGGGCACAGCCACCCGCGGCTTGCCCATGCGCGCAGTCCGTTCGCGGTGATCGACCTGCTGGCCATCCTGCCTTTCTACCTGCAGGCCCTCGTGCCGGTGGATTTGCGGGCGCTGCGTTTCCTGCGCTTGCTGCGGATCCTCAAGCTGTTCCGGGTGCTGGCCCCGGCCTGGAAGGAATTCGTGCAGGCCAATGCAGGGCGCACGTTCCGGCAGAGGGTCCACGCGCTGGTCTTTCCCAGCGACTATGGCGGCACGCTTCATCAGTTGTTCGACGGATTCATCGTCCTGTGGGTGGTCATCTCGGTGGTCGCGGTGGTGCTGGAGTCCGTGCACAGCGTGCACTACGTCCTGAGTGTCGAGTTCATCGTCCTGGACGCCGTGGCGGTCACGATCTTCACGGCGGAGTACCTGCTGCGGCTGTACGCCTGTGTGGAGACGCCCGGGTATCAGCGCGCCGTCGCGGGGCGCTTCAAGCATGCGAGCTCGTTCAGTTCGGTGATCGACTTCCTGGCCATCCTGCCGTTCTTCCTTGAAGTCTTTCTTCATCAACTGTTCGACCTGCGTTTCCTGCGGGTCTTCCGGCTGCTGCGCCTGTTCAAGCTGACGCGCTACACCGGCGCCACCAGAACCCTGACCACGGTGGTGCTGCGCGAGTGGCCGGTGTTGGCAGCCTCGGCGTTCGTGATGCTGCTGCTGGTGATCCTCACGGCCAGCCTGGGCTATCTCTTCGAGCATGAGGCGCAGCCCGAGAAGTTCGAGAACATCCCGCAATCCATTTACTGGGCCGTCATCACATTGGCTTCGGTGGGCTATGGCGACATTTCCCCGGTCACCCCCTGGGGACGGGCGATGACCTCGGTGCTTGCGCTGCTGGGCATCGGCATCTTTGCCATCCCAGCGGCTTTGCTGGCGTCCGCTTTCAGCGATGAATTG
>RFXC01000603.1 GCA_009921765.1 Betaproteobacteria bacterium | reverse complement strand
CTGATGGCCGACCCGCAGCGCCTGCCCACCGATGCGCTGGCGGCTTATCAGCGCGCGCGTGGCGCCAAGGTGCAATTTGTGGATCGGTTTGATGTCACGGCGCACTGGGCGCTGGCGATTGATGGCTTGTTCGGGATCGGACTGGCACGACCACTGGCCGGGCCGTTTGCAGCAGCCGTCGAGCAGATCAACGCGCTCAACTGCCCGGTGCTGGCGATTGATGTGCCAAGCGGCTTGGACGCAGATAATGGAGGTGTGTTGGGCGGCGCACTAGCGGTTCGCGCCGATACCACGCTAACCCTGATCGCCGACAAGCCCGGCCTGCACACCGGCTCCGGCCGTGACTATGCCGGTAAAGTGGTGGTCGATGCGCTTGGCTTGGATGTCGAGACCTTTGGCGCGCCGCTGGCGCGGTTGATTACCCCGGCGCTGTTTCCGGATGTGTTTATTGCTCGCGCCCACGCCTCCCACAAAGGGAGTTTTGGGGATGTCACTGTTATCGGCGGTGCTGCGGGTATGAGCGGCGCTGTGCTGCTGGCTGCGCGCATGTCGGCCATGGCGGGCGCCGGCAGAGTGTTCGCTGCATTCGCAGCGGCACCACCTGCGTTTGATCCGGTGCATCCGGAGTTGATGTGTCGCGATGCGACTGCCATCGAACTGCATCAGGGTGCGGTCGTGATCGGGCCGGGTCTGGGCAACGCGCGCGCAGCGCATGATCTTGTGGCGCGCGCCCTATCGACTCACTTGCCCTTAGTGCTAGATGCAGATGCGCTGAATTTGGTGGCGCAAGAATACGGGTTACAGCAACGTCTGGCGCGCCGCCGCGCGCCTTCACTGCTCACACCCCACCCTGCCGAGGCAGCACGGCTGATCGGCTCTGATACCTCACAGGTGCAAGATAACCGCTTAAGCGTTGCGGCTGAGCTCGCCGCACGGTTCAACGCCTGCGTGATACTCAAAGGCTCGGGCAGCGTTGTTGCTGCAGCTGATGGCCGGCTGGCGATCAACCCCACCGGTAACCCGGCGCTTGCAACTGCGGGAAGCGGCGATGTACTCGCCGGTTTATGCGGAGCGCTACTGGCGCGACATCACTCCGCTTGGGAAACTGC
>RFXC01000602.1 GCA_009921765.1 Betaproteobacteria bacterium | reverse complement strand
CGCCCTGACCTATCAGCAGCGGGCGTGAAATGCGATCCACGTGCGTGAGCGGTGAGCGCTCCTTGAGCAGCGCCTTACCGACTTCCGTGCGCGGGTCTCCCACGCGTCGGTAGAGCTGCTCCCGGAACGATTCCCAGTAGGGCGGCACTGTGGCGATCAACGTATCCAGGTTCGAGGGCGCCACGACCGCCACGGCACACGCAAATCGATCGGGCGTGTTGGTGGCGCCCCAGAGAGCCGCATAGCCACCGTAGGAAGCACCGTAGATCGCGATCTTGTCTGGGAGCGCCACCTTGTTCGTGACCGCCCAGTCGATGCCGTCGATCAGGTCGTCGTGCATCTTGCGGCCCCATTCCCGGTCGCCGGCGTTGATGAACGACTTGCCGAAACCGGTCGACGAGCGGAAGTTCACCTGCAGCGACGCATAGCCACGATTGGTGAGCCACGTGCTCTGGGCGTTGTAGCCGAAGCCATCACGCGCCCAGGGGCCGCCGTGCACATTGAGCACCAAGGGCAGCGGCGTATCAGGGCGGCAATCGCCGTCCTTATCGGATCCCTCGGGAAGCGCGAGGTAGGAGACGAGTGTCATGCCATCGCGAGAGCGGATTTTCAGCGGGCAAATGATGGGCAAAGGCGCGCCGATGAGCGCTGGGCGGGCTACGTAGAGCTCCGTGAGCGTCTTGGCATCACGGTCAAAGACCAGCGTGCGTACCGGGGCGGTTACGGGATCGTGACCTATTACCCAGATGCGCCCGTTGCGGGTCTGGCTCTGTACGCCCCACTCTCCCTTCAGTTGCCCGTCGAGAAGGTCGATGTCGCCCTTCACCGTGTCGTCGACGGCGCGCCATTCGTTCTTGAGGTAATTGACGGTGTAGGCCAGGACGCGGCCGGTGGCGGGATCCACGATAGAACCACCGAAATCGGCACGAGGGTCCTCGCCGATGGTACGCCTAGCGCCCGTGTCGAGGTCAATGGCCATGAACGCGGGGGTGTTGCGGCCCCGGCTCTCGCGCCAGTAGAGCGTCTTGCCGTCCCGCGTGAGGCCCTCTGGGGAGGTGGTCTGTGAATCCTCGAATCCGACCTTGTCAAACGCAGTCGCCCTGCCGCCC
>RFXC01000601.1 GCA_009921765.1 Betaproteobacteria bacterium | reverse complement strand
ATTTCAATTATGGAAATTTATAAAACAGAAGCTTCAATATAATATTTCCTATACATTTTGGTTTATAATTAACATTATAGTTTTGATTTTAGGATTTATGTTTTTTACATACTGTTTTATTTACACATTAAAATTTCATGTAATTTTTAATCTTGTATTTATTTCGGTTTTTGGAATAACTTTAGGTTTAGGTTTATGGCAATTTCAACACCAAACTACCCAAAATCAAGGCATTATTATTGCATCACAGGTTAAATATTATGCTGAGCCCAACACGGCATCAGAGTCGCGTGGTGTGCTTCCTGAGGGTTCGTATTTTAAACCAATACAAACTTCTGAGCATTGGACGCTTATTGAAACTGAATTCCAACAAGAGGGTTGGGTGGCAAATACACATCTGCGATTTTTTTAGGTGTGTAACTTTATTTTACATCCATGCGAATAAATTTTCCTATTTCATGTAAGTAAACATCAAATCCCATTGTATTTGGAATGTTATCATGGCCGGCATTTTCAACTAGATATTTGGTTTTATAGCCATAATGTTTATTGTTATAAACCACTTCGCCATGTGTTTTATAATTTAAAAACATATCACTTGTGCCATGCGTCCATAAAAGTGGAATAGAAACATTTTTAATTTCTTCACAATTATCAATTTTTAGATTTGTAAAATAAGATGCAGGCAAATTTATTCGAGATGCGTCCTTTACCATTATTTCAGAACTTCCAAAGGGTGCTTCAAGAATTAATTTTGAGGGTGAAATAGGATTATCTGTTACATGTGAGCAGATTTCGGTTGCGGGAGCACTTCCTAAACTAAAGCCATATAGTATTAAGCGATTAGACACAACGCCTTGATCTTTGAGCCATTGCAAACAGGCACGCGTATCGGCATACATGGCTGTTTCACTGGATTGTCCCTCACTTAATCCAAAACCTCTATAATCAAAAAATAAAACCGGATAACGGCATTTTCCATTAATATGAGCTAAAAGTTTGGCACGTTGCCAATAAAAATCCATGTGCCATTTGTTTCCGTGGCAATACAAAATAACAGTATCTGTTTTAAGTTTATGTTTAAATCCAATTAAACAGGCTTTTATACG
>RFXC01000061.1 GCA_009921765.1 Betaproteobacteria bacterium | reverse complement strand
TTAGAACCCGGGTTCTAAACCAGGCTTGCGGAGTCTAAAGGCGTTTTATAAGGCTGGGGCGGCAAGCGTTCAGGCAAACTGGGGTAACTGATGAAGCGAACAGGTACGAAAGCAGCGGCGTCCAAGCCGGCAGGTTCCAGGCAAGGGGCAGTCAAGTCAGTGGCCAAGGTGGTGACCAAGTCGGCCGCAAAACCAGCGGCCAAGTCTGCAGCCAAGGGTACTGCCCGCAGCACCGCCAAGTTGCCCGCCAAGTCGGCGTCGCCCCGCCCTGCAGCGCGGGGTTCGAAACCCCCGTCCCGCGTTGCCGTCAAGGCAGCGGGAAAGCCGCCAGCCAAGGCCGCGCCGTCGCCCGCAAAGAAGGGTCCTGCGACGGGCAAAGCGGTGGCCCAGGCGGCATCAAAGACCGCTTCAAAGACCGCTTCAAAGAGCGTTGCGAAGGCTGCTGCGAAAGCGCCCGCCAAGCCCGTTGCGAAGCCCACGGTCAAAGTGTCGGCAAAGCCTGCTGCGCCCGCCGCCAAATCCACAGCCAAGCCGGTCATGAAAGCGGCTGCCAAGGCAGCCGCCAGGCCGGCATCCAAACCGACGTCAGCGCCGGCCGGAAAATCAGCCGCCAAACCGGTGACCAAGTCGGCCCCCAGCTCCGCTGCCAAGTCCGCTTCAAAAGCTCCGTCAAAGCCCGTTACCAAGCCAGCGGCCAAGCCCGTTGCCAAATCGGCCGACAAACCGGCCGACAAGGCGGTCGACAAGGCGGCTTCGAAAGCAGCCGGCAAGTCGGGCGGAACCTCGGTCTCGAAGGTCTCTGTCCAGCCCGTCGCGACAACCGCCTCTAAGGCGGTCCCGAAAGCGGCTAACGCCGCGGGTAAAGACAGTAAGCCCGCAGCGGCCAACCCGTCGGCGGGCGTCGCGGCAAAGGAGCCTCGCGCCGTTGGCAACAAGGCCGCAGCGGCCAGCGCGCCTGCCAAGTCTGTACCTCCTGTCAAGGCCGCAGGCGCTGCCAGCCCCGCCAAGACTGTAGCCAAGCAATCCGATCCGCAACCTGCCGAAACAGCGCCTGCAACGAAGCCTGCTGCTGGTTCGGCCAAGTCTGCCACGCCTGCCAAGGAAGCCAAGCAAGCCAAGTCCGGCACGCCTGCCAAGGAAACCAAAGCCGCCAAACCCGGAAAGCCAGGCAAGCCCGCCAAGGCCGGTGCCCGGTCCGAAGGCGATGATGAGATTGACGAGTCCGCCGATGGTTCCGACCAGGTCGAAGTGTTCGACGACGCGGACACCGAGGCCGAACCCATTCCCGAGGTGCCGGTGGCCGCAGTCAAAGCGACCAAACGCGGCAGCCGCGCGAAAGAAAAACAACTTCTCAAGGAACTCGGCGGCCGCTCGGGCATCACCGAAGAGCAGCGCGAGGCCACCCGAAACAACCTCAAGACGCTGATCAAGCTCGGCAAGGAGCGAAGTTTTCTCACCTATGCCGAGATCAACGACCATCTCCCCGAAGATCTGGTCGAGGCCGAGGCGATCGAGTCTATCGTCAGCACGTTCAATGACATGGGCATCGCGGTTTACGACCAGGCACCTGATGCCGAAACGCTGCTCATGGCCGACACCACGCCGGTGGCGAGCTCCGACGACGACGCCGAGGAAGAGGCTGAAGCGGCGTTGTCCACGGTTGATTCCGAATTTGGTCGAACAACCGATCCGGTCCGCATGTACATGCGGGAAATGGGCTCGGTTGAACTCCTCACGCGCGAGGGCGAGATCGAAATCGCCAAGCGCATCGAGGACGGCCTCAAGCACATGATCCTCGCGATCTCGGCCTGTCCCACCACGATCAAGGAAGTCCTCGACCACGCCGATCGAATCCGGGCCGGAACCATGCGCATCGACGAAGTGGTCGATGGACTGATCGATCCGAACGCTCAGGAGGTCGAGTTCGTTGCTGCGGCTGCCCCCGCGCCTGCCGAAGAAGCCGACTTTGAAGACGAAGAGGGAGGCGATGGTGGCGGTGCCAACACCGCCCGGCTCGAGGAACTCAAGCGCGATGCGCTCGCAAAGTTCGAACTGATCAGCTCGGGCTTTGATCGGATGCGGGTTGCCTTCGAGAAAGATGGTTACCAGAGCAAGCCCTACCTCAAGGCTCAAGGCGAAATTCAAGACGAGCTGATGACGATCCGCTTCACCGCGAAAATCGTCGAAAAACTCTGCGATACGCTGCGCAGCCAGGTCGAAGAGGTTCGGAAGCTCGAACGCTCCATTGGCGAAATCTGCGTTCGGCGGGTCGGCATGCCACGCGAGCATTTCCTCGCATCGTTTCCGGGTAACGAAACCAATCTGCGCTGGGTCGACTCCGAGCTGAGCAAGCCCTCCGCATGGCAGCAGGTGCTCACGCGCAACGTGCCAGCCATCCAGGATCTGCAGCAAAAGCTGATTGACCTGCAGGTGCGGGTGGTTTTGCCATTGGCTGACCTGAAAGACATCAATCGGAAGATGACCACCGGCGAGACCAGCGCTCGGAAGGCCAAGCGCGAAATGACCGAGGCCAATTTGCGGCTGGTCATCTCGATCGCCAAGAAATACACCAACCGCGGTCTTCAGTTTCTCGATCTGATTCAGGAAGGCAACATCGGCCTGATGAAGGCCGTTGATAAATTCGAATATCGGCGCGGCTACAAATTCTCCACCTATGCAACCTGGTGGATTCGGCAGGCCATCACGCGTTCAATTGCTGATCAGGCACGCACCATTCGTATCCCGGTTCACATGATCGAAACGATCAACAAAATGAACCGGATCAGCCGACAGATTCTTCAGGAGACGGGTCAGGAACCCGATCCGGCCACCCTCGCCACGCGAATGGAGATGCCGGAAGACAAGATCCGCAAAATCCTGAAAATCGCAAAAGAGCCGATTTCAATGGAAACGCCGATTGGTGACGATGACGATTCGCACCTCGGTGATTTCATCGAAGACACCACCACCCTTGCGCCGGCTGATGCAGCGCTCCACGGTTCGATGCGCGATGTGGTGAAGGAAGTGCTCGATTCGCTCACCCCTCGGGAGGCCAAGGTGCTTCGCATGCGGTTCGGCATTGAAATGAGCACCGATCACACGCTGGAAGAGGTCGGCAAACAGTTTGATGTCACGCGTGAGCGTATCCGCCAGATCGAGGCCAAGGCGCTACGCAAACTGCGTCATCCCACGCGGGCCGACAAGCTGAAAAGTTTTCTTGAAGGCCAGTAAGTCAGTCGGTACCAGCCATTTGTCAGGGCGGGGCACAGCCTCCCGTTTGTGGTTGGGCATTCATGGCGATGCAGCGCTCAGTCTCGCGGTTGATGGCGCGGTTTGCTGAGCGGTGAGTAGCGGCGGGCATTTTGGTGCAGGCGTTGCCGCCGCTTTGGGCGCGGTGCTGATCTGGGGATTCCAGATTCCCCTCGGAAAACAGGTCCTTGCGCAGCTCGACGGCTTTTCGCTGGGCTTGCTGCGTTATGTGACCGCCATGCTCGGCTTTGTTGCGCTTCTCGTCTGGAAAGAGGGATGGGCGGCCGTCTCACCCGCCGGGCATTTCCGTGTTTTGTCGGTTGCGGGTGGCGTGGGTATCGCAGGATCGGTGATGCTGGTATTTGCCGGCTTGACGCTCACCCGACCTGAGTCGGCAGCCATTATCGGAGCGCTGCAACCAGCCATTGCCGTATTGGCTCAGTGGCTCCTCGAGCGCCGACGTCCCGAACGTTTCACGCTGGCATGCATCGCAGTCGCTTTTTTGGGCGTCATGCTGGTGGTGACGCGCGGCGGGGCTGCGTTTGCAACCGATATGTCGATCACGGTTGATGAATTTGTTGGTAATACGCTGGTGTTTCTGGGCTCGATTGCCTGGGTCACGTATTCGGTGTCGACGCGGTCGATTTCGCACTGGTCGAGCGCGCGAATCTCGGCACTCACCTGCCTGTTCGGCGTGGCTGCGGCCACGCCCGTCTGGTGGGTCGCGCATCTTGCGGGCGCCACCTATTTTCCAGCGAGTCTGGACGGCGCGCTCATCGGAAAAATCGCGTTTCTCGCGATATTCGGAGCGCTGGTGGCCATTTTTCTCTGGAACATCAGCCTGCGCCGAATCGGTGCGCTCAATTCGGTGCTGCTCAGCAACCTCACGCCGGTGGTGGCGTTTGGGCTTCTCGCGGTGATGGGGGCGCAGTTCACCTCAGCCGAATTGGTGGGCGCTGCACTTGTGGTGCTTGCCCTGGGGGCGAACAATCTGCATCAGCGCCGACTTCGATCCGCGTCTGGAAGTACCCGGTGAGTTCAGGAATCGAACGCCGGTCTACAATTGGCGCTGCGGGCCTCTAGCTCATGCTTGGTTAGAGCAGCGGACTCATAATCCGTTGGTGCCGGGTTCGACTCCCGGGGGGCCCACCAATCTCAAGAGAGGGCGGGGCGCTTTCCCACTAACGGGGATGCGCCCTTTCCCCCTCAGGCCGGGGTGGATTGGGTCGTGATGAGGAACTGCTCTTTGGTGGCGCCTTGCGCGATTTTCTGCGCGAGCCATACCGGGGGCCGACCGCGACCTGTCCAGGTGGCGCCACTATCGGGATCGCGAAACTTGGGCGCTACGGTTGATTTGGGTTTGGCTGCAGCCCGACCCCGACCCTTGGTGGCCGACTTCGCGCGAGGGCTCGAGTCAGCGAGATCCTGAACCGAGACTCCCAGTTTTTTCATGTAGGCCTTGACGCGCGCCACCGCACGGACCTTTTTGTTATCGCGCGCGGATTCAAGCGCTTTTGCCTGCGCCTCAAGGCGCGCGATCTGCTTCTTAATTGCTTCGTAGCTACGGGCCATGATTGTCGATCCGGATTGAAAATGACAGAACCGTGAATTTATCAGGTTTATGTTTTTCGACGCAATAAATTGATGAATAAGGAGAATTTCAGATTAAGCCTCGGTTGATATTTTTAAGGCGATCATTTATTAATCACGGCTTTAATTGGTTATTGTAAGACAATGATTAATATGAATTTTATTTTATCTCAACCTATCGAAGCAGCAGCCCGCCCACCGAGTCCCCCCACGCCTGAATCGGTCCAAGCGGGTTACGGGTAATTGACAGTTCTTCGATTTTTGGTTGACCTCCGAACGCACGGTAAATCGCCAGATCATCGAGAAACACAATCAGTGCGTTGAATGTCCAGCCTGTCACCAGCACTTCCCGTCGAAAAGAAAGCGAATCAAGCCAGAAATTGCCCTGCCGCTGGCGGGCAATTCGCCGAACGCTGATTGATAACCCGGTGCAGCGTCGGCCGGCGGCGAGGCACGCCTGGAGTCCTGAATCGAGTATTCCAGTTTTCAACACGTCGGCCGTCGCGAATTTCTGCAGCAATTCGGGCCACGACAATATGGTCACTGCTGGATTCCGATAGGGATCAAATCCATCCGACAGTAACTCGGCACGGCGGGTCTGGTAGGGAATGATCTGTTCGATCGATTGTCGAGCCTGATCGAATTCTTGCCACGCCATTCGGGTCTCGTCAGTTGCGCGTGGCAAAAGCGAGCCACAGGCTGGCAGGGCAAGACAAATCAGCAACGCCGTCGACACGCGGGCGCGCTGGCAACGCTGGGGATTAATCGACATTCACCGATGATGCTGTGGTTCGCGCAATGGACGGACACGTGATCAGCGATGCTTTTGCCATCACTCAACCGTGGCGGCGCGTCCGATCATCAGGTCGTCGTTTTGTCTGGCGTCGATCTGGGCGCACAATAGCGGGTTAGTTCAATTTAACCGAGCCCCGAGTCGGGTCCGTTCGGTCAAGCGCAACAACCCAGGCCACTCCTCTTGGGTGGTTGACCCGGTCGGTTGGTCAGGTCGATGACCTGAGGCGCGGCCAGCATAGGCGCGATCGATCAGCGAACGACCAGCGAACGATCAGCGCAAATGCGTACCCGAACACCCCCAGGCGAAGGCCCTCCTGCGTGAATACCACCCCTTCCGTCGCTCAAGAACCGCCCCCGCTGCAACCCGGCGAGCCCGCGCCGGCGGCCCCATCCGCAGAGCCGGGTCCTGCCATCACTTTCCAGTCCTTCGGGCTGGCAGAGCCCATCCTGCGAGCAGTCCATGAATTGGGCTATCGCGAGCCCACGCCGATTCAGGCGCAGGCCATCCCGGTGGTGTTGCAGGGTCATGACGTGATGGGGGCTGCACAGACTGGTACCGGCAAGACTGCGGGATTCGCGCTTCCTATCCTTCAGCGTCTGCTGCAGCATGCCAACGCGAGCGCCTCGCCTGCGCGTCATCCCGTGCGGGCGCTGATCCTTGCCCCGACGCGCGAACTCGCCGACCAGATTTACGTGAACGTTCGCGAATACGCGCGTCACAGCCACCTGCGCAGCGCGGTCGTGTTTGGCGGTGTGGACATCGCGCCGCAGATCGCGGCGCTCCGCCAGGGGTGCGAGGTGCTGATCGCCACGCCAGGGCGGCTCCTCGACCATCTGGGCCAGCGCACGGTCACGCTTGCGCAGGCAGAAATCCTGGTGCTTGACGAGGCAGATCGAATGCTGGACATGGGCTTCCTGCCCGATATCCAGCGGATCATCAATACATTGCCAACCAAGCGGCAGAACCTCATGTTCTCGGCAACGTTCTCCGAGGATATCCGCAAGCTGGCCGCCAGTTTCCTGAAAAATCCGATCTCGATCGAGGTGGCGCGCCGCAATGCGGCGGCCGACACCGTTGAGCAGGTCGTCTATCGCGTGGCCGATACAGAGTCCAAGCGCGCGGCCGTGGCGCAACTCGTGCGAGATCGTGCCATCAGCCAGGTCATCGTGTTCACCAACACCAAGATCGGTGCCAGCCGACTGGCGCGTCAGCTCGAGCGCGATGGGCTCAACGCCAGCGCCATTCATGGCGACAAGTCGCAGCAGGAGCGGCTTGCCACGCTGGAAGGCTTCAAAAAGGGTGAGGTGAGCGTGCTTGTGGCAACCGATGTGGCTGCGCGCGGGCTCGATATCGCCGAACTGCCCGCAGTCATCAACTACGACCTGCCCTACAGCCCCGAAGACTATGTGCACCGAATCGGTCGCACCGGTCGCGCAGGCGCAAGCGGGCTTGCCTTGTCGCTCATGACGGGCGATGACGAACGGCTGCATCAGGACATTGAGAAACTCCTCAAGCGCAAGCTCGAGGTGCGCACGCTGGTGGTTGATCGTCCGGCCTCTGATGACACCGAGCGCGCCGGACGTCATCAACGGGACTTCGATGATCGTCCCCCCCGTCGTGGCCGCGACGATCGCGTGGCGCGGTCCCCGGATCGACGGGCATCAACGGCCGCTACGGTCAACGTTGACCCTTTCTTTCTCAAACCCTATGAGCCGGCTTTGCCAGCTGCGGGAGCGGCGGAAGCGCCGCCGCCTGCGCCCGCGCGAACCGGGGGTCGCCCTGCGCGTCGGGTTGCCGTGCTTCTGGGCGGTGAGCCCCTCAAGCGCTAACCGCAGGGACTGCCGTCTGGTGATGCCGCCGGGCGGGTGGCCGCCTGCAGATAGGCGCTCGTTGCCCAGCGCTCGGTGGCGCGGTCCCAGAAGGTAGTGAGCGAATCGGTTTCAATCGGTTCGAGCCCAAGGTGCCTCATGGCGTCGTTCAACACCCGAACCGGTTGCGAGAGGTCGATCGGCGCAGCGCCGGTCTGCTTGGAAAGCTTCTGTCCGTTGGCAGCAAGGACCACCGGGATATGCAGATAGCGTGGCCTGGGTAGCCCCAGGAGCTGTTGCAGGTGGATTTGTCGCGATGTTGATCCCTCCAGATCACACCCGCGCACCACGTCGGTGACTGATTGAAAGCCGTCGTCCACCACCACCGCCAGCTGGTAGGCCCAGATGCCATCGGCCCGGTAGACGACGAAATCGCCCACGCTGGACTGAAGGTCGTCATGATGTGTTCGACCGCTTCGGTCGCGCCACAGGACCGGGCTCGCCGGCACGCGCACCCGCCAGGAGCGGGCGCTGCGTCCGCTGGGTAGTCCATGACGACAGGTGCCAGGATAGATCAGCTCGCGCCCCGGAGGCTCGTCGCCCGCATGCGCCGATCGTTTGGCGGCAGCGCCGCGGTCGGCGCCACCCGATGTGCCCCAGTTCAGGCGCGAGTCGGCAAGTTCGGCGCGCGTGCACCCGCATGGATAGACCTGCCCGGCGGCCCGGAGTCGATCGAGCGCGGCTGCGTAGCGCGCTCGCCCGGCGCTCTGGAAGCTGGGCTCGCCATCGTGCTGCATACCCAGCTGGCTGAGAACTGCGAGGATGGCTTCGGTGGCACCCTTTTGAACGCGAGGGGTGTCAATATCTTCGATGCGCAGCAGCCACCGACCCTGGTGGGCGCGGGCGTCGAGGTAACTGGCGAGCGCGGCAACCAGCGATCCCGCGTGAAGCGGGCCGGTGGGCGAGGGTGCGAACCGACCGATGTAGCCGGCGGCTGCGGTCGGTTGAGGGACGGTTGATGGACTGAGCGGGGTCATGCGTCAGGGGTCCGGTAAATCAGCGTTCGCGTCGTCGGCTTCTTTTCGGTCACGATCCGCTCGTCTTTACACTGATGCAATGTTCAACCCTTGCATTCCGGAACGAAGGCGTTCCGGACTCATGAACGGTGCACCCCCATGTTCACGATCCGACGTTCCGACGAACGCGGCCAGGCTGATCTTGGCTGGCTGAAATCGCGGCACAGCTTCTCGTTTGCCTCGTATCAAGACCCCGCGCATATGAATTTTGGTCCCCTTCGGGTGATCAATGAAGACTGGATCGCGCCTGGCACGGGCTTTGGCATGCATGGTCACCGTGACATGGAGATCATCACCTATGTGCTGGAGGGCGCGATCACGCATCGAGACAGCATGGGCAATTCGTCTGTGATCCGGGCGGGCAGCGTCCAGAAAATGAGCGCTGGAACGGGTGTGATGCACTCGGAACACAATCGCGAGTCCGCCATCACCACCCACATGCTGCAGATCTGGATCACACCGGATCGTCTGGCTGTCGAACCTGGCTATCAGGAGTGTCTGATCGATGACAGATCGCGCCGCGGTCGACTCGCACTCATCGCCTCGGGCAGCACCGAAGATGGCGTGGTGCACATTTGCCAGGACGTACGACTGTGGGCCGGGCGCTTCGACGGTGCCGAGCAGGAGCGGCGCACGCTCGATGCCAGCCGCCGAATTTATGTTCACGTGGCCCGAGGCGCGCTTCACGTCAATGGCAGGCCGCTTGGTGCGGGCGATGCGGCGATGCTGATTGACGAATCCGAACTGACGCTTGAATCGGGTAGTGCGGCCGAAGTGCTGGTTTTCGATCTGCCCTGACCCAGGAGACGCGCACCATGTCGCTCGTCGTCATTGCCTACCACTCCGGCTACGGCCACACGCGCCGGGTTGCACAGGCGCTCCGGGAAGGCGCCGCATCGGTAACCGGCACTCGTGCCCAATGGCTCGATGTCAGCACCATCGACGATCCCGGCTGGGAGCTGCTGGCCGAAGCCGACGCGATTGTCTTCGGTGCGCCCACCTACATGGGCGGGCCCTCGGGCGTCTTCAAGACCTTCGCTGACGCGACGTCCCGGGTCTGGTTCTCCCAGGCCTGGAAGGACAAACTGGCGGGAGGCTTCACCTGCTCGCTTGCCATGAGTGGCGATAAATACTCAACCCTCATGTACTTCGTCACCCTTGCCATGCAACACGGAATGGTCTGGGTCGGTAACGCCATGATGCCTTCGGCCACAGCGGGTGCGCCCGAGCAGATGAACCGGATTGGTTCGACGATCGGCGTCATGGCGCAGGCGGACAACCTGCCACCCGAGCAGAGCCCGCCCCAGGGCGATCTGGATACGGCGCGCGCCTACGGTGAGCGGATCGCGATGTTTGCGCGCGCCCGCGCGCGCTGAGCCCGCGCCAGGCCCGCGGTACCGCTCAGCGCGGCGAACTTCTCGTGGCCAGGGTATTGACCACCAGTGCGGCAAGCACCACCACGCCGCCCTGCAAGGTGGCGGCGTGTGTGGCCTCACCCACGAACAGCCAGGCCCAGAGCGGGCCCAGCACCACCTCGAGGAGCGCGATCAACGCCACTTCATGAGGCGCCAACCAGGCGAGTGCACGCACCATCAGCCAGCATGGCAGCGCGAGTTGAAATGCTCCGAGGAAGGCAAGGATGAGTAGATCGCGTCCACCGGTGGCAAGCGGCCAGGCAAGCGGCAGCATGGCCGCGCAAGAGATCAGGGCGCCCAGCAGAACCGCCGGCGCGAGATCGAGTTCGGCGTGAACCCGTCTGAGGGTGACCAGGTTGATAGCCGAGGCGAGCGGTACGCCCAGCGCAATGAGAATGCCCGTGAGGCCATCGACCGAGATCGCCTCGTGCACCATCCACCAGATACCCGCGCCCGCTGCGATGATCGCCGCCCAGGTGATGCGGCGGATGGTCTGGCCCAGAACGATGCGGGCAAGCAGGGCGGCGAGGAGCGGCGCCAAGCCGATCACCAGGAGCGTGTTGGCGACGCTGGTCCGCGTGAGCGCGATCATGAAGCAGGTGAACATCACCGCCCACATCAGCCCGGAGAACAGGCCCGTCCAACCCATTTTGAGCACCGTCCCAAGCGGCCGGCCGCGCTCCTGCACAGTCAGAATCAACAACATGGCGATGGCGCAAAACAGACTGCGCCAGAAGCTCAGTTCGAACCCGCGGGCGTTTTCCAGCATGCGGGTGAGCGCCCCGGCGCTGCTCCAGAGCACGGCGCAGCCCACCATCAGCCACGCGGCGCCACGGGGCGAGGCGGGGAATTTCACGTGAGTTTCCCGGATCGGCGCGGTGAAACCGCTGGGCATTTGGCTGAAGGTGAGCGCATGCTTTCTCTGGAAGGATTGGAAATCGGTAAGGCCGCAGCCGAGGCCTGGCATGCGCATCGAATGGATGTTGCCACACCGCTGATCGGCCAGGCGGGTAGAATTTTACCGATGAGCGCCCCCCGTTTCGTCCACTTGCGGGTCCACACCGAATATTCCATCAGCGACTCGATCGTTCGCATCGACGCGCTGGTGGAGGCTGCGCAGGCCGACCAGCAGCCGGCGCTGGCCATGACCGATCTCGCCAACCTGTTCGGCTGGGTGAAGTTCTACAAAGCTGCACGCGCTGCCGGGATCAAGCCGATCTGCGGGGTCGATGCCTGGATCACCAATGAAACCGAGCGCGATCGGCCCTACCGGATGCTGCTGCTCGCGCGCAATGCCGCCGGGTACCTGCGCCTGTGTGCGCTGCTGAGCCGAGCGTGGCTGGAGAACGAGTACCGTGGCCGGGGCGAGATCCGGGCCGAGTGGTTTGACGAGCCCGCCGCCGATGGCGGACGCGCGGGGGACGGCCTGATCGCGCTATCGGGCGCGCATCACGGCGAAGTTGGGCAGGCACTCCTCACGGGCAGTCTGGCGCAGGCAACTCCGGCGGCGCTTCGCTGGGCGCAGCGTTTTCCTGGCGCGTTCTATCTCGAGGTCCAGCGCACCGAGCAGCCCGAGTCGGCGACGCAAACGATCGCCGCAGCACGGCTGGCCGCCCGGCTTGACCTACCCCTGGTTGCCACGCAGCCGGTTCAGTATCTCCTCACCGATGATTTCCGCGCGCATGAGGCGCGGGTCTGTATCGCCGAGGGCGAGATCCTCGCCAATCCGCGCCGGTCGCGGCGCTTTGACGGGGCCATGCACTTCCGGTCTCAGCAGGAAATGGCCGAGTTGTTCGCCGACCTTCCCTCTGCGCTCCAGAACAGTGTCGAGATTGCTCGGCGCTGCAGTGTGCCCATGACCTTGGGCAAACCTCGCCTGCCGCTTTATCCGGTACCCGACGGGGTCACGCTCGACCAGCACATGCGCGACCTGTCGCTCGAAGGCCTGCAGCGTCGCCTCGGCCAGGATGTCGCCGCTGACCGATGGGAGTCATATCGCGGTCGGCTCGATTACGAGTGCGACACCATCGAGAAGATGGGCTTCTCCGGTTACTTCCTGATCGTGGCCGACTTCATCAACTGGGCAAAAAGAAACAACGTTCCCGTCGGCCCGGGGCGCGGATCGGGGGCGGGCTCCATCGTGGCCTGGGCACTCGGCATTACCGATCTCGACCCCATTCCGTACGCGCTCCTGTTCGAACGGTTCCTGAACCCCGAGCGCGTGTCGATGCCCGACTTCGATATCGACTTCTGCCAGGACAAGCGCCAACTCGTGATCGAGTACGTGCGCAACAAATATGGCGAGCATGCGGTCTCGCAGATCGCAACCTTCGGCACGATGGCCTCCAAGGCCGTCATTCGCGATGTCGGCCGCGTGCTCGACATGAGCTACACCTTCTGCGATCAGCTCTCCAAGCTGGTGCCGGTGGTGCAGAACAAACCGCTGTCGCTTGCCAAGGCGCGTGAGGCCGAACCCGCGCTCGCCGAGCGCGAGCGCAACGAAGACGAAGTTCGCGAACTGCTTGCGCTTGCCGGGCGGCTTGAAGATCTCACTCGAAATGTCGGCATGCATGCGGGTGGCGTTCTCATTGCGCCTGGCCGGCTGACGGATTTCTGTCCGCTTTACAAACAGCCAGGCGCCGAGGGCGGCGTCGTGAGCCAGTTCGACAAGGACGATGTCGAGGCGGTGGGACTGGTGAAGTTCGACTTTCTCGGACTTCGCAACCTCACCATCATTCGCATGGCCGAGGAGTTCATCAACGCGCGGCATCCGGGGCTGGGGCTGGATCTGGCCTCGCTCAAATTCGATGATCCGGCGGCCTACAAGGTGCTGCGCGAGGCCAACACCACGGCCGTGTTCCAGCTGGAAAGCGACGGCATGAAGAAGCTTCTGAAAAAGCTTCAGCCCGACCGCTTCGAGGACATCATCGCTGTGCTTGCGCTCTACCGGCCGGGGCCACTCAACTCCGGCATGGTCGACGACTTCATTTTGCGCAAGAAGGGCCAGCAGTCGATCGATTATTTCCACCCCGACCTCAAGGCCTGCCTGGAGCCCACCTATGGCGTGATCGTGTATCAGGAGCAGGTGATGCAGATCTCGCAGATCATCGGCGGCTACACCCTGGGTGGCGCCGATCTGCTGAGGCGTGCCATGGGCAAGAAGAAGCCCGAGGAAATGGCGCAGCACCGTGGCCTCTTCGTGGAAGGCGCAGAGAAAAAAGGCTATTCGGTCGATCTGGCAAACAAGCTCTTCGACCTGATGGCCATGTTCGCCGAATACGGGTTCAACAAATCGCATACCGCCGCTTATGCGGTCGTGACATATCAGACCGCGTGGCTGAAAGCGCACTATCCAGCCGAGTTCATGGCGGCCACGCTGTCGTCCGACATGGATGACACCGACAAGGTTCAGCTCTTTGTGGCCGACGCGCAGCACATTGGCGTGCGCGTGCTGCCCCCTGACATCAATCTGTCGGCCTGCCGTTTCGAGCCGGTCAGCGATCGCGAGATTCGCTATGGCCTGGGCGCGGTGAAGGGCACGGGTCAGAACGCTGTAGACGTGATCGTAGCCGCCCGCGCCGATGGGCCGTTTCGCGATTTGTTCGATTTTTGTGCCCGGGTTGACCGACGACTGGTCAACCGTCGTACTGTCGAAGCGCTGGTGCGGGCTGGCGCCTTCGACAGTCTGGACCCTGACCGGGCCAAGTTGCTCGCCAACACACCGCGTGCCATGGACGCGGCCGAGGCTGCAGGGGCAGCGGCCGATCAGGCGAGCCTGTTTGGCGAATCCAACGGCTCGAGCGCGCTCGTCACCGATTGGCTGCCGGTCACCCCGTGGTCGGAGCGTCAGCGGCTTCAGGAAGAAAAACTCGCACTGGGATTCTTTCTCACCGGGCACCCGTTTGCCGCACATGAGCATGAGATCCGGCGCTTTGTGCGAATGCGGCTCGCCGATCTTCAACCTGCACCTCAGCCAATCTGGATGGCGGGCGTGGTGGCAGCGCAGCGCACGCAGATGACGC
The DNA here is from genome assembly GCA_009921765.1 of Betaproteobacteria bacterium. Next base: position 5,275 of record RFXC01000061.1, on the reverse strand, counting down.
GGCGCGGCAAGATGCTGTTCGTCACACTGGACGACGGCTCGGCCCGGGTTGATGTGTCGGTCTTCAATGAGCTCTATGACGCCAATCGCCGGATCGTTCGCGAAGATGAACTGCTGGTGGTGCTCGGGAAGGTCAGCCGCGATGACTACACCGGCGGGCAGCGCGTGGTGGCCGAGCGGCTACTCGATCTGGCGGGTGCGCGCCGCGAGTTTGGCAAACGACTTCGGATCCGCCTGAATGGCAATGCCGATGGCGCTGCGCTGCGCAGTGTGATCGCTCCGTTTGCTGCAGGCGATCCGTCTGCGTCCGACGAGGCGCCTGCGCTGCCGGTGGTCATCGACTACACCAGCGCAGTCGCGCAGTGTGCCATTGAGCTTGGCGCACCCTGGCGCGTGCGCCCCGAGGAGAGTCTGCTTGCAGCGATCGGTGAGCGCCTGAAGCCGATCGCGGTTGATGTCGAGTACTGAGCGGCGGACCTCGGACTTGCGCGATTCCTTCCGTATCTGGCTGCGCCTTCTCGGTTGGGTGCGTCCGTTCTGGCGCGGCTTTGCGGTAGCGCTTGTTGCCATGGTGGTGGCCGCTGCCACCGAGCCGCTGTTTCCGGCGTTGATGAAGCCGTTACTGGATCAGGGCTTTGTCGCGCGCAGCGATTTCCCGTTCTGGTGGGTGCCGGCCGCCATCATCGGAATTTTTGTGGTGCGCGGGTGCGCCACCTTCTGCGCGCAATACGCCATGGCCTGGGTTTCTGCGGGGGTGCTCGCCGAAGTGCGCCGTCAGATGTTCGCGCACACGCTGCGCCTGCCTGCGCGGGACTTCGAACGCGAAGCCTCGGGGCTCCTGATTTCGCGCATTGTGTTCGAGGTCAACAGTTTTACCGATGCGGCCACCCACGCGGTCACGGTGCTGGTGCGCGATACGCTGGTGATCATCGGGCTCCTGGGGTGGCTCTTTTATCTCAACTGGCAACTCACCCTGGTGGCGATCGGCATGGTGCCGCCGCTTGCCTTGATCCTCACCCAGTTCAGCCGCCGGATGCGCGGGCTCAGCCGGCGCAACCTCGAGCAGATGGGCGAGCTCACGCGTACGGTCGAAAGCGCTGTGCAGGGGTACAAGGTCATCAAGGTATTCGATGCGCATGAACGCGAGGCGGCGCGGTTTGCCGACACCGTGGCACGGTTGCGACGGGTTGCGATCCGGATCATCAGTTCAACCGCTGCCACTACGCCGGTCACACAACTGTGTGCGGCGATCGCAGTGGCCGTGGTGGTGAGCATTGCGCTCCTTCAGGCGGAAACCGACAGCGAGACCGTGGGCGGCTTCGTATCGTTCATCACTGCAATGCTGATGCTGCTCGCGCCGCTCAAGCACCTTGCCGACATCAATGCGGTGATTCAGCGGGGGCTTGCATCGGCCGAGAAGGTGTTTGAACTTCTCGATCGACCAGCGGAACCCGACAGCGGATCGCAGGTGCTGGGACGCGCGCACGGGGCTGTCTGCTTCAGGGGCGTGACGGTACGGCACCCCGGCGCCAGTCAACCGGCGCTACGCGAATTGCAGCTCGATATTCGGCCCGGCGAAATGCTCGCACTGGTCGGGCCCTCGGGCGGCGGGAAAACCACGCTTCTCAATCTGCTGCCGCGCTTCGTTGAGTCTGAGGCCGGCGAGGTGCTGATTGATGGCGTGCCGATCGACTCGCTCACGCTCGCCAGTCTGCGCAGTCAGCTTGCGCTGGTGTCGCAGGAGACCGTGCTGTTCAACGGCAGCATCCGCGCCAATCTCGCCATTGCGGTACCGCACACACCGGACGATGCCGGGCTCTGGCGCGCGCTCGAAGTGGCGGCGCTCGATGACTTTGTTCGCGCGCTGCCTGCGGGGCTCGATGCCGAGATCGGCGAGCGGGGCACGCAGCTGTCGGGTGGTCAGCGCCAGCGACTTGCGATCGCGCGTGCGGTGCTGAAAGACGCGCCGATTCTGCTGCTCGACGAGGCTACGTCTGCGCTTGACTCCGAGACCGAGCGGGCGGTTCAGAGTGCGCTTGAGCGCGTGATGGCGGGGCGTACCACGCTGGTGGTGGCGCATCGGCTGTCCACCATCGAACGCGCGAGCCGCATCGCGGTGCTCGAGGCCGGGCAGCTGGTTGAACTCGGCTCGCATGCCGAACTGCTTCGCGCAGGCGGACTCTATGCCCGCCTCCACCAGATCCAGCAACGCGCACCCGGTGCGCAGGAGCCTTCACAATGAACTTGCCAGCTGCCAACGACCGCTTTCCGATTGCCGAAATCGACCAGCTTCCTGCCGACATTCGCGACAAGATCGTTGCGGTGCAGGAAAAAAGCGGATTCGTTCCCAACGTGTTTCTGAAGCTTGCGCGTCGGCCCGATGAATTCCGGGCATTTTTCGCCTATCACGACGCACTGATGCTGCGCGAGAACAGCTTGTCGAAGGGCGAGAAGGAAATGATTGTGGTGGCCACCAGCGCTGCCAACGATTGCCTCTATTGCGTGGTGGCGCACGGCGCCATCCTGCGCATCTACGAAAAAAACCCGCTGATCGCCGATCAGCTCGCAACCAACTATCGCAAGGCGGCCATCACCCCGCGCCAGCGCGTCATGCTCGACTTCGCGCTCAAGGTGGCCACCCGCTCAGCCGAGATTGGCGAGGCCGACTTTCAGGCGCTTCACGCGCACGGATTTTCGGATGAGGACGCCTGGGACATCGGCGCGATTGCGGCGTTTTTCGCTTTGTCGAACCGCATGGCGAATCTCGCCTCGATGATGCCGAACCCGGAGTTCTATCTGCTCGGGCGACTGCCGCGCGAAAAGAAATAGCCGCAGGGGGCGGTCAGGTTCGCCCTGCGGTCAGGCCCGGGCATCGCGGGGAGCGTGGGCCTAGAGCAGCACGATGTCGTAGTGTTCCTGCGCATAGGTGGTTTCCACCATCAGAGAGATCTGACGACCGATTGCATCGCATAGGGCGGCCAGGGACTGGGCCTCTTCCTCGAGGAACAGATCAACGACCGACTGCGCAGCGACCAGCCGGAATTCACGCGGATTGAACTGCCCGGCCTCGCGCTGAATCTCGCGCAAAATTTCATAGCACACGGTACGCGCCGTCTTGATCTGCCCGGTGCCCGAGCAGGTGGGGCAGGGCTCGCACAGCACACGCGCCAGCGACTCACGCGTGCGCTTACGGGTGATCTCGACCAGACCCAGCGAGGTGAAGCCGTTGATGCCGATTCGGGTGCGGTCGCGCTGCGCGGCCTTGCGAAGTTCGGCAAGCACCGCATCGCGATGCGCGCTGTCTCGCATGTCGATCAGGTCGACCACGATGATGCCGCCCAGGTTTCGCAGACGGAGCTGTCGCGCAATTGCATGGGCGGCTTCGAGGTTGGTACGAAATACCGTGTCCTCGAAATTGCGGCCGCCCACAAAACTGCCGGTGTTCACATCGATGGTCGTCATGGCCTCGGTCTGATCGATGATCAGGTAGCCGCCAGACTTCAGATCCACGCGCCGGGAGAGCGCACGCTCGATTTCCTGCTCGACACCGTGAAGTTCGAAAAGCGGCCGCTCGGAGGCGTGAAGGCGCAGCCTGCGGGTCATTGCGGGCATCCACGCGGACGCAAATTCCTGCATCTGGGCGAGTGCCTCGCCAGAATCAACGATCACCGCACTGGTCGCCTCGCCAGCAAGATCACGCAGGACCCGCTGGGTGAGCGCGAGCTCCTGGTAGATGAGCGAGGGTGCGGTACGGGTGCGCGATCCGTCCAGAATCTGCTGCCAGCGGCGCCTGAGATAGGCAATGTCGGCGGCGAGTTCGTCGCTGCTTGCATCCTCGGCGAGCGTACGCACGATGAAGCCGCCTTTTTCGTCGACGGGTACCAGTGCCTGCATCCGGCTGCGAAGCGCCTCACGCCCCTGCTCATCGCCAATGCGTTGCGACACGCCGATGTGCGGCTCGTGGGGCAGATACACGAGCAGCCGACCGGCGATGCTCACCTGGGTGGACAACCGGGCACCCTTGGTGCCAAGCGGGTCCTTGATGACCTGAACCAGAAGGGGTTGTCCTTCAAACAGCAGCTTTTCGATGGGCTGCTGAGTGCCGGTCGGGGCGTGCGAGTGGCGCGACTGCCAGAGGTCGGCCACATGCAGGAATGCAGCGCGTTCCAGGCCGATATCGATGAAGGCCGACTGCATGCCGGGCAGCACGCGCGAGACACGGCCAAGGTAAAGATTGCCAACCAGTCCGCGCGATACCGCCCGCTCGATCAGCAGTTCCTGCACCACCCCCTGTTGAACGATGGCGACCCGCGTTTCATGCGCGCGATGATTGACGAGAATCTCTTCGGTCATGATGCGGCACGACCCGCATGGCCCAGCAACCGTGCGGTTTCGTAGAGTGGAAGTCCCATGATCGAGCTGTAGCTGCCTTCGATGCGCCGGACATGACGCGCGATCGCGCCCTGAATGCCGTAGGCGCCAGCCTTGTCCATGGGCTCGCCTGTTGCAACATAGGCCTCGAGCTCAGCCCTGGGAATGCGGGCAAACGTGACCCGCGAAACATTGACCATGGAATCGGTACGCGTGCTGCCGCGGGCAAGCGCGACCGCCGTGATCACCCGGTGGGTGCGGCCTGCCAGGCGCATGAGCATGTCGAGCGCTTCGGTCGCGTGCGCGGGCTTGCCGAGGATCGTGCCGCCGATCGCGACCGTGGTGTCGGCCACCAGAATGGGCGCTGCTGGCAGCGCCAGCCTTGCGAGCCGCTCGCGTGCGGCTGCAGCCTTGGCAAGTGTCACGCGCAGCACGTATTTGCCAGGGTCCTCGCCCGGGCGCACGCGCTCGAGCGCCTCGGCGTCTTCGTCTGCGCCCGGTGCCAGCAGCCGGAAGGAGACGCCGATCTGCTCAAGCAGCTGCTGCCGTCGCGGACTGCGCGAGGCAAGGTAGATGAAGGGGGACTCGGGAAGCGGCATCAGCTCAGTCGCGGTGATAGGGATGGCCGGTGAGAATAGACCAGGCGCGAAAGAGCTGCTCGGCAAGAAGCACGCGGACCAGGGGATGAGGCAGGGTGAGACTTGAGAGCCGTACCAGCTCATCGGCTTCGTCACGAAGCGATGGATCAATGCCGTCGGGGCCGCCGATCACCAACACAACCGGTGCACCGCGATCGCGCCACGCGCCCACACGCTGTGCAAACTGCCGCGTGGTCTGATCGCGGCCGCGCTCATCGAGCACGACCCGCCAGGCGCCTGGCATGATGGCCGAGCGGATCCGCTCGG
>RFXC01000007.1 GCA_009921765.1 Betaproteobacteria bacterium | reverse complement strand
GTTCTGCAGACCGCCGCCTGGATTCATCGGCAGCGTCCAGATTGCCATTTCGTACTTCCTGCGGCCGCGCCTCCTCTGCTGGAGACGCTCAGGCGGCAGGCCGGCGCGCTCAGGCTGGATTCAAAGCTGCCGCTTACGCTCGTATCCGGACAGTCACACCGCGCCATGTTGGCTGCCGATACCGTGCTGGTTGCGAGCGGCACTGCCACGCTGGAAGCGGCGCTCCTGGGTCGTCCCATGGTGATTTTTTATCGCATGGCAACGCTCAGCTTTTTGCTGATGCGCAATCGCGGACTATTGCCCTGGATCGGACTGCCCAACATATTGTGTCGGGAATCGCTGGTGCCTGAATTCATCCAGCATGAGGCGAGCCCCGAGGCAATGGGTGCGGCGTTGCTTGCGCAGCTCGACGACACGTCGCTTCGCGGCCGATTGCATCAGCGCTTTAGCGAGATGCACGGAACCCTTGCCCGCGGCTGCGCGAAACGGAGCGCCGAGGCGATTCTCGCGGTGTGTGAATCCGTGAAGGATTCGTCATGAGTCGACAACCTGCCGGTGATCATCAGCCACAACTTCCCGGTTTGACCCCTCCGGCGAGACGCGTTGCCGGCGTGGACGAAGCCGGTCGTGGCCCGCTGGCCGGCCCGGTGTTTGCCGCCGCCGTCATTTTGGATCCTGAGCGGCCAATTGCGGGCTTGCGCGACTCGAAAGTCCTGTCGCCGGTGCGGCGCGAGCAGCTCGCGGCCCAGATCCGCGAGCGGGCGCTCGCCTGGTCGGTCGCGAGCGCCAGTGTTGAGGAGATCGACGCGATCAACATTCTCCAGGCCACGCTTCTTGCCATGCGACGCGCGGTCGATCGGCTTGCTGTCACCCCCGACCTCGCCCGTATCGACGGCAATCGCGCACCGATCCTCCGCTGCGCGGTGGAAACCCTGGTCAAGGGCGATGCGCTCGACGCCGCGATTTCAGCGGCCTCCATTCTTGCCAAGACCGATAGAGATGCCGCGATGGAGCGCCTGCACATCAACTATCCGCACTACGGCTTTGATCAGCACAAAGGTTATCCCAGCCCGCTGCATCTTGAGCTGCTTCGATCTCATGGCCCGTGCCCTGCGCATCGCCGAAGCTTTGCGCCGGTCCGACAGGCGCTCGAGCAGCGCGGTCTCCGATGAGCGAGCGGCAGGTATTGCCCCGATTGGAGATCCGTTCGCCCTCGAGCGAACGATTTCGGCGCCTGCTTGCGCTGTCGCGGTCGTCTCGTGAGCGGGAGGCGCTGGGCCTCGCGATCATCGAGGGCGAGCATCTTCTCCAGGCCTGGCGCGCTGCAGGCGGCGCGATGGCGCCCGAGGCCGTCATTCCGCGTCGATCAGGCAACAGGGAGACGATCCTTGCGCTTTGCGCGCATGCCGCACATCAAACGCTGGTGCTCGATGATGCGCTCTTCGACCGGCTGTCGCAGGTAGCTAACGGGCCAGGCCCGCTCGCGACGATTCGCATCCCACAAGCGGCGCTTCCGGAGGTGCTCGATCAGGATGCGGTGTACCTGGACGGCATTCAGGACCCGGGAAATGCCGGTACGCTTCTACGCAGTGCCGCGGCGTTCGGTGTACGGCTGATCATGAGCTCGCCCGACAGCGTGAGCCTGTGGTCTCCCAAGGTGGTTCGGGCGGGCATGGGTGCGCACTTTGCCTTGCAGATCTGCGAATCAATCCCTGTGTCCGTGCTCATCAGTGTTCGGGGCGCCGCCCGCTGGACAGCGGCCGCTCCCCGGTCGCCGCAGTCGATCGATGCGGCAGACCTGCGCGGGCCCCGGGTATGGCTCTTTGGTGCGGAAGGCAAGGGGCTCTCGGCGGAGCTGAGCGCGGTGAATGCCATTGATCGTCTGGAGATCCGGCACCAGGTCGGCATCGAGTCGCTGAACGTGGGTGTGGCGGCTTCGATCTGTCTGTACGAGCAATTCACACAGCGGCAGACGGCAGCGGGTCGTCAGCTTGGGCTTCGCGCTTCAATCCGCTGAAGCACGGTGGTTGCAATTTCCTCGATCGATTTTGTGGTGCTGGACAGCCACTCGATCCCTTCCCTTCGCATCATCGACTCGGCAGCGATCACCTCCTGCCTGCAGTTGTCGAGTGATGCATAACGACTGTTTGGTCGCCGCTCCTGACGCACTTCGGCCAAACGTTCTGGCGTGATGGTGAGCCCGAACAGCTTCTTTCTGTGCCGGTAGAGCACTTCTGGAAGTCGCTGCCGATCGAAATCTTCCGGAATCAACGGATAGTTGGCGGCCTTTACCCCGTGCTGCATGGCGAGGTAGAGGCTGGTGGGCGTCTTGCCGCTTCGCGAGACGCCGACCAGTATCACATCGGACTCTTCCAGATCCTTGTCGGTCTGACCGTCGTCGTGCGAGAGCGAATAGTTGATGGCTGCAATGCGTCGGCTGTAGGCCTCGAGATTCGATGCGGTATGCGACTGGCCGATTGCGTGGCTGGAGCGAACGCCCAGTTCCTGCTCGAGCGGTTCAAGAAAGCTTGCGAACAGATCGAAGAATCTGCAGGTGGCCTGCCGGACGATATCGTTGATCGGCGCGTTGACCAGCGTGCTGAACACGATGGGAGGCTGGCGATCGAGCTGTGCCTGGCGGTTGATGCGGCGCAGTGCCTCTTCAGCCTTTTCCATCGAATCCACGAAGGGCAGTCGCTGCTGCCTGAGGCGCACAGAGCCGAACTGGGTAAGAAGAGAATGACCGAAGGTTTCGGCCGTGATACCGGTGCCGTCCGAAACATAAAAAACGGTTCGGTCGTAAGGCGTCTGATCGGTGGAATCGGGCACGTTTACCTCAACGGAATGGGCAGCCATGAGCGCCTTGATCGGGCGGCCAGCGGGCGTCGGGCAGGTAAAATACCAGCATTGCGCGCTGCGCCACCGGTTTCCAACCATGCCAGGACCTCTCCATGAACCTCTCTACCGAGCGCCGTGTCATCGCGTTCGAGTCGCTCCGCATGAGCGATGTCGACGCGGTGGGTGGCAAGAACGCCTCCCTGGGCGAAATGATCAGCCAGCTGGCGGCGGCTGGCGTACGAGTGCCGGGGGGCTACGCCACCACGGCGTCGGCCTTTCGCGAATTTCTCGCCCACGACGGGCTTGCCGAGCGGATCGCGAGGCGTCTGGACGCCCTCAACGTCGATGATGTCAAGGCGCTGACCGAGTGTGGCGCCGATATTCGCGCCTGGATCTGCTCGGCGCCGCTTCCCGCTGCGCTCGAGGCCGATATTCGCGCGCATCACGCGCTCCTTACTGCCGAGTCCGGTCCTCTCCTGCCGGTTGCCGTACGTTCGTCGGCGACGGCAGAAGACCTTCCCGATGCATCCTTCGCAGGCCAGCAGGAAACCTACCTGAACGTCTGCGGAATCGAGGCGGTGCTCGATCGGGTGCGGCATGTGTTTGCATCGCTCTACAACGACCGTGCCATCGCCTACCGGGTGCACAAGGGCTTCACGCATGCCGAGGTGGCGCTTTCCGCCGGCATCCAGCGGATGGTCCGAAGCGACCTGGGCAGCTCCGGCGTCATGTTCACCCTGGACACTGAATCTGGCTTCCGCGATGTGGTGTTCATCACCAGCGCCTGGGGCCTGGGTGAGACGGTCGTGCAGGGCGCTGTCAACCCGGATGAGTTCTATGTCCACAAACCCATGATCGGGGTGGCACGGCAGCCCATCATCCGGCGCGAAATGGGTTCCAAGCTGATCCGCATGGAGTTCTCCGACCAGCCGGGGCAGAACGTCAGGACGGTCGACACGCCGGTTGATCTGCGCAACCGGTATTCCCTTACTGATGATGAGGTGCTCGAACTCGCCCGATATGGCATCACGATCGAACGCCACTACGGTCGTCCCATGGACATCGAGTGGGGCCGCGACGGCAACGACGGCCGTCTCTATATCCTTCAGGCGCGTCCCGAAACAGTGAAGTCGCGGGAGCAGGGCGGGCGACAGCAGCGCTACCGTTTGAAGGGGTCCGCCGATGTGCTTGCGTCCGGGCGCGCAATCGGTCAAAAGGTGGGGGCTGGGCCGGTACGGGTCATTCTGGATGCTTCGCAGATGGACCAGGTCCGGCCAGGCGATGTGTTGGTCACCGACATGACCGACCCGAACTGGGAGCCGGTCATGAAGCGCGCGTCGGCGATCGTGACCAACCGCGGTGGGAGAACCTGCCATGCGGCCATCATCGCGCGCGAGCTGGGCATCCCGGCGGTGGTGGGATGCAACGACGCCACCGAGCGCCTCAAATCGGATTCGTTGGTCACTGTTTCTTGTGCTGAAGGCGACACGGGGTTCATCTACGACGGTCTGCTCGAGACCGAGGTGAGCGAAGTCGCCACTGGCGAGATGCCCGACATTCCCGTGAAGATCATGATGAATGTCGGCAACCCGCGACTCGCGTTCGAATTCGCGGCGCTGCCCAACGCGGGCGTGGGTCTCGCGCGGCTGGAATTCATCATCAACAACAATATCGGGATTCATCCGAAGGCAATTCTCGACTACCCCAACGTGGACGCCGACCTTCGCGTGGCGGTGGAAAGCGTTGCGCGCGGACACACCACGCCCCGCGAATTCTTCGTGCAGCGTCTGGCCGAAGGGGTGGCCACCATTGCCGCAGCGTTCTGGCCCAAGTCGGTCATCGTGCGCCTCTCCGATTTCAAGTCGAATGAATATCGCAAGCTCATCGGCGGATCGCGTTACGAGCCGGAAGAAGAGAACCCGATGCTCGGTTTTCGTGGCGCCTCGCGCTACATTTCCGAAGGATTTCGCGACTGCTTTGAACTCGAATGCGAGGCGCTCCGGCGGGTTCGCAACGACATGGGCCTCACCAATGTCGAGTTGATGGTGCCGTTTGTGCGCACGGTCAACGAGGCGCGGCGTGTGGTCGATCTGCTGGCGCGCCACGGACTCAAACGTGGGGCGGCGCCCGAAGGAGGAGGGGGCGCGCTCAAGCTCATCATGATGTGCGAGCTTCCCTCCAACGCCATTCTTGCCGACGCATTCCTCGAGCATTTCGACGGCTTTTCGATTGGCTCCAACGACCTCACACAGCTTACGCTCGGCCTGGATCGCGACTCCGGGCTGGTCGCCGAAGCCTTCGACGAGCGCGATCCAGCGGTCAAGGCCTTGCTGGAATCTGCCATCGGCGCATGCCGCCGCGCTGGCAAGTATGTCGGCATCTGTGGCCAGGGGCCGTCTGACCACCCCGATCTCGCTGAATGGCTGATGGCGCAGGGTATCGCCTCGATTTCGCTCAATCCCGACACAGTGGTTGCCACCTGGCAGCGACTTGCATCGGGCGGTGCAGAGCGCTAGGCATAGTTGCGGCCGGGCGCGATGACCGCCGAGTCGCTGGTTCGAGAGACGGTTGCGGCGCTCCGTGCGCACGCGCCGTTCTCGGAGATGACGATCGAGGATGTCGATTTCGTTGCCCGACACGCACGACTTCAATATTTCGGCGCCACCGAGCGAATCCTTGAACCGGGAGTCGATCATCCGCCTGGCTGTTTCATCATCCGGCAGGGCGGGGTAGAGGGTGTCCTGCCCGGCGAGAGCGGCGGTGTAGCGGCGTCGCCGCTCGTGCTTGGTGCAGGGGATCTGTTCCCGATGGGCTCGTTGATGGGGAAGCGCCCGCCACGCACCCGGTATGCCGCTTTGTCGGATCTCTTCTGCTGGCTTTTGCCCACCGAGCATTTTGAACAACTGCTCGCGCGAAGCGAGGTGTTCACCGATTTTTGCAGGCGACGCATGGCAGTGCTCATGGAGCTTTCCATGCGCGCGGTGCAAGCGAACTACTCAGCCCAAAGCGCCCAGTGGCGCCTGATGAGTCAGCCGCTGCGCGCGATGGTCCGCCGTGAACCGGTGTGGTGTCGGGCCGACACGCCGCTGGGCGAGGCGCTGGCGACGATGGAGCGCGAGATGGTCGGTGCGATGCTGATCGTCGATGAATCCAGCGGCGGACCAATCGGGATTTTCACCCGGCAAGATGTGATTGGGCGCATCGTGTTGCCCGAGCGATCGCTTGATTCGCCCATATCCGCGGTGATGAGCGCACCGGTTTCTGCGCTGCCGGCCAGCGCAACGGTTGCCGACGCAACCACGCTGATGGCAGACCGGTCTATTCGGCACGTACCTGTCGTTGACGGCGGCCGGGTCATCGGCATGGTGACCGAGCGCGACCTGTTCGCGCTCACCCGGCGCAACCTCAGACAGCTGAGCGATTCCATTGTTCGCGCGACGCATCCCGAACAGTTGATCTCTGTTGCGGCTGAGATCCGCGAGTGGTCGCGCTCGTTGGTGGCACAAGGGGTGGCCGCGCACCACCTCACGCATTTGATCAGCCGCATGAACGATCAGCTCACCCGGCGCCTTGTTGCGATGCTTGCCGAATCACGCGGCATTGACCTCGCGTCATTTTGCTGGCTTGCGTTTGGCAGTGAAGGGCGCGAGGAACAGACCATCGCAACCGACCAGGACAACGGAATTGTGTTCGACGACACATGCCCCCCTGAGTCGCAGACGGCATTGCTTGCGCTGGGGCAATCAGTCAACCAATGGCTGGACCGCAGCGGTTTTCCGCTCTGCAAGGGTGGAATCATGGCGGGCAATCCCGAGTGTTGCCTGAGCCTCTCGCATTGGCAGACGCGCTTTGCCCGTTGGGTCTCTCATGGCAGCCCGCAAAATTTGTTGAATGCAAGCATTTATTTTGATCTCCGGCCACTCGCCGGCAACATGGATCTGGGGCAACGACTGCAGGCGATGATCGCGCCCAGCGTGCAACAGAGCGCGCGGTTCCAGAAGCTGATGAGCGATAACGCCCAGCGCAGCAACCCGCCGCGCTTTCTCGCGACCGGTGTTCTGGGAATGCTGGCCCCGGAGTCGGGCTCGGTTGATCTCAAACTGCAAGGCACGATGCCCATGGTCGATGTGGCGCGGCTTCTTTGTCTCGCGAACGGAATCATTCAATCCGGGACGGTGGCCAGGATCGAAGCCCTGATCCAGCACGCTGTGGTCGATGCTAACGAGGGGCGCGGCTGGATCGATGGTTTCAATTTTTTACAGGGTCTCCGGCTTCGGGTTCAGCACTTGCAGCCTGCTGGTGTCCCGCTGACTGCCAATCCCAACCTGATCGAGCTCGACACGCTGTCACCGCTTGATCGACGAATATTGGTGGAAGCGCTGCGTCAGGTTCGCAAGGCGCTTCAGCGCTTGACTCTTGACTATCCATGAGCTGGCCTTCTCTTGAAGCGCTATGGCGACAACTTTCCCGCGCGTTGAAGGGCTCGGGGCAAGGCCCCGAGGCGCGCTGGGTGGTGATTGATGTCGAGACCACCGGGCTTGATACCGAGCATGACGCTTTGCTCGCGATCGGCGCAGTGGCCTTGTCGCCGGCGGGCATTGATGTTGGCGACAGTTTCGAGGTGGCGGTTCGCCCGGCTGCGATCTCGGAGCGAAGCAATATTCTGATCCATCGAATCGGCGCGGCGGCCCAGGCGGCGGGGGAGGCGCCCGAAGTCGCTTGTCGCCGCTTTCTCGACTATGCAGGGGATTCGCCGCTGGTAGGCTTTCACGTCGGGTTTGACCGAGCATTCCTCACGCGATCCCTGCGTAACGCCGACCTTGCGGTGCCGCGTCGCTGGCTGGATCTTGCCGCACTGGCGCCTGCGCTGCGTCCGGGGGTGGCGGCTCATGCGCTCGATGAGTGGCTGGCGATCGCCAACCTGTCTGCGCTCACCCGACATGCGGCGACGAGCGACGCCATGGCAACCGCCATGCTGTTTCAGTGGCTGTTGGGTAGGGTCCCGCCTCTGGATCGACACTTCGGCAAGCTTCGCGCACTCGCGGGGAGCGCGCGCTGGGTGGCGCCCTCAAACCGCGTCTAGGGGCGGTTGACGCTCAAGTGTCGCGTTTCCGGTTGGTCTGCTTCATGATTTGGGCGCGTTCGCGCTGCCAGTCGCGGTCGCGCTCGGCATCGCGCTTGTCATGCTGACGCTTGCCTTTCGCGAGTCCAAGCGCGAGTTTCACCCGGCCACGGCTGTAGTGGAAATCAAGCGGAACCAGGGTGTAGCCAGCGCGTTCGACCTTCCCGATGAGCTTGCGGATTTCTTCAGCGCGCATCAGTAGTTTTCGCGTCCGAACCGGATCGGGCTGGACGTGGGTGGATGCCTCGGGTAGCGCCGAAATATGTGCACCAATTAGGTAGAGCTCTGCCTGTCGAAGAATGACATAGGCTTCCTTGATCTGCGCCCGACCGGCGCGGATGGCTTTGACCTCCCAGCCCTCGAGCACCAGGCCAGCCTCGAATCGCTCTTCGATCGAGTAGTCGTGGTGGGCCTTTTTGTTCTGGATGATGCTCATGACAAAATCGCGACTCTTTATATGACGGGTGTATGGTTGGCGATGGGTGAGGTCAGGAAATCGGTACTGCTTTCGCATCCCTGCGAGCGGATGTTCGATCTGGTTGCTCGGGTTGAGGACTATCCGTCATTTTTGCCCTGGTGTGGCGGGGCGTCGGTTATGCCGCAGCCAGACGGATCAAAGCTCGCCACGGTTCAGATTGCGTTCAAGGGCCTCAGGCAGTCATTCTCAACCATCAACCGGCACCTGCCTCCCGAATCCATCGTCATGCAGTTGAAACAGGGTCCGTTCAAGTCGCTGCATGGCACCTGGCGGTTTACGCGAATTCGCGACGACGCGTGTCGGGTGGAGTTGTCGCTTGAATATCAGTTTGGTGCCGGACTGCTGGGCCGGGCACTTGCGCCAGTGTTCGATCATATCGCAGCCACCATGGTGGATGCTTTTGTTGATCGCGCAGATCAACTGTATGGCGAGGCCGGCAAATGAGCTCGCCGGCTGTTTCGCGAGCGGCCACCATCGAGGTGGAGCTATGCTGGGTCGCGGAGGGTGGTGCCAAGGCTCCTCAGGTATGCATCGAGCGCCTCACGCTTCCCGTGCGAGCCACGGTGGCGGATGCGCTGTCGGCCTCGAACCGGCCCGAGTTGAGCATCAGACTGGCAAACGGTTCGCTGGCAGCTGCGGTGTTTGGCGAGGCGGTTACGGGCGAGTCAGCCCTCCATCCGGGTGACCGAATCGAGCTTCTCGCGCCGCTCGTGGTCGACCCCAAGCACTCGCGTGCCCGGCGTGCGGAGGTGCAACGACAGCGCCGCGGTGACGCTCGCTGGCAACGTCGATGACCGTAGATCGCCGCGCCACGGGCGGGTGATGGATCCGGGCAGCGCGCCCCCGTCGGTATAATTGCCTTTTGCCAGGTGAGGCTTCCATGCGACTAGCCAAGAAGGCACTGACGTTTGACGACGTCCTGCTGGTTCCGGCTTATTCCGACATCCTGCCGCGCGATACGTCGTTGCGCACGCGCTTCAGCCGCGACATCACCCTCAACATTCCGTTGGTATCCGCCGCGATGGACACGGTCACCGAGTCCAGGCTCGCGATCGCCATCGCCCAGGAAGGCGGGATCGGGGTCGTGCATAAAAACCTGTCGCCCGCCCGTCAAGCCGAGGAGGTTGCCCGGGTCAAGCGCTATGAGACTGGCGTCCTGTCCGACCCGATCACCATCGACCCTGACATGAAGGTGCTCGATGTCATCAAGCTGACCCAACAGCATCGTATCTCAGGGCTTCCAGTGGTACGCGGGGGCCAGGTGGTGGGCATCGTCACCAACCGCGACCTGCGGTTTGAAACCCGGCTGGATGAGCCGGTTCGCAACATCATGACCCCCCGTGAGCGTCTGGTCACGGTGCCGGAAGGCGCCAGCCTCGACCATGCGCAGCGACTTATGCACGAGCACCGACTCGAACGTGTGCTGGTGGTTGGCAGTCAGTTCGAGCTGAAGGGCCTCATCACCGTCAAAGACATCCTGAAGGCAACCGAACACCCCAACGCCAGTAAAGATGCCCAGGGCAAGCTCCGCGTTGCGGCGGCCGTTGGAGTAGGGGGCGACGCCGACGAGCGCATCGCCCTGCTGGTGCGTGCGGGCGTGGATGCCATCGTGGTGGATACCGCGCACGGTCATACCCGCGGTGTTCTTGACCGAGTCTCCGCCATCAAGCGCGCCCATCCATCTTTGCAGGTGATCGGCGGCAACATTGCTACGGGCGATGCGGCCAGGGCACTGATTGACGCGGGTGCCGATGGGGTCAAGGTCGGCATCGGCCCCGGGTCCATCTGCACCACGCGGATCGTGGCGGGGGTGGGCGTCCCGCAAATCAGCGCAATCAGCGATGTTGCCGCAGCGCTGGAAGGCACGGGCGTACCCCTCATTGCTGACGGAGGGGTGCGCTACTCTGGCGATGTGGCAAAGGCGATCGCAGCGGGCGCCTGGACGGTCATGATGGGCTCCGTGTTCGCCGGCACCGAAGAGGCGCCCGGCGAAGTCATTCTCTACCAGGGACGTTCCTACAAAAGCTACCGCGGCATGGGCTCTCTGGGGGCCATGGCCGAGGGAGCGGCCGACCGGTACTTCCAGGATCCGGCATCCAACGCAGACAAACTGGTTCCCGAAGGCATCGAGGGGAGAGTGCCTTACAAAGGGTCCGTAGCCACGATCCTCTACCAGATGTGCGGCGGATTGCGGGCCAGCATGGGCTATTGCGGTTGCGCCACCATCGAGCAGATGCGTGAACGCCCGCAGTTTGTCGAAATCAGTTCCGCCGGCATGCGCGAGTCCCATGTGCACGACGTACAAATCACCAAAGAAGCGCCCAACTACCAGGCTGAGTAGTCATGCATGACCGGATTCTTATCCTCGACTTCGGGTCGCAGGTAACACAGCTGATTGCACGTCGCGTTCGCGAAGCACATGTGTACTGCGAGATTCATCCCTGTGATGTTTCCGATGAGTTCGTTCGTCGTTTTGCGCCGCGCGGCATCATCCTCTCAGGCAGTCACATGTCTGCGCACCATGAGTCCACCGACCGCGCGCCGCAAGCCGTTTTTGAGCTCGGCGTTCCGGTACTGGGTATCTGCTACGGCATGCAGACCATGGCGCAACAGCTCGGCGGCCGGGTTGAAAGCGGCCATACTCGGGAGTTTGGATACGCCGAGGTGCGTGCTCGCGGCCACACGCGGTTGCTTGACGGCATCCAGGACTTCGCAACCGCCGAGGGACACGGCATCCTGAAAGTGTGGATGAGTCACGGCGACAAGGTCACCGAGATGCCACCCGGGTTCAAGCTCATGGCCTCCACGCCAAGCTGCCCGATTGCCGGCATGGCCGATGAGACGCGCGGACTGTATGCCGTCCAGTTTCACCCGGAAGTCACGCACACGATTCAGGGCGCCGCAATACTGCAACGGTTCGTCCTCGATCTCTGCAAAGCCCGACCCGACTGGGTCATGGGCGACTACATTGGCGAGGCGGTCGAGCGTATTCGTGCAGCAGTTGGCGACGAAGAAGTGATTCTTGGCTTGTCGGGCGGGGTCGACTCGAGCGTTGCAGCCGCCCTCATCCACCGCGCGATAGGCGACCAGCTCACCTGCGTGTTCGTCGATAACGGATTGCTTCGACTGGGCGAGGGGGATCAGGTGATGAGCACCTTCGCGCGGCACATGGGATTACGGATCGTTCATGCCGATGCGTCGAAGCGTTTCATGAGCGAGTTGTCAGGCGTGACCGACCCCGAGACAAAGCGCCGCATCATCGGGCGTGAATTCGTTGAGGTGTTCCAGGCCGAGGCGGCCAAGCTTCCTCGCGCGCGATGGCTGGCGCAGGGAACCATCTATCCTGACGTGATCGAGTCAGCGGGGGCCAAGACAAAAAAGGCCACCACGATCAAGTCGCATCACAATGTCGGCGGACTCCCAGACACGCTTCACCTGAAGCTCCTCGAACCTCTGCGCGAACTGTTCAAGGATGAGGTTCGGGAGCTGGGTGTGGCCCTGGGTCTGCCCAGGGAGATGGTCTATCGTCATCCGTTTCCAGGGCCGGGGCTGGGAGTGCGAATTCTCGGAGAGGTTCGGGCCGAGTACGCAGACCTGCTTCGCAGAGCCGATGCGATCTTCATCGAGGAACTTCGCTCGACGGTCGATGCCACCGACGGCCGTAATTGGTACGACAAGACGTCACAAGCCTTTGCAGTGTTTCTTCCGGTGAAGTCGGTCGGTGTGATGGGCGATGGCCGCACTTATGAGTATGTGGTGGCGCTGCGTGCTGTGCAGACCCAAGACTTCATGACGGCGCACTGGGCTCACCTGCCCCATGATTTGCTGGGGCGAGTGTCCAATCGGATCATCAATGAGGTGCGCGGCATCAACAGGGTGGTGTATGACATCAGCGGAAAGCCGCCGGCGACGATTGAGTGGGAGTAGGAAGTTTATGGTATCGGCAGGGAATTAATCGCTGACTTTTTGAACGTATAACTGACAAAGAGGTGCGCTGATCAACTGGATTTTTCGGCAATAAATATTGGTGAATGCATCAATGGCTGGTTTGGGGCAGCGAATTGGGTCAGTCCCGTATGGGAGAGGCTCTTGCCATAAATAGTCATCAAAGGCTATTACACCATTGTTTTTCAACAATCTGAAGCCGAGAAGTGCGTCACATAATACATCAGGCGCCTGATGTGAACCATCAACATATATAAAGTCAAAATATCCTTGCTTGCCTTCTGCAATCAATTTCGATAAGGAAAAATCACTGAATCCTTTGTGAATAACAAGCCGAACAGGGTTTTCAACCTTGCTGACAGCTATTTTGGTGTTGTGGTGAAATCTTTTCTCAACGTCGGACATGTTTATTTCGGCAACGCCTCCTTTCTTATGGTCTACGCCGCCTTCCCATGTATCAACACAATGAACCTCTATTTCTTTTGACGCGGCAAGTTTTTCAATAAGGTAGCAAGTGCTTGCGCCTTCGTAAGAGCCAATCTCCAGTATTCGAGTTGGATTAATTTGAGGAATGAGCGAGTCCCATACGCTTTTCGCGGTTATACCAAACCAGTTGTTGGTGTATTCATATGTTTGGCTGTTCATCGCTTTACTCGTTGTCGAAATTGATCTTGACGGTGCCCGGGATCGATCTCATCCTGGGTGAGCACGGTTTCGCTGGGGTAAAGGTTTGTTTCCTGCCCGACAACGCGGGCGCCCACTATACTGACCGAAAAAGGGGAACAGGATGATGCGCCGTATTGTCGAATTCGTCTTCGCGGTCGCTTGCTCGTGCGCCATTCCTTTATCAGGCGCGTGGGCGCAGACCTTTCCGTCTGGGCCGATTCGAGTGGTGGTGCCGTTCGCACCCGGAGGTGCCATCGACATTCTCACCCGGGTCACCAGCGAGCGTGTGGCGGTTGCGCTGGGGCAAGCTATCACGGTCGAAAATCGCACCGGTGCCGGGGGTAACGTCGGTGCAGCAATGGTCGCAAGAGCCGACCCGGACGGGCTCACGCTGCTCGGAATCATCGATTCAGTGCTCACCATCAATCCTCATGTGATCGCTGATACGCCGTTCAACGCGATCGAGGGGTTTTCGCCGGTCGCCAAGCTGGTGGATGTGCCGCTTTATCTGGCCGCGCATCGGAGCTTCCCCGCCACCACGCTACCTGATGCGATTGCGTTGGCGCGCGCCAACCCGGACAAATTCGCTATTGGCTCCTCCGGGCAGGGATCGCCTCATCACATCGCCATTGAACTGCTCAACCGCAGTGCCAACGTTCGCTTTGGACATGTGCCGTATCGCGGCGCGGCGCAGTCGGTTGCCGACCTTGGGGGCGGCCACATACCGCTCGCAGTGGGTGCCTTCACCGCGTTACGCCCGTTTGTCGAATCCGGCGCGGTTACGCTGCTTGCCACCACGGGCCCCAAACGCACGCCGTCGCGCCCCGAAGTGCCAGCGGTGTCTGAAACACTGCCGGGCTATGCGGTGACCTCGTGGCTCGGACTTCTCGCTCCGGCAAAGACGCCTCCGGCGATCAGAACGCGGCTTGCCGCCGAGTATGAAAAAGCACTCAAAATTCCCGAGGTGATTGAACGGCTTCGTCAAGCCGGAATGGATATCAACTTTGTCGCCCTCGATGACTTCGGGGCGCTGCTCAAGTCCGACTATGATCGAATGGGAGCAGTCGTTCGATCCGCGTCCATCAAGGCCAACTGAGACGACCCTTACCATGAGCACTCATTCGCTCACCATGATCGCAGCTGTCGTCGTCGAATCTGGTGACAGGAAGCAAATCGAACTGCAAACCGTATCGCGACCAGCGGCAGGTCCGGAGGAGGTCGTGGTTCGCGTTCGCGCGGCGGGCCTCAATCGCGCAGACCTCGCGCTCAATGTCGGGCACTTCAAGAACTCCGGCTCGGCCCTCGGCGCGGCGATCCCCGGCGTGGAGTTTGCGGGCGAGGTGGTTGAATCGGGGTCAGGCGTTTCCGGGTTTGCGCCCGGTGATCGGGTCATGGCAATGGGTCAGGGCGCGTTTGCCGAGTTCTCAAAGATCCATCACCGCCTGCTGATCAGGATTCCTGAAGGGCTTGACTTCACACGGGCTGCGACCGCGCCCGTCACACTGATGACGGCACATGATGCGCTGGTGACGCGCGCGGGCTTATGCGCAGGGGAAACCGTTCTGATTCAGGCAGTAACGTCTGGCGTTGGCATTGTCGCCTGCCAGATCGCAAGAATGCGAGGCGCCCGCCTGGTGATCGGAACCTCCGGTTCTGCTCAAAAAGTTGCGCAACTGCAGGCTCTCGGCATGGGTCCCGATATCGTCATCAATCCGCGTTCCGAGAACACGGTTGAGCGGGTCATGCAGGTCACGGACGGGCTTGGGGCTGATGTCATCATCGACATGCTGGGTGGCTCGTGCTTGAACGACAATCTTCATGCGGCAGCGCTTCGAGGTCGCATCGTGATGGTGGGTCGCATGGGCGGTGCGCGCGGCGAACTCGATCTCGATCGCGTGGCACTGCGTCGCCTGACGCTGATTGGCGTCACCTTTCGCACGCGATCCATCGATGAAATCGCTGAAGTCGCCCGTTCCATGGCGCTCGAACTGTCTCCGGCGCTCGCCTCTGGGGATATCAGCTGGCCCGTGGATCGAATCTTCCCGCTCGCGGATGTTGCGAGTGCGTATGCGCACATGCGATCGAACGCTCACGCAGGCAAGATTGCCATTCGGGTTTAACGCTGCGGTTCTTCTCGCCCACTGAGTCATGCCGACTTGCGACAATAGCGAAGCACCAACAGGGTGATGTCGTCGTATTGCGGCGTGCTGCCAGCGAATTCGTCGACCGACGACATCATGCGATCAATGAGGTTCGGTACGGGCGAAATAGGTGTTTCCCGACATATGGTCTCCAGCCGATCGAGGCCGAACATTTGCTGTTGCGCGTCATGTGCCTCGGTGATTCCGTCGGTGTAGAGCACCAGCGTATCACCCGGCAGCATTTGTACGCGCGCTTCGTCATAAACGGCGTCCTCGATGACACCCAATACAAGCCCAGTGGCCTGGTCAAGCTGCTCCAGACCGCCGGAGGCTCGCCGTAGAAGGGGTGGATTGTGCCCCGCGCTGCTGTAGGTTAGCAGGCCAGTCTCCAGGTCCAACAGTCCGATAAACAGCGTGGTGAACGAGAGGGCGTCATTCGAACGTGCGAGGGCCAGATTGGCCGCAGCGAGCCCGGCTGCGGGTCCACCAAAAGCCTCGCTTGCCGCGGTGACCAACGTCTTGGTCGTCAAAACAAACATTGCTGCGGGAATTCCTTTGCCGGAAGAATCGCAGACCAAAAACATGAGCCGTCTTCCGGAATCGAATAGTTGGAAGTCGTAGCTGTCGCCTCCTACTTCTTTGGCTGGGCGGGTGAGGGCTGCGAGTTCGATCTGGTCACGAATCGGGTCCAGCCTGTTTTTGTCGGGCAGCATGCTCAGTTGCAGCGAGCGGGCAACGGCGACTTCCTCTCGCAGTCGGAAGAGATCGGATCGTTCAGCCAATGCCTGCCTGACGGTATCAAGGTCTGCCGTGCGCTCGGCGAGTAGCGTTGTCAGCCGCGTCTGTTGGGCTTTGACACGGTCGCTCATGAACTGAAAAGCGCGGGCGAGTGGTGTATCAATCGTCCCATTGGTTGGCTTTGCTGAGGCGGCCTCGGTGACCACCACACTGGAAAGCATTTTTAGCACCGCAACGCGCTCGGTGTCGTCGAGCATTTCCGCCAGCCGCCGCAGCTCACCTTCGATCATTTGCCTCTCACGGCTGTGCGTTGCCGTATTTGCGAAGGCGAGTCGGTCACGCTCGACCGCTGCTTCACGCAGCAATTCGACGGCCTCATTGATTCGACCGAGTTCATCGGGGCGCGAGGCCCCGGCTGCCGGGGCATGCAGGTCGTGTCGGGACAGCGAACGCGTGAGTCGCTCGACGTCCGCCAGCGGTGCGAGCTCGCGCCGAAGCACGGCGAGGACAAGCCCTGCGAATAGTGCAAATCCGACAACTACGACCAGTGCGACCGCATAGCCGAGAAGATTCTCCGATGCGAGCTGACCGCTGTCGGCCCGTACCAGAAAAAGATTTCCCAAGCGCCGCCCTGTGAGGTCATCCAGCGGCGTACGAGCAATCTCATACAGCACGCTTTCGAACGATACGGTTTGATAGCGGGGGCCTTGAATTGCGGTACTGATCAGCCTGCTCAGACCCTCCGGGGGGCGTCCGAGGAGACTGCGACCGTCAAGATCGACCACGAGTACCTGCCCGGAATACATCGCCTCGATCTGTCGTGCGATCAACTGAAAATCAACACTGGCAAGCAGGACAGAGTCGGGCGTCAGGGTGAGGCCAGCGGCAACTCGAAGCCTGGGCTCGTTGAGCGCTGTGCCCTCGCGCGCGAGCAGCCCGGCGCCCGACCCGAGCTTGTGAACAAAGGCGACCTCGGTGGCAACACCTTTGTCGCTACCCAAGACCGAGGGGTCCTGTATGGATTGAAGGAGCTGTCCGGTGGGGGCGTAGAGTGCAATATGCAAGGCGGCGTCCGTATGCTGGATTCGGCCCGCTAAAACAATATCGTCTGACGAAAGATCGCCCGAGGCGGAGACTGAGCGGCGCTGGATGCTCCTGAGAACTGTCAGGAGCTCGTCGCCGTGTGACTTGATGATCTCTGCAGCGTTTGCAGCGAATGTCTGAGCCACATAGCTGCTTAAGCGTTCCACGCGTGCCGTGCCGTGCGCGGCAACGAGCAGCGTCCAGATTGCACCACCCGCCAGCGCTGCAAGCACGACCGTCAGCAGAAGTCGTCGGGTAAGCGAGTGGGTAATCATTTCAATCGGGCGTCGAAGAGTAACTGCTTGGCGGCGGCCGGACCTTGGCAGCCTGGCGCCGGTCACCGCACACCCCCTGGCTGGATTCGTACGCGAGAAGCGATCACTGCAAAGGCGAATACAAGGATTGCAGCGACCACCGGAAAGTCGCTAGATGACGTGACCGCCGTCATCCCTGCCAGTGCGGAAGCGATCAGGCCCAGCGCGACACTCCGGATCAGGAACTGCGGACGGGGATACAGCCAACAGGGGGCCCCATACCGCATCGGATCCGTGTTGCCTTGCGATGGAACCGTTAGCGTCGTGCGCGCCACGCAGCATCCAGCGATCACGGCAATTGCGGGGCTCAACATGATGCAGACCAGGGTTGCGTCTTCCGATTTGATCACGTAGTGAAGAACAAGGCTGGGCGCCGCACAGATTGCTCCTGTTGCCAGCGCTACGCCAACCGCCCTGGCACCCAGCGAAAACGGCAGACTGATTCCCGCTGCCAGGGCAACGAGGAACATTGAAAGACTCAGGTAGCGTCCGGCGTCATCGAGCTCGATCATCAAGACCGCAACAAAATAAGCAAAGGCAATCGCCAACACGGATACGGCGATCGACCATTGAATGAAGTGGGGCGAAGTTGCGCGGGGCATTTCCTGCGAAGAGGCGACAGAAGGGCGTTCTGAGCCTGGAAGGAGTGCCTGCAGTCCTGTGCCGGCAACGACAAGCGTGACGACCGACGCGGCGGTGATCATATCGACAGACGAGTGGATCATCAGCACATACAGGATGGCAGGCGAGACCGCCGCGAACAGGGCAATGAACACTGCACGAGTCAGGGCGAGATGGCTGTTCAGGACCGCGGGTGTGCCTGTTGATGCGGCCTGGACCATCCACAGATTGAGCGCGACAGCGATACAGAAACCACTTGCAATACGTGGCAGCAACACTCCGGCAATACTGGTGATGAAAGTGGCGCAAAAGAAGTGCGCGGCGGCGCTGGTCAGGCTCAGTGCCGCGAATTTGATCAGGTAGTCACGACGTCCCGGGATCCGGATAGACACCTTGCTGCCCAGCCACAAGCCCAGCCCCGTGCATCCCATCAGTGCGGCCATACGCCAAGAAAACGGCACCGCCAACCACGTTGCTGCGTCGCTGAGTGCACACATCAGCTCGAAAAGCACTGCAAATTCAATGAGGATGAGGAGTGCAGTCGGGGCGAAAGTAACGCTTCGCGACGCCGATGCAGGGGCGGGGCCTTGCGGGGCGAAGCGGTACCCACGCTCAAGACCTGCGGTCACGCCCGCCGCATCGCCAGACTTCTCCGCTGCATGGTGTTCCAGATACCGACGCCGCCAGGTGATGGTGTCCCAGAGCCTAGCGGCGCGGTCCAGCGCCGAGTTGTGACGCGCCGCATAGCGCTGGAGTTCCAGGCTTCCTCCGATGTCAACGCGCCTGATCCAGTTTCCGCGACTCGCACTGTTCTGAACGCGCCGGATCGCCAGAAGCGGGCCGAATACCAGCCGCGTCAGCAGCTGGTCCAGTGTCAGCCAGATCAGCAGCGCGAGGAGCGCCGTACCACTCAAGGCAAATAGCAGCACCCGGGTGGTTTGGGTCTGATCGTCAATCAGGAAAGCGAGAATGAGCAAGGGGCCCTCACGCCCTGGGCCCTCAAGAATCCTTCCGGCGGTGATGGTTCGTCCCGATGCGGTAACGGTTGCAATGTCGTCGCCTCTGGGCGGGAACCGGTCCGAAGGCAACGCACGCAGCGCTTCAATCTGCTGCACAGAGCCCGCCGGGGCGATACCCACCGCGGCGATCACTTCGCCGGCACCGCTCGCCACGGTGATCGACGCCAGCTGCCGATAGGTTTTGAGAACGACTTCAAGCTCCGCCGGGCTGGCAACGACGAGGCCATCCGATCGCTGGCTGCCAGCAGCGATCTGTCCTGGCGAAATGAGACTCGAAGCGAGATTTTCGGTGATGACAGTGGCCTGTCGCTGGTAAGTTCGCTCGCGATCCGCCTTCAGGCGAGATTCAGGGGCCATTGCGATTACCGCAAGCAGGACCATGACCAGGGCCGCCATGGCGGCGGCGCACCAAGCAACAGTCACCCGTATCCGGATTCGTTCGATCCGCAGTACCGAGCGCGCGGCGGGCGTTGTCATCGTGCAGCGAGATCCCGCAAGCGGCGCGCGGCGTCTTCAAGCTTCCCGATCACCTTGTTCATCTCCTCGGTGGAGCCCCGATCAGGCGCGCCATGGGAAAGCGTGTCCAAGAAGGGTGCCGCGTCGGGAAGGACGCGTCTCAACACTTGCCGAGATAGCCATATTCCTAAAGCCGTGATCGCGCACAGAAAAATCATGAGCACTGGAATCGCCATCCTGAGTGTCGACTCAATGAGCAGATAGAAATCAGCCATGACCGCTTTGGTGCTCACAAGGATGACGAGCAGGCACAGTTCCCGACGATCGTCGCTCTGTACCGGAAAGATGAATCTTCGCGCAGCAGCCGATTCGCCAGTCTCACGAAACATCACCGACGCGGCGGCCTGCCTGGAATCTTGTGTGGCACGTGTGCCGACCAGCCTGGTATCGGTATCGGCGATGATGGTCTGGTCGGGCAGTTGTACGCTGATTCTGACGATGTCGGGGTCTCTCACCCATCGGGCGTGGATCAACTGCTGAATCGAATCGGCGGCGAGAAGCTGTCCAGTTTGCTGGAAGCCAGATTGAATGACACGCGTAGCTTCACTGGCGATGAGACTCACTGCGGTTCGTTGCTCGATTTCGGTGCGACGTTCGACCCAGAGTGCGGTGCCAAGGGCGCACGCCGACAACGTACCGAAAACGATCGCACCCACAGCCAACGACAGTAGCGTCGCGAGGGATAGGTGCCTAATCATGATGCGATGCCGCGAGAAATATCGCGGTGGTGCGGTTCATGCCGTGCTCCCGGACATAACGAAGCTCGTCCGAGAGCGAGCGAGCAAGAAACAGCCCCAATCCGCCGACCGGCCGATCATCGAGCGGGGCATCGAGATCAGGCGCTGGCGCCGCCGTTGGGTCAAACGGGAGGCCGTCGTCTTCGATCACCAAAACGATGCTGTCATGGCGCAGTGTGAACCGTACCGAAAACCAGCCCGTGTCGCCTGGCCGCCTACCGTGCGTCACGACGTTGATGATCAGTTCTTCGAGAACTAATCGCAACGAATGAGCCAGTCGACTGCTCCATGCATTGGCCGCTGACAGGCGATCGAACTCGGATAGCGCCTGCGCGAGCCCCTCAGTGCTCGCCGCGTAGGTGGCCTCCAGGGGAGTGACTGCGGCACTGGTATGCATACAGGAATTCGCGCTTTGCCTCGGCCGTTTCATTGTTGCACAATCGGTCGACTCCATCAGCCACGCGGAAATTGTTCCATGAGCACTGCACCAGCCATCTTTTCACCTGTGGGGCGTATAGACGGGACCAACGCCGGTGCCGCTGAGACGGAGCTCAAGGCTATCCTCGAGAGCGCGGGGCCGAACCTTATTCTGGACCTGTCTGGCGTCGACTATCTGAGCAGCGCCGGACTGAGGGTGGTACTGGTCGCAGCAAAGTCGACCCGCGCCTCTGGCGGCAAGTTGGTGCTTGCAGGGCCACGACCCGCCATTTCTGAAATTCTGGCCATGAGCGGTTTTGACCGCATTGTTGAAACCGCCCCAGATGTTCAAGCTGCCAATGCGCGGTTCAGCCAGTCCTGATCGGATCGGCGCACGCGTCAGTTGCCAGGACGAGGTGGTGAAGCCTGACGGGAAGGCGTTGGTGGTTGAGCTGGTGCGCTGACGCCGCGCGCAGGAGGAGAGGCTGGACCAGCCGACGAGCCGGAGGAAGAGGTTGCTGGCTGGCGAGGGGTAGCCTGAGCGGGTGCGCTGGGTGTTACCGTCGGCTGCAACTGCGCGGCCGGTGCAGCGGTTTCTGCAGCGCCAGCACGCGCGGAATCTTCAAGGACGGTTGGCCGAATCAGAAACAATCGCTCGCGCCGCTGTACCTGGGTGCTGGAATTCGAAAATAGCGCGCCGATCAGAGGCAGATCGCCCAAGAGGGGAACCTTGTCGACGCCGCTGATGGTCTGTACCGAGTTGTAGCCGCCAATCAGCAGACTTTCGTCGCGCATGACGCTCGCCTCGGTGCTGACGGTGCCGCGCCTGACGGTGGGAATATTCCCGACCGGATTTTGCTGCTGAATTTGACCGTCTTCGATATCGACGCTGAGCCGTACCTTTTGCGAGGCGCCTTCTCCGATGAGCCGGGGCGTTACGCGTAGGGTGGTGCCGGCGGTGACCGGGGTTACCAGGGCGGCGCGCTCCGACGTGGTCTGGATATAAAACGTTTCCGACAGATCGATGACTGCGCCGATATTTTCCGTGGTGAGAATGGATGGCCGTGCCTGGATGCTGGCGTCCCCCTGCTGCTCAAGAAGCCTCAGGCGAGCGACGAAGTATTCGGCTGAATTCGCAACGATGGTGCTGCTGGGATTGATACCCGCCCCACGGGCTGCCTGAATAATGGAAATGGCGCCGGTGGTCTGGCTGGTATTGCCGTATCCGGCGGCGGTGCCGCCGCCGCGACCCACGCTGCTCCAGCTGATACCGAGTTCTTCCAGGCGATTGGTGTTGACATCGATAATGAGCGCCTCGATCTCGATCAAAGGCGTAGGCACATCGAGCTGCGCGATCAGTTCGGCATAGATGGGGATCCGGTCGGGCGTGTCCTGCACGATGAGCGCGTTGATGCGCGGATCAGCCTGAATAGAAGGGCGCAGTCGACCCAGACCAATGTTTGGGAGCGTGCCAGCATCGGCTCCGCCTGAGGGGCGCCCGGCGGCCCCTGGCGCGGTGGCAGCAGCCGGCAACCCTTCACCAGGACCACCGGGGGCCACGGCAAGCCGGCTTGCAAGCGCGGTGACCACAGCGTTCTGCTGCGCATCGGGGGCTGTGGCGTTATCGCTGCCCGGGCCGCGTTGCCCGATTGAGTTGTTGGTGCCCAGCACGAGGTTGCGCAGTATCTGCGCGACCCCGGGAGTGACGATCTGACGATCACGAAAGGTGATGGCGCGATCTTCGACCGAGGCATGCTTCAGCCGAAAGACAGCCACCTGTTGTCCACCCGGGGTGCGGGGAAGGGCTTTGATGGTTGATTCAACGAGCTGTACGTAAGCGGGGGGGCCCGAGACAATCACAATGCCCTGATCGGGCAAGTCGCCCCAGCCGAACCGCGGGTCCAGCACCTTCAAATCGGTGAGCACCTGCTTGAGTTTGTTGCCAGCGCCGGTGGCCCCACCCGCGATGGACCTGACAACCATGTCCTGCGTGCGGGAAATGAACAGCGTGCCAGCATGGGTAAACCACACAAATCCGTAGGTGCTTCCCAGCCGGTCGATGAATTCGGTGGGACTCGCCGTGGTAAATCGTCCGTTCACCGATCCGGAGAGATCGTCCGGCATCTGAACCGACAGGCTGAAGGCGGCAGCGAACTCGCGCAACACCGTGCGGAGCGGCTTGCGCTCGGCGTAGAGCGTGAAGGTTGCGTCTTGCCAGGGGGGAGGGCCGGCAAGCGATGCCTGAGAGGTCAGAGCCGCGGTGGCGGCAAGCAATGCTGCGAAGCAGACGGTTCGAAGGCGCGGGGTGCGTAGTCGGCGCACGCTCAAAGCACTCCCCGCCAGAATTCCACTTCATTGACGATCACAGATACCGCCTTGTCGAGTTCTTCGGTGCCGGATTGAGCTGGCACGCGCGCCTGAAGCTTGAGGAAGGAACACGCGGGATCAACGACTGGACCGGCTGCCACCTCAGCCATGCGGGCTGTGGAGAGCGCAAGCGCTTTTCTAAGCAGCGCGGCTTGCTCGGCCGGTGCCGACGGCAGATCCCTCACCCTCGCTTCCACCAGGATTTCTCCAGAGCGAAAGGTTACCAGATGAACCCTGACCCGGTCGATAGTGAGCGACAGTTGATCAGGAGGTGCAGTCGGTGGCAGCTTGAGGCCGTTGGCGGCAGCCCACTGCTGGATCATCGCTGACATTGATAAAGCCTCCTCAGATGCCGTCGGAATTGGCTGATTGGGAACCGGGTTGAGAACCGAGACGCCTGACGAGACGGAGCACCGCTGCTACCGGTTCGATCAGGTCACTCGGGATGTACTGGTCGACGTCGGCCTGTTCAAAAAGCGCCCGCGCAACGGGGATGTCCTGCATGACAGGGACCCCAGCTTGTCGTGCAGCGGTGACCATGCGCTCGGCGAGCGCCCCTTCGCCCTTGGCAACGACCATGGGAAGCGGCGTTGACTTCTCGTCATAGAGGAGCGCAATTGCAAGATGCGTCGGGTTGGTGATGATCACCGATGCGCTTCGGCTTCGCTGCACGGCGCCCTCCGAGACCATTTCCTGATAGAGCTGACGGCGATGACCCTTCACATGAGGGTCCCCTTCCATCGTCTTGTATTCCTGCTTGACCTCATCTTTGCTCATCATCAGCTGCTTGGTGTGGAGCTTTCGTTGCCAGATGAGGTCTGCAAGCGATAACGCCACGTAGGTAAGCCCGACATAAATGATCATCTGCTTGATCAGTTGACCGACCAGCACGCCCAACTCTTCGACGCCACGATCCGGTACGAACATCAGCAAGGGCAGACTGTCTCGCACCAGTACCCAGACCACTACACAGAGCACGGCCACCTTGAAGTTGTTCTTGAGAAACTCCACCAGATTCTTTTTCGAGAACATGTTCTTGGCGTTCTCGACAACATTGAGCTTTTTGGCTGAAGGCTTGAGCGCTTCAAACGCAAACAGAACACCGGTCTGGATGGTCTCCGCGAAAATTCCCACGACCAGTACGATGACCACAAACGGCCACATCAGGTTGATGGTTTCCCGCATGAACTGCCCAAGCAATATCTCCGACGTGGAACGAAATTCTCCGCCCATCATGTCAATTGGCAGCACCAGAAGCTTGGCCAGGTCGGCAATGATGCTGTCGGAGTTTCCAACCGTATAGCCAAACAGCGCAATGATCAGTAGCGTTTGGGTGAAGTCTTTGCTCTTGGCCACCTCACCACGATCACGCGCTTCGCGAAGCTTCTTCTCGGTGGGCTGTTCGGTTTTCTCGCTCATCGCCCCCCCAGCCTGAGCAAGGGGTCGAGTCGGTCGACCCAGGTCGCGAGTTCCCGGATTGGGGCGAGAGAATAGTCAAACAGGGTCGACGAATAGATCACCAGCACGAAAAGGGCAAGCGCGCTCTTGATCGGCATCGCCAGAAAAAACACTTGTAACTGAGGCGCAAATCGACTGACCAGGGCCAGTCCGAGCTCGCTCATCAGCATGGCGATCATCACCGGGGCGGCCAGCAGCAGCGCGAGCATCACCAGCCGATTGAGCTGGAGCATCAGAAGCGCAGCCGCTTCAGGCCCGATGGATGGCCAGAACTCGAGAGGCGACCAAAGCCGATAGCTGTCGTAGATGAGGCCCAGGAACAGGTGAATGCCGCCACCCAGTAAAAAGAACGTGATGAACGCGAAGTTGAAAGCGATGCCAAGGGGTGAGCTGTCGTGCCCGGTCATGGGGTTGAGCGTTGCTGCCATGCTGGCGCCGCGCTGGTTGTCAATCACGAACCCAATGGCCTCGAACGCCCAGAATGGGATGGCGATCACGAAGCCCAGCAACACCCCAATGACTGCTTCCTTAAAGATGAGCGCGAGAAGGGGCACGCCCGAGGGCCACGCATCGGTGCCAGCCGGGAAAACAGGAATGAGCACAAAGCCAATGCCCGCGCTCATCGCAAATCGCACCATCCGGGGAACCAGTGCCCGGTTCATGAACGGCATCAGTATGAACAAAGGCGAAACGCGCGCCGCGACGATAAAAAGAGAGAAGAGCATCCCCTTAAGCGCTTCGTAGCTGGGGATCTCGGAGGCTGGCACGCTGACGCTACCTTGTGAGGCGTGGGAACGAGTCGAACACGGAAAGGGTGTAGTTGAGCAACTCGCCCCCGACCCATCCGGCGGTAAGAAAAAGCGTGACCCCCACCGCGATCAACTTGACCGCAAAGGAGAGCGTCTGTTCCTGGATCTGCGTGAGCGCCTGCAGAAGAGAAAAAAGCGTGCCGACGATGGCTGCGACCATGATGGCGGGAAGCGACAGCAGCATGGTGAGATAGAGCGCCCGCACGAGCGCGACAACGACTTCTGGCGCTCCCATGGCTTCCTCAGGTGTAGGTCAGAACCAGACCGCGAATCAGCCGCGACCAGCCATCGACCATGACGAACAAGAATAGTTTGAGCGGTAGCGAGATCATGACCGGCGACACCATCATCATGCCCATTGCGAGCAAAATGTTGGAGACGATGAGATCAATCACGACAAAAGGCAGGAACAGCAAAAACCCAATCTCGAATGCGGCGGTCAGCTCGCTCACCATGAAGGCAGGCACCAGCACCACGAAGTCACGCGGGCTCACCTCGGCAGCAAGTTCTGCGCCCCAGAGCTTCCTGGCGGTCTGCACAAAGAAATCGGTGTGTTCAGAGGCGGTGTGGCGCACCATGAATTCTCTGAGCGGCTCGGCGCCTTTTTTTGCCGCGCCGTAGAGTCCTTCAACCGATCGGGTGGCGGCGGGATCAGCCGCCACTTCGTCAAAGATGCGCTGGCCAACCGGTGCCATGATGTAAAAGGTCAGGATCAGCGCAAGCCCATAAAGCGCGAGGTTGGGCGGAATTTGCTGAATTCCCAGTGCGTTTCTCACCAGCGACATCACCACGGCGATTTTCAGGAACGTGGTCGATATCACCACAATGGTGGGCACGAGCGCGAGAAGCGCGAGTGCGAGCGCAAGGGTGATCGGATCGAACGCGTTCAGCTGCATGGGGGCAATGAGCGGATCAGGGGCGGCCGCCGGGTGCACTGATTCGCGACACCGACACTCCGAGGCGGCCGTCAATCTCCACCAGCTGACCGCTGCCGATCACGGCGCCGTTGGCCCGGATCGTCAGGTATTCCTTGGCGGGCCGGTCGAGGGCAAATGTCGCCCCTGGCTGCAGCGACTGCAACTCGGCAAGGGTCAAGGTCTTGGTCCCTACATCAAAGCTCAGGCGGATCGGCAGTTGGTCGAGGGAAAGCGGCTCATCACTGCTGGTATCGGAATCAGACATGTCGGTGGGTGTCCTTGAGACGGGCGCGGCGGTGACGGTGATCAGGTGGGCGTCGAGGCGGGCAGCAATGAGGAAGTGGGTCTGCCTGTCGCCTTCGCCACAAACCAGGGTGATTGAGCCGTCCGTGCCAAGTAGCGGCTCGGTGATGAGAATGACATCACCGTGCCTGATCGATTCAAGCCGGGAAAAGGGAAGCAGGGTCTCACCCACCGACAGCCGAAGGGGGATCGGCAGGTTGGGCGTCATGACCGGATTGGTGGTTGATGCTGACCCGGCCGGTATGAGGCTCGCACATACCAGCAAGCCCAGTGTATCTGCGCGCAACATGCCCAACACCACTGCGCCCGACTCCGGCCACATGAGTCGCACGATCATTCGGTGGGGCCCTGCCGCCCGGGTGGCCCCCTCAGGCAAAACGCCGATGATCGAAGCACGGCCGCGACCGAGGTCAGACAATCCTTCGCAGAGCCACTGTGATGCCTGCGCGAGCGCAGCATCACGCCAGGCGGCGGGCAGTTCTGCAAGATCACTGCCCAACGACTCAGCGGCCCAATAATCCAGCGCACGCCTCGGGAGCTCCAGCACAAACTGGGCGCCTGACCATTCAAGCTGAACCGCAACCGCGTCAAAGATGTCGGGCGCACTGGCGTCCGGGGCCATGGTCATCAATGCAAGCAGTACCGTGCCCGATTCGCCTGGACCAGGGATGGACAATTCACCCAGACCCGCAGCGATGGTGTTCAACGCCTGTGACTCGCTTGCCGACAATCGGGGCAGTACCAGGGTGCTCATTCGGTCAGCGTCCTTCCAGGCAAGGCCCGCGCTTCAACGGGATCACGCTCAGGCGGATTCATGGCGACCAGCCAGCAGGCAGGCGCCTGAAGCATGTCGGCGAGCTGCTGGGCCATGCTGCCAGCCTCGCCAGCAAGAACTTGAAACGAGGTCTGCACGGCGCAGGTGAAGTCGGCAATCCATTCCCCGTGTGCGAGATATACCGACACCGTGACACCCGGAAGGGCACTGTCGGTGAGCTCGATCCTGACTGCACGCTCGCCGTTGCGCCCATCGCCTACTGCGAGCCGGCTCGCCATGTCGGTAAGTGTCTGCAGCAGTTGCTCGCGGTGACCGCGGTCGGACGGGGGCTGGTCACCGGTGCCTGTCTCGCCCGAGGCAGCAGGTGGTGCAATCAAGGGTAGGGCAGTGGGAACGATGTCGACCGGGCGCGCTGCTTGCTCACCCTGCCCAAGGCCGTCAAAAGACGCGAGCCCATCTCTGCGCGAGGCGGGTTCTGCCGCAGCTGATTCGCCCAGTGTGCGGAGGAGGCTAAAGGGAGTGCCCACCCGCGCGTCCGAAACCGCCTCCGGCTCTGTGCGTGCACCAAGCAGCGCAGCCGCGAACCGCTCTGCAAGCGCTTGATCGAAATCGGTGGGCGCCTCGCGCGCAGGCTGGCGCTGACCCGGCAGGGTGCCACTGTCTCCGGCAAGTGTTCGGAGATCGAGCGAAACCGAGCGGTCAGACATCGGGTTCCTCCGACCACTGTTCACGCTCGCGCACGATGCCCGCCAGTTCCTCGAATTCAAGCTCCTCGCGTCGTTCAGCCTCACGCGCAACGCCCGCGTGATGGCGGGTGACGAGTTCGGTAAATTTCTCACGCGTGGTACGGGCTTCGCGTGCGGTGCCCTGCGCCTCGATGTGCCGCTTCTGGGCGTCCTCGCGAGCGGACCTTGCCTTCTGAAGATCGGCCTCGTGCTGGGCTTCGGCAGCGCGCAGGATCGCGAGATCCTCATGCAGCCTGAAAATATCGCTGACCTTGACCGGGCGGTTGATGACCTGGCGATAGAGCGTGTCTTCCTCAACCCGGGCATAGTCCCGGAACTCGGCAAGTGCATGTTCACGCTGCTGCTCGCCGCGATGGGCTTCTGAAAGCACCCCGCGAGCAACCTGCAGACCAGCGTCGGCCTGTTGCTCACGAAAACGCTTGATCGACAGGAGTTCGTCAAGAGGCTGCATCAGCCGACCCCCAACTCGGTGGCTGGAATCTGAACGCCGGTAAGTTTGCTCAACCCCGCCTGAGCTGATGCGAACGGTGATCGGTCATCGGTGCGCTGCTTGAGGAATTCACGGATGACCTCGATCTTGTCGATGGCCTCATCGGTGGTTGCATCGCCGCCGCGTTTGTATTCGCCGATCTTCACCAGAAGCTCAACCTCGGCGTATTTCGCCATCAGCTCGCGAAGGCGTCCCGCGGCAGCGCGATGCTCCTGGCTGACCACCGCATTTTGTACACGGCTGGTGGACGCCAGGATGTCGATCGCTGGATAGTGATTGGCCGCCGCGAGATTCCGAGAAAGAATGATGTGTCCGTCGAGGATAGATCGGGTCTCGTCTGCGATCGGCTCGGTCATGTCGTCACCCTCCACCAGGACGGTGTAGAGGGCGGTGATCGAACCGCGGTCGTTCATGCCAACGCGTTCCATGAGTTTGGGCAGCGTGGCAAACACCGAGGGTGGAAAGCCACGGCGGGTGGGCGGCTCGCCCGCCGCCAGTCCGATCTCGCGCTGCGCGCGGGCGAACCGCGTGACCGAGTCCATCAGAAACAGAACCTTTCGTCCCTGGTCGCGGAAATACTCAGCGATGGCAGTGGCCACGTACGCGGCCTTGGCGCGTTCCATCGACGATTTGTCCGATGTGGCGCATACGATCACCGAGCGGCGACAGCCTTCTTCACCCAGTTCGTTCTCAATGAACTCACGAACCTCGCGGCCACGCTCGCCAATGAGCGCGATGACGATGACATCAGCAGCTGCGCCCTTTACCAGCATGCCGAGCAGCGTAGATTTGCCGCCGCCCGCCGCTGCAAAAATTCCCATGCGTTGGCCTTCACCGCAAGTGAGAAGGCCGTCAATTGCGCGCACCCCAAGCGGCATCGGATTTTTGATGATGCGGCGTCTCATCGGGTCAGGCGCGTCGGCAAACACCGGGTAGAAACGATCAGCCTGCAACGGGCCTGCAGTGTCAGCATCGAGAGGTCGCCCCAGGCCGTCAAGCACCCGCCCCAGGAGTCCGTCGCCCACCGGAACCATGTGCGCGCGCCCGGTGGGGGTCACCTCGGTGTAGGCAGAGATGCCATACATGTCGCCCAACGGTGTGAGAAGCGCCGCATCGCGGGAAAAACCAACGACCTCCGCCTTCATTTCGAAGTCTTCGCCCGGGTTACGGAGAATGCAGACCTCGCCCACCTTGACCGCGGGAACGACGGCCTTGATGATGGTTCCCACCACCTGAATGACACGCCCCTTGATCATGAGCGTGGGCGTGTCGTCGAGCGCCATTCGCATCATGTCGGTGAGGTAGTCGAAGCTCTTCACGGTTGGCCTGAAATGATCATGCTCAGACTCGGCTACCCAGAACCTTCTGGAAGCCTTGCTCAATAGCCTGCAGTTGCGACTCGATGCTGGCCTCGACCAGTCCGATCTCGCTTTCGAGGATGGTGGCGTCTTGCTTCAGACGCGGGTCGGCAACGATATCGAGGATACCGACCCCGGGGAACTGCTCCAATAGCTCTGATGGCTCCAGCCTTGCCTCCTCGAGCCCCTGCTGGTAGCCACGCGCCCGCTCGGCCTCGAGTTGTTGACGGGCGGAGCCCAATAGCTGAGCCGCCTCTTCGCGCGCGTGATCAAGGAGCTGGGAGGCCTCGAACCAGGCGGCTGCGTCCTCGGCTGGCAGCACCGGATCTGACGGATCAACCGATCCGAGAGCTTTTGAATTTGTCAGGCGGATAAAAGTCATTGCGTCCTCAGCCGCGTGTCGGCGCTTCCAAGCCCGCAAGCGCGCTGTCCCATTCAGGGTCTGCTGATTCGATCCAAGTGGAGTAACTGCGTACGACCAGGTTGACTTCGTCTGGATCGCCGGACTCGGGATCAAAAACCGGGGCCTCGTCGAAAAGTGGACATTTCAGCACCAAGCGTAGACCTAACGCTCGCGGCAGCGCCTCGCTCGCACGCTCGATCAGATGCCAGCCGCGCTGCTGCAACGCCTCGACGAGCGCGTCAATATCGCCAACGAGGCGCCGATCAGTGACCGGATGGGTGGGCGGCGATTGGTAAATACGGTGCCAGTCATCCTGAGTCACCCACTCATCGAGCCTCGCCAGCTCGGTATTGCGAATCACGCGGCGCAATGCCCATTCAAGTGCGTCGATTGCAACGCGCCGGGCCAGTCCGGCAAGCTGCGGCTGAGGCAGAAGCGCGACCCGATGCAGTGGCTGGGCCGGGTCCAGTTCAGCGTCGGCGGCCCCCAGCAATGCTGCCAGCGTCCGCGCAGGCCCTGGCTGTGTGGGATCGATCCCTGCAGGCACCCAGCGGGACAACCGGTCGGCGCTTGCGCCCCGGGCGGGGCTGTACAGGAAGTCGGTCACGCTCCGGGCCACACCTGCTGGCAGCTGACCGAACACCTGCGAGGGATTCATGGGGCGGGCGGCGCGCGATCGTCCGGCGCGGTGGCAATTCGCCCCGAGCGGCGCAGGAACCAGTACACCCCTGCGCCAGCGGCTGCGGCTGCAATCAGCACAAATACGACCAGGAGAGCGAACAGACTCCAGATGGAGCCGGCTTCCACGCGCACCCCCATGACATTGGACGGGCTTGCAGAAGACTCGGGGAGCGCCACCGTGGAGGGCACCAGTACGGTCGATACCCGCTCGCTGGTCAGCCCAGGAATACTGTTGGTCACAAGGCGACGGACCTGCGGCTGCAGTGCCTCGAGGTTGGCTTCGGCTCGATGCTTGATGAACACGGCAGCCGATGCAGGCGTTGGCGCCTCGCCCCCTGAACCCCGCTCCGGTAGCACCAGATGAACGCGCGCGAATAGCACGCCGTCAATGCGTGAGAGGGTAGCCGAGAGGTCCTGCGACAACGCATAGAGGTATCGAGCGCGCTCCTCCACGGGAGACGAAATGAGTCCGTCCTTGCGGAAGACCTCGCCCATGCCCGCGAAGCGCTCGCGTGGCAGGCCCATGACACGAAGGGTATCCACCGCGCGTGCGGACTGGTTTGCAGGCACACGGACCCCGACCATTCCCTCTTTCCCGGAGATCTTGCTGGCGTCAATCCCCTGATTGATGAGTGCAGCAATCACCTCGTTGGCGTCGGCCTCGGGCACCGAGGCGAGCAGCTCAACCCGCCCAGAGCACCCCGCCAGGACGAAGCCGAGCAGAAGCACTCCAAGCAGACGCCAGAGCGCATTCAGGGCGGGCAAAGAGATCGTCTTCACTGGGTCTTCAGAATGTTTTCAAGACTTTGGGTGGACTTGCTGACTGCTTTCCCGACCAGCTCATACTGAACCGAGGACTGCAGCAACATGGTTTGCACGCGCAGCATGTCGGACACCGTGATGTCGGGCTTGTTCAAGACTTCGCCGGTCGCGCGCCAGGCGTTGGTGATGTCGCTCGAGGCAGACTGCAGCCCCTGAAGAATGGCGTCACCCAGTGTCCGCGGTGCGGCTGGCTCAGCCTGCGTCGATGCCGTCCGCGCGCCGACCACGACCGACGCAGCATCCTGCGACACCGCGGCGACGCCATTGTCCCCAGCACCGGGGACATCTGCGAGGGCCAGCTGAAAGCGCGCAACGTCTGGTGTGTTGGCGGTTGTAGAAATTGCGGGGACGCCATCAGGCATTGGCCTGACAAAGACGCCCATGAGGTTCGCTGGATCGATCATTTTCAAGCCTCCTGCGGCTCGGGCAATCCGAGCATGCGCCGAGCGATACGCCCTGCGTGGTCATTCGAGGGACGCTCGGTCAAGCCACGAAGTATCCTAAAACTTTCCGATGTTCGCCCGGATAGCTTCAGCGCCACGCCATGAAACGCTCGAATCAACGCGGAATCGTCGCGCGGATCGTACATTTGCAGGGCGGTGTTTGCTGAATGCGGCGCAGACACCAGCCCCTCTGCACGCTCGAGCACACGAACCGCTTCTTCAGGGCGACTGCTGTTCAGCAGAGCAAGCGCAAGCCCGATATGGGGCAATGAACTGGCGGGGGAAAGCTCGATCAGGGCGCTGAAGATTTTTGAAGCGTGCTCAAGCCATCCGCGTCCCGCTGCCACCAGACCGATTTCGGCCATCGTCCGGAATTCATGCGGGGTGAGCGGGTCTGCCCATGATGCGGTGTCGAGCGTTGCCCCGCTTTCCATCAACTACCCTGGCTCAGCAACTCGCGAAGCGCCCGAGCGCGGGCTGCAATGGCAGCATGCTGCGGATCGGCCGCCAGGGTTTCGGCCGCCTGAAGGAGGTCGGCTGCCATCGGGGCCTCCATAGCAATCAGATCTTCTGCCATGGCCAGCACATGAGCAGGATTCTCCGGCTCGGCTGCGTAGGCGAGCGAGTGCATCATCGCGGCCTGCCCAACATCGCCCAGTCCGAGCAGACTGTGGCCAAATCCTGACAGCACACGGGGCTCGGTCGGACGCTGGGCAAACAGGAATGCGAACACCGAGAGCGCCTGCTCGAACTGTTCGGCGGCGAGCAACCTGAACCCGAATCCATACAGTCGCTCGAATGCGGCGGCGTCCAAAGCCGGGCCGGTTTGTGCAGGCTGCTGCAGGTTACGGAGGTTTCCGGCGAGGAGTTCGTTGCTCTGGCGAACCAGCTCTTCGAAGGGCATGTCCATCGTGGTGAGACTCCTCTTGAATTCAGATCCGGGCGATCGCTTTGCTGGTCTCGGAACGCGAGCGGTCGATCTCGGCGACCATATCGAGCACCTTGTTGAACGCTTCGCGGGCGGTTTGTGCCTCTTCGTTCGAGGCCGAGTAGGCGGCTTCAGCCTTCTTGGCGTTGGCTTCGTGCTCCTGGGATTGAGCCTGAGTATCGCTTGCTTTGTGGCTCGCGAAAGCGCCAAATACCTTGGCGCCGCCATCAATAAACCTTTCGTTGGTCTGGCTAAAGCTGTTCAGGAGCTGGCTGCGGGTGGTGAGGTATTGAAACTTCATTTCGTCCTGCTTGTCGATCGGCGCCCGTGCCAGGGTTTTTTCGAGCTTGGCGTTATCTTCGGCGCTGATTTCAGTGGTCTGGCGCGCCGTTTTGGTCTTGGCCGGGGGGCTGCCCTTGTCCTGGAAAAGTTCCATCTCGTCGACCTCATCGAGATAGTGCTTTTGCGCCGGGCCGCTCGCCCGGTTGCCCGCCTTTCCATCCTCCAGGCTGACGGACTTGCTGGTTTGAGCCGAGCCGGATTTCGGCTTCTTCGCGCCGCCGGTTTCGCTGACCTCAAGCGAGGAGGTCTTGATGTCAGGCTCTTTGATGCCGGGCTCGATGGTCTTTTTCATGGACGCCATCACTCTGTACTGCACAACGCCAACAACGCCTTGCACCAAGCCAGCGGCGAGCGATGCAATACCCTGAGCGAGTGCTGCGCTGAAGGTGGCTTCTGCTGCGTCGCGCGTTTTCTGGGCCGCACTGAGCAGTTCCTTCATCTGCCCCTCGAGCGATGACTGACGATCGAGCCGGGCGGCCTGCCTGTACGTGAGCATGAACTCAAGGAACATGGCGCTCACTTCGGCCAGGTTGAACGGGCGGGCAGCGGCCTCAACCACAGCCTGCGAATCGGAGCTTGCATCACCGGAACCGAGGCGTGTCTCCATTGGAGGCTTCATGCCGAGCAGAGCGAGTCGCTGCGCGTTCGGAGACGTGGCGACGCCTGAACCCTCAACGAAGGGGAGCGGATCAAAGCTCACCGCCTGGGCTTGCGCCCCGGTGTCGGCGGGCGAAGCGCTCGTCTGGGTTCCAGGGGTGGGAACACCGGCGACGGTAGCGTGGATGGAAGTCATGAATGGGCGAGACTGGAAGTTTCGGCGACATGGTCAATGATCGCCTGCCAGCTTTTCTGCAGACCGTCGAGCAGGTTGCCATTTGCCTGCAGGTCGGTGAAGGCCTCCTGAACCAGGTTCTGAATGAGCGGCACCAGTTGGCCGAGTCCGGCGGCTGCGTCGCCGAGTTTCTTCAGATCGAGCCCCTGGCTGAATGCAGCCAGGATGTCTTTGAAGACGCCCTCGCCACCGGCCAGGATTTTATCGAGGCCGCCGTAGCTGAGAACGTCGGTACCGGAGGCAATCGATCCACCAATCAGGATCCCGAGCGACGCAAACCCCTTCACGGTATCGCTGATGGTGTTGACAGCCGAGCCGCGCATCTCGAAGGCGTCGGCAATTGCGGCTGCAAAGTCTGCCACCCGGTTGGCGTCAAAGGCGGAGACGTTGCGAGACACGACTGCCGTGCCGATACTGATCCCGAGGCTGATAGCTGAGCTTGCCAGACGCGCGGCCTTCCATGCGGATTTGTCGTCGACCCCCGCCATCATCAACAGCTGTTCGATGCCGTTCGCAAGCATCTTGTCGAGTTCGAAGCCGGCGTTGGCTGCAACCGCCGCGACAAACGGCGCAGCGGCGGCCGAGATGGTTGCAATGGCTGCAGGAATACCCGCGCCGCCGCTTGCGATCACCCCGGCAATGGATGTGACGGTTGTGACCACCAGACCGATTGCAGCGGCTGGATTGCTCGTGACCGTTTTGACCAAGCCGTCCCAAAGACGCGAGAAGAAATTATCTGCCGCCTTCTGGACGGCCTGCTCGCGAACCGGAGCGTTCTGAACACGAAGCTGCTCCGCCGTTTCCATCCGGGTTGCCAGACTCTGGGTGCGGTTCTCGGACCACTTGGACGCGAGCGCCGCGTAGGCCTCCTGCGGTGAGAGACCTTCAAGCAGATCTTCCCGAACCTCCGGAAGGGCAGGGCGCGATGCCGCTGGCAGTCTGGGGACCTTTTCAGCCGGGGCGGCCGGCCCATCGACTTGCGCGCGCGGCGTGCTTTCCCGTAGTGCAGAAGCGGGTGCGGGCGCATCGGCGCCGATGGGCTGGCGCGCTGTGGGCGTGAGCGGGCGACCGCCCGTACCGTCAATAGCCATGTCGATGCCCGGGGTGCCTCAGACAGCCGGCCCGCGGCCACCGATGGCAGCGTTGACTTGCGACTTCATGTCCGCCTCGCCGCTGACCATATCGGCCACGATCTTGAAGACGCTCTGCATCTGGTCGACGATTTTCTTCAGGTCGTCGATGTTCTGCTCCATGACCATTCCCAGCTTCTGGATCTGCGCCATGATGGCCATCTTGTCAGCCAGTGCATTGTCGGCATCGCGTTGTGAACTCGCTGCCGACATCCGGAGCCCAGCCTCGGTGGCACCCGCGGCAAAACTCACGGTTTTCTCTGTGGCATCGGCACCAACGACCATTTTTTGGGCGCCCGTCGACAGTCTTGACACCATCTCGACCCCCTTGCTGGCGGCTGCGTTGACTGCGCGCCACGCGGCAACGCCAGTGACAATGCCAACGACCAGGTCTACGCCCATCTGGATCCAGGCCCGTGTTTCTTCGCTGGCACTGAACACATAAGCCACCCCGGCGATAAACCCTCCAACGGAGGTGAGGCCGTTGAATATCGCTTTCGCCTCTTCCGGGATTTTCACCCCAGCCTCCTCGAGTCCCTGCATCACGAGGTTCCCAACCGACTGGACGGCTGCGCCGATTGCAATGGCCATGACAATATACGACGCGCCGCCGGTAAAGGGAGACGCCGCGACAGCCAGCACAGCAGCAACCACCGAGGCCACCGCAGTGAAAATGTTTTTGATCCAGCCCCAGATACCGGCGGACTTCGACTTGTTGGCCGCCTCCTGGAGGTCGTTCAACCACTTCTGAACCTTCTCCATCTGCTGGGCGTTCTTCTTTTTCATGTCGATCTGATTCGACTTGATTTCGCCCGTCTGCTGCTGCGACAACATATCCATCAGCTTGCTCTGCAACTCGCCAATCATGAGTGCAGCGTCGTCCATGGATATGGATGGCTCGACGATGGCCGGTACGCCCGCCCGGGGCGCGCTGGCGCCGGCGTCGCGCCTGACTGAGGTCGCATTTGACTCGGTATACAGCCGGACAATTTCGTTGATGTCGAACTTCGCGCCAACGGCCGACACCATGGCATGCATCGCGGAGGCATAGTTCTCGTTGCTGGGCATCCGCG
Source organism: Betaproteobacteria bacterium (assembly GCA_009921765.1). Next base: position 10,785 of record RFXC01000007.1, on the reverse strand, counting down.
GCGCAGCGCCTGACCCCGTTTCAATGGTTGTTGCCATGTGTGGCCCCTCAGGTGGGTTGGCGTGACAGGAGTTCGAGCAGGCCCGTTGCCCGTTGCTTGAGCGGTGCGTGCGGGGCCGAGGAAGACTGCTCGATCACGATCTGCAGCGCTTCCTTCGCTTCCGCAACCCGGCCCAGCGCAGCAAGGCACTCGGCTGTGTGAAAGGTGGGGGTCGGATCTTTCATGTCCATGACCGACGCCATCGAGTAGTAGCTGATAGCCTGTTCGTAGTTACCGGTCATTTGATGAGTAGAAGCGAGCGCCTGATGAAAACGGCGGTCAAACGGATTGCAGGCAACGAGAAAATCGAACAATTTCTGGGCGTCGCGGTAACGCTCTTGGGCGTACATGCCATGAGCCACGGCATACATCGCCTCGTAGTCACGGTCTGTCATGCCGTGAAGGTCGCCAAGCGTGCCACCCGCGGCAAAATGCTCGCTCGCCTTGGCAATGTAGGACTCCTGGCCTGCGGTAAGTGGCGCTGAATCAGCCATCACAAATTCTCCGGTGGGCGCTCAATTAACGGAAATTGGAAACCACCGACGACTTGCTGTCGGCAGCTTTCTTGAGCATGTTGGTCATGGTGTCGAACGCCTCGCTTCGCTTGTTGTTAAGCGATTGCAGCCGAACCATGTCCATCTGAGAGCTGCTGCTGAGGCTGTCGACCGAACTCTTGATGATCTGGTCTGCGGCATCGATCTCGCCCTTGGTGATTGTCCCGTTCTTGATTTTGTCGATGTAGCTGGCGTCAAGTCCGGCCTTGCTCCAGGCGTCACTGAGTGACTGGGCGGTTTGCTTGATCTTGTCAGTGTTGTCTTTCCATTTGCTTTGGCCGGAAAGCGAGTCGGTGCCCTTGGCGTCATCGGCAAATGCCGATTTGAGCTGTAAGAGCTGACTTTTCATGTCGTTCAGCTTCCGCATCTGTTCGTTTTTGTCGCGGATGGTGTTGATCTGGTCTTGCAACTGCGATTCGCAAAGACGCACCCGGTCCATTTGAACCAGAAGCAAGGCGTCTTCAATGCTGAGACTGCCGACGTCAGCCCCTAAATAAACGCTACCGGTGCCCGCTGTGTTTCCAATTGCTGGCGTGCTCATTTGGTGCAATCTCCTTATGCTGGTTCGGATACCGAAAATCGGGCCCAGTGCTTACCTGAAATTACCGACGATCGACGACTTGTTGTCCTGCTGCTTCTTGAGGCTGTTGGTCATGGTGTCAAACGCTTCGGAACGCTTGTTGTTGAGCGATTGCAACCTCACCATGTCCATCTGCGAACTGCTAGACATGGAGTCGATTTGCGACTTGACCATGGTGGTCATGACCTCGATGTCCTTGTACCGAAAATCGACCTTGTCCCAAAGCGGGCCGCTCAACTTGGCGCCATAAGTCGGATCGAGTCCTGCATCCTGCCAAGCCTTCGCGGCGGCCCGCATCTCGGTGAGCGGTGCTTTTTCGATTTCTTTTCCGTCTGCTGTTTTCCCAGCCACCAATTTACCGGTAATGCCGGGAATGTCCGCAAACTTCGCATCGCCTTCGGTTTTCTCAAACATCCCTTTGACCTTGAGGAGCACTGACTGAATATCGTTCAGTTTCCTCATCTGGTCATTTCTAGACCGGATGGTGTTGATTTGATCGGTGAGTTGGGATTCGCAGAGTCGCACGCGATCGATTTGAACCAGGACCAAGGCATCGTCAACTGAAATATCGCCCGCTCCCGATCCGATCGTGATGCCAGGGCTGGATGCTGAAGCCGGATTAATCGAACTCATGTTTTCCCCAAAAACACAAACTGCACGTCAACGCATGTTGGACACAACACTCGCGCGGCTGTCGCCCATCTTTTTGTAAGTGTTGGTGACGACATCGAACGATTCGGTTCTGCGCTGCTGCAGAGCCTGCAGGCGAATCATGTCAAGTTGCTGACTGCTGGACAGGTTGTCGGCTTTGGCATTAGTTGTCGTTTTCACCGAATCGAGTTCGGCGGCAGTAACGCTGCCATTCGCGACCTTGAATACGGTCTGGTCGTCGAACCCGTTGTTGCGCAGCGACTGCGCAAACTCGGCGAGTTCCTTCCCGGCATTGCCGTAGACCCCCGCCTTGGCGTCGGCCAATGCCTGTTCGGGATTCTCCGTGTAGGCCTTCCTCAACCGTTCTTTTTCGTAATTGGAGGGGTTGTAGTGCGCCTGGTCAATCAGCTGTCCTTTGGCGGTATCTCCACCAAAATATGACGCCTGAGTACTGATACCGCCCTTGAGCGTGTTGAGAGAAGCCAGTGCGTCATTGCGCCCCTGAACATCCTGAACCTGCTTCCTCAATTGATCTTCAATGAGGTCAGCTCGCCTGAGTTGAACCGCTGCGAGCAGTGTTTCAATGTCGGCGGTATTTAGATCGAGACCATCCAGACTGATTGAGCTAACGCCGGAAAGACCGCCCGCGCTGCCTGAACCGATTCGAGTCATGAGGTACCCCCCTTACACCATTCCCATCCGCCGGCGCTGGCGCACGGCAGATGCCTGGGGCGCGACCGCGGGCGGGGAAATGCCCAGCTCGGCTGCGCGCGACTCGACCTCGCGAGCAATATCGGCCATGTCGTCCGCAAAAAGCTCCCGAGCCTGTCGTTCGAGATCGGGATTGCTTTCGGCTTGAAAAAGTTCGCGGATCTTTTCTGGATCGAAACCCTGCGCCTGGCACCAGCTGCTGAAATCGCCGGACTGCGCCTTCTCGATTGCCGCTTCGGCGTCAGCAATCAGCTGTTCAATATCGGTCGGCATATTCGATGCGGATAGATTGTTGGTTTGTTGCATATTCGACGAATATGCTCCTGGACGAGCCTGTAGGTGAGAGGCCCAGCTAGGCGACAAAGAACCGCGACACTATACTCGGTCGGTTGGATTTGGAATACCCCACCGGTGATCCTGCTGGCAGGCGTCTGAATAACTGGACTTCCTGTCACGTTCAGCTGCCGGTCAGTCCGTTAAAAAGTTCATGAATCAAACCCGATCGGTCACCGCACCGTCCACGTCGGCCGGGCAGTTCGCAGGTCAGGCGTCGCTCCCCGGGGGCACGCAGGCGCATCTCGCTGGCCGCAAGGTGATTCAACGTCAGACGAGCGAACAGAATGTGCTGCTCGATGCCGCCGGGGAACTCACCCAGGCATTTGCAGCCCGGATGCAGCAGCGTGGGGTGAAGGAGCGAACCATTCTTACGGGTGGTGCGCTTGCAGGGCTCTCACGCGATGTTCGGCACAAGACGCTGGAACATACCCGACTCGGAAAGCCCCGCGGTGGACGGCCAGCCGACGACGAGCGTGAATCGGATGACGGCGGGGCGAATGCGCAAGGGGATCTGGCGCGGGCCATTCTCAAGCGGCCTGACCGTATCCGGCACTTTGCCGAGGAGTCGGACAGCGACCCGACTGCCCAGTTTCTCCTTCTTCTCGACGCCGCCGAGGAAATTGAATCCGGGCAAGCTGGGCCCGACGCGGGCGGGGCAGCCGCGGCTGCGGTTCGAGAGGTGCTGGAGGAGATGTTCGCCGAGCGCGGCGAGTCCATCCTCGCCGACGTCAACACGGTGGAGGTTTACAGCCGGCTCAGTGCAGATCAGGCGCGTGAGTTCCGCTCTGCCTATCACGATGCGGCGATTGGTGCCGACTCGCTTGGCGGCGTGGTCAATCACCTGCTTCGACTGGTCAACGATGGAGGGGCCGCGGCGAGTTTTCTGGATGTTCACCGCACCATGATCGCCGCGCTCGGCCTCGATCTGGCTGCATCCCGCTCTTCCACCGACAAGGCGAAGCTGCAGTCGCTGGTGAGCGACCTCTATCACTTGGAAGTGGTCAGCACACTTCTTGAGGCAAGCGTTGAACTGTCTGGCCGGTTGCAGTCCCGACACGGAACGGCACCGTTTGCCCCCAACCAGCTCACCAGCGATCTTGTCAGTTTGTCTGGGGAGCGGTGGGTTGATGCTGACCATTTCAAGCGGCTTGCTGATCGCTACCGCGCGATGGACCCCCCGGCTGCCACCGTCGACTTCCTGACTGGCGTTCGGAATCTGGTCAAGGAAATTCCGGTAAAGGTGTTCGCAACGCCCGAGGCAAGACAAACCCTGATCGACGCAGCCCAGGACGCGGTCGACTATGCCATTGACCGGGAAGAGGGAATCGTCGAATGAATTGGACGGTTTGCTGATGGACCCCTGGCGCGCAACAGAGGAGTTTGGCCGGGCGATGGGTTTGCCCGACCTGTCGCTCGATTCTGGCCAGGCATCGCTAGAGCTCGATGCCGGCGTCACCGTCGGCTTACTGTTGTGTAACCGCGATCTCCTGATTCATGTTGTGCATCCCATTCCTCACCCGGACGATTCGCTTGCGCGCAGAATTCTTCAGAGCGCAGAGGCACGAGACATGCCCGGCGTAGCGCTTCAGGTGGGGAGCCGCGGTACGGGGTCAGAGTTCTGCCTCGTTGGCGCCGCCCGGTTGACCGAATCACAACTCTCGCCCGAGTCGCTAATGAAAACGGCCGAGCGGCTCCTCGCTTGGGCTGAACGCCTGGCTCAACCGGTCTGAGTGCAATGGCCACAACAATCGACTCCAGCTATGCGTTGAACTTCGGTCTGGCCGGCCTTCCGGTGGAAGCTGAATTCCCGACTGCGGCTCTTCCTGATTCGCGCGCCATTCCGCCAACCGGCATGCCTTATGTGGGCGAGGTCGATCGATTGTTGGCGGCAGGCGGCACCACCGCGTTGATCCGGCAGTGGGGCCATCCGAAAACCGTGTCTCCCGAGGTCCTGAGCAGCAGTGGCTTTACCGATGCGCTTGAGCAGGTCCGGCAACGGCTTGATGCCCGGCCGCGTTCTGCGGGCGAGCGTAGCGACGCGCCGGAGGTCGATCTGGCGCTTCGCCGTTTGAACGCCGAGGTTCGCCAGATGTTGTCCCTGCGCGACCTGGTTCGTCAGAACCAGAGCCTGTTGCTTCAGGGCTGAGCAAAATGAGCCTGCCGCTTCCCGATGCCGAACGAGACGCGCTGGCGCTTCTGGGTGGTTTTTTTCTTCAGCAGGGCCAGGCCGAGCGGGCGCTCACCGTATTCGCAGGGCTCGAGGCGCTGGAGCCTGGGGTGATCTCGCACGCGCGCCTGGTGGCAGTGGCTGCGCTTGCCGCCGGGCGGCCGGAGCGGGCACTGATTGCGCTCGACCGAATCGCACTCGGCGGTCAGATCGACGCGGTGTTTCATCTTGCACGGGCGGAAGCGCTTTCGGCAGTGGGCCGGGCCACCGAAGCCTCTGCGGCGATGCGGGCGTGGCTGTCGCTTCGCGAGGCGGCGCACTCCCCATTGGACCTCGCAGCATGAACCGACTTCAAGCGGCGCTTCAGGGTCTTGCCTTGAAGGCAGCGAGCCGGAACGACATCGTGCTCGCGGTGATGATCGTGGCGATCATCTTCATGATGATTCTGCCGTTACCCACGCTCCTGGTCGACGTCCTGATCGGTCTGAACATGACGTTGTCTGCCGTCTTGCTGATGGTGGCGATGTATCTCCCCACGCCGCTCGCCTTTTCGTCATTTCCGTCGGTGCTACTGGTCACCACGCTCTTTCGGCTGGGGATCTCGATTGCCACCACCCGGCTGATCCTGCTCCAGGGCGATGCCGGCAGCATCATCGATACCTTCGGCAATTTTGTGGTGGGTGGCAATCTGGTGGTCGGCCTGGTGGTGTTCCTGATCCTCACCATCGTGCAGTTCGTGGTGATCACCAAAGGCGCCGAGCGCGTGGCCGAGGTGGCTGCGCGCTTCTCGCTCGATGCCATGCCCGGCAAACAGATGGCGATCGACGGCGACATGCGCGCCGGCACCATCGACATGGACGAGGCCAAGCGCAGGCGGCGGGCAGTCGAGAAGGAAAGCCAGCTGTACGGTGCCATGGACGGCGCCATGAAATTCGTCAAGGGCGATGCCATCGCCGGGCTGATCATTGTGGCGGTCAATCTGCTGGGTGGCATCCTGATCGGCATGCTGCAGCGGGGAATGACCGCCGGCAAGGCAATGCAGACCTACTCCATCTTGTCGATCGGTGACGGCCTGATTTCCCAGATCCCGGCGCTCTTCATCTCGATCTGCGCGGGCATCATCGTGACCCGGGTGCAATCCGATGAGGGGCCGTCCAACGTCGGCAAGGACATCGGTTCGCAGATCATGGCGCAACCCCGCGCCCTCATCATTGGGGGCTGCATTGCGCTCGGCATGGGGTTCATCCCCGGAATGCCTTCCTTCGTGTTCTTGTTGCTTGGCATTCCGCTGATTGCGATGGGCATTGCCATGCGGCCGAGGCGACAGATTGACGAGAAAACCGGTGAAATCACCGAGGTGCCGGCGCTCGCCGCAAGCGATTCAGCGGCCAGGAAGCCCACGCGCGGCGATGGCACCGATGAATTTGTTCCCACCGTTCCGCTGATTCTGGATGTGGCGGACAACCTCCGCACGGCCCTGAAGGCTGATGAACTGAACGATGAATTGATCAAGATCCGGCGGGCACTCTACTTCGATCTCGGTGTGCCGTTTCCCGGAATTCAGCTGCGATTCAACGACCGGCTGGATTCGAATACGTATCACATTGTGCTGACCGAGGTGCCGGTCGCCCAGGGAATGTTGCGAATCAATCAGGTGCTGGTCCGTGAGTCGGCCGACAAGCTCTCCGCGCTTGGCGTTGACTTCGAAAAGGACCGGGCCTTTTTGCCAGGCGTGGAGTCGATCTGGGTGGCCACTGAAACGGCCGAGTTGTTGTCCAGGGCCGGGATGTCGTTTATGAACCCCACCCAGATCCTCACCTTTCATCTTGCAACGGTATTGAGGAAATATTCCGCCGAATTCATTGGCGTTCAGGAGACGCGGTTTTTGCTTGGCGCCATGGAGCAGCGCTTTCCGGACCTGGTGAAGGAAGCAACGCGCGTGATGCCCACGCAGAAAATCGGTGAGATTCTTCAGCGCTTGGTTTCGGAAGATATTTCGATTCGCAACCTGAGGACCATTCTCGAGTCGCTGGTCGAGTGGGGTCAAAAGGAAAAAGACTCGGTGCTCCTCACGGAATATGTTCGTGGCTCGCTCAAGCGGCAGATCAGCTTCAAGTATTCCTCGGGGCAGAACATGCTGCCCGCCTATCTGTTGGCGCCCAAGGTGGAGGAAACTGTGCGGAGCGCGATTCGCCAGACTTCGGCAGGGAGCTATCTCGCGCTTGACCCGGCAGCCTCGCGCAAGCTTGTCGACAACCTTAAGAAGGTCGTTGGCAAACTTCCCACCAGCGGCGCCCGTCCCGTGCTGCTCGCCTCAATGGACATTCGGCGCTACATGCGAAAGCTGATTGAGGCCGATCTTTACGATCTCCAGGTGCTGTCCTATCAGGAGTTGGTGCCTGAGGTGAACATTCAGCCGCTTGCCCGGGTGGACCTGTGAACGATGCCCGCAAGCGCCGGGGCGAGGCAGACACCACAGCGCTTGAATTGCGGTTGTTGGCTGGGGTGCATGCCGGGGCGTCGCTGTTGCTGTCGCCTGGCGAGAGCCTCACGATTGGTCGCTCGCGCAGTTGCGATGTGGTGGTGCACGATGCGCCGTTTGATCAGGCACGTCTTGAGGCCAGTGCTGAGGGGTGGCTCTGGCTTGAACCCGATGGAACCCAACAGGCCATTCCCAGGGGGCAGGGCCTGAGTGCCGGCCCCCTGGTCCTTACCGTTCAGTCAACAGGGGAGTCGTGGTCGGGCGCAACCGAGCTTCCGATTGCCTGGGTTCGGCCTGAAGCAGGTGATGGCAATTCGAGCGGTGTGTTTCCGCGCGACACCAACGCAGCCGATATCAACACGGACGGGGAGGGCCTGAGCCCGAATTCCGCGAGTGCTTCGCCTTCCAGCCCCAGCGATTTGCCAGAGGCCACCACCCCGGTTACTGCCTGGCTGCTCGCGCCCGGTGCGATACTGGTCGGATTGGCATGGTACGCAGCGGGCCTCACAGACCCGTTCCTCCGGCTGTTTCGCGAGACGTCGGTCGAGTTGCCGGTGGCGGCCGCGCCTGCGCTTCCCGCCGGTGCTGATGCACAGGACCTCGCTCGCGTTGTGGAGCGCATCGCCGCCGCCGGTTTCAATGATGTGGTTCGGGCGGCGCTTCGGGCCGACGGTCGGATCGAGGTGACGGGCGTTCTTGAAAGCGTGGATGAACAGGATCAGGTGATTCAATTGCTGTCACCCGAGCGGCGTTGGCTTGCGCTCGCGCTTCTAACCCAGGCCGAGTTTGCCGAGCGCGTTCGCGATGCGGCGCGACTTTTGCCCGAGGGGTTTGGGGCGGAAGCCCTCCCCGGAGGTCGGGTCCGTCTGACTGGTCTTGTACTTCGCTCCCAGGACGACTCGCGTGCGCGTTCGATCCTCGAAGAGCGCCTTCCCCAGACTGTTGCAATGGTGAGCGGTCTCACCACACCCGAGGACGCAGCCGCGCAATTGGGAGGCGAGTTGCAGGGGCTGGGCTTTGGATCGGTCAAGGTTGCCTGGGCCGATGCCCGGATCAGCATTGACGGCATGATTCCCCGCGAGCGTGCGGCCACATGGGAGCAGATTCTGCTCAGATTCAACCAGCGATTCAGTGATCGACTGCCCGCCCGTGTCGCTCTTACGCTGTCCGATCCCGCAGCGGCTCCCAGTGCCGCCGCGACCGCTCAGCCCGTGCTGCCCCCGCCCAAGCTGCCTCGCATCGTTGCCATTCAGAGCGGGCCCCTGTCTTATCTGCTGTTTGCGGACGGGCAGCGGGTGCTGCCGGGCGGAATCGTGAACGGCTACCGGCTGGCCGCCATCAGCGATACCGAACTCGTGTTTGAAGACGCGAATGGCGCTTCGCATCGGTTGGCAAGGTGAGCGACCAGGGCATCACCTTCAGCAAACTCGAAGAGCGGCTTGCAAGCCCAGAGGCGGCCGAGGCGCTGGGAGAGTGCCGGCAACTCCTCTCCTCGCTTTCCGAGCGCCTGCGTGGCCTTTCGTCGGGTCACCTGCCGGTTGCACAGTATCGGCGCATCGAGGCTGCACAACTTGCGATCGAAGCCGCATCCGAGGTACTGTCTGCGGTTGGGACCGCGCACAAGATTGCAGCGCCCAATCCCTTTCAGACGGGGCCCGATCAGATTCGCGGCTCAGCCACACGGAAGCCAACACCATGAACGTCTTACCCGGTAACGGACTCAGTCTCGACTACGTGTCGCAGACGATGCTCACTGCGGTCAGCAATGCCGAGACCACCTTGCGTGCCACCATCCAGGCGCAGGCTGCCTCGCAAACCCAGACCCCGTCAGACCTTCTCGTTCTCCAGAAGCAGATTCAGGAGTGGGCCATGATCACGCAGCTGCAAAGCACGGTGGTCAAGGAACTTGCCGACGCAGCGAAGTCGGTGATTCAGAAATCGGCCTGAGCGTGCAAGCGCCGCGCGCAGCGGCCACTGCAGACATCGCCCCAGGCAATGCGGGCGAGAGTCCTGATGATTCGTTTTTCATGCGGGCCGCGCTTGAGCAGGCCCATCTCGCTCTCGCGAGCGGCGAGGTTCCGGTTGGCGCGGTGGTGGTGCAGGCGGGCAGGATCATCGGTCGCGGTCACAATCATCCCATCAACCGTCACGATCCCAGCGCGCATGCGGAGGTACAGGCCCTTCGCGATGCTGGCGCAGCGCTAGGCAATTACCGTCTGCCTGGTTGTGATCTTTACGTCACACTCGAGCCATGCGTGATGTGCGCGGGTGCGATTCAACACGCGCGCATTCGAAGGGTGGTGTTCGCTGCGCAAGATCCCAAGACCGGCGCATGCGGAAGCGTGGTGAATCTGTTTGAAGATCGCCGGCTGGCACCGCATACGGTGGTCACCTCAGGCGTGCTCGCTGACCAGTCAGCCGCACTGCTTAAGGGTTTTTTCGCCGATCGTCGCCGTGCGGCCAGCCGTCGTCAGCCGGGTTCAACAGGTTGAGGGCAAACCCCGCATCGGAAGCTGACGCAGGTCTGTACTACTGGACTTTGGCTTTGGCGCGCAGCGCCTGCTGAAGCCGATCAACGCGCGCCCGCTCCAAATCCTGGCGAATCTGTGGCGCGACTTGCGCAATGGGCGGTGGTGTCGTGGTGCGTATGTCGTCCAGTCGTATGACGTGAAAGCCGAACTGCGTACGAACCGGCTTCTCGGTAAACCGCCCCTTCTGAAGCGCAACCATCGCCTCGGAAAACTCCTTGACGTAGGTGTCGGGCGTCGCCCAGTCGAGGTCGCCGCCCTGCTGCGCAGAGCCGATGTCGCGTGACCGGCGCGCCAGGGTTTCAAACTTCTCACCCTTGCGTAGCTGGGCGATGATCTGGCGAGCGTCTTCTTCCTTGTCCACCAGAATGTGCCGGGCGCGGTACTCCTTGTCGCCGCCTGCGTCTCCGTGTAAGCGCTGATACTCGCGATTGACGTCGTCCTCGGTGACCGGTTCGACGTTGGCAAGATGGTCCTGAATCAGCGCCCGGATCAGCAGGTCTTCGCGCATCTGTTCAAGCTGGCGGGTGAGGTCGGGATTACGCCCGAAGCCCTTGGCCTCGGCCTCCTGCGCGAAGATCTCCCGAATGATCAACTGATCGCGAATGGCCGCCCGGAGTTCGGGCGTGTCGGCACGCCCCTGGGACGAAAGCTGGTTGACAACGTCGTCAAGCCGCTGCGCCGAAATGGGCTTGCCGTTTACGGTCGCGACAGCTGCCGGAGCGGCAGCCGCGGCG
>RFXC01000600.1 GCA_009921765.1 Betaproteobacteria bacterium | reverse complement strand
AACAACTTAAGAAATTTTTTCGAGGGCGAGCATGAAATTCGGCGTCTACGATCACATCGACAAGAGCGGTGCGCCGCTGTCGCAGTTCTATGAAGACCGGTTGCGTCTGGCCGAGGCCTATGACCGCCTGGGCTATCGCGCCCTGCACACCGCCGAGCATCACGCCACGCCGCTCGGTATGAGCCCGGCGGCATCGGTGTTTCATTCGGCGGTGGCCCAGCGCACCAAGCGCCTGCGCTTTGGTCCGCTGGTGTACACGCTCAACCTCTACCATCCGCTGCGCCTGTACGAGGAAATCTGCCAGCTCGACCAGATGGGCAATGGCCGCCTCGAGATGGGCGTGGGACGCGGCATTTCGCCCTTCGAGCTGCGCTACTTCGGCGCGGATCCCGAGCTTGGTCAGCCGATGTATGTCGAGGCCTTCGAGGTGCTGATGAAGGCCTTCGCCAACGACACTCTCGATCACCAGGGGCGCTTCTATCAGTTCAAGGAGGTGCCGCTGGAGCTCAAGCCCAAGCAGCAGCCGCATCCGCCGATCTGGTACGGCATCGGCAACCCGGAGAGCATTCCCTGGTGCGTGTCGCACAAGGTCAATCTGGTGGCCAATGGTGCGGCCGAGATGGTGCGCAAGATCACCGATGGCTATCGCGCCAGCTGGGCTGCCGCCGGCCATGCCGAGGACGATCTGCCGTGCATGGGCTCGACCCGTCACATGGTGCTGGCGCCGACCGATGCCGAGGCGATGCAGATCGCCAAGCGCGGCTATCTGCGCTGGGCTTCGAGCTATCTGCATCTGTTCAAGAAGAACAATGCCCAGCCGCGTTTCTCGATGTACACCGAGGATTTCGAGGCGGCGCACAAGGCCGGATTGATTTTTGCGGGTACGCCCGACACCGTGCTGCGTCAGGTGCGTCAGATGGAGCAGGAGACGGGCCTCAACTATCTGCTGTGCCGCTTTGCCTTCGGTGATCTGAGCTTCGAGGAATCGCTGCGCTCGACCGAGTTGTTCGCGCGCGAAGTCATGCCGGCGATGAACGAGCACAGCAACGACGCGGTGGCGCTGGCCTGAGCGGAGTTGGGCTGAGGCGGACCAGGCCATGAGGAGGGCT
>RFXC01000599.1 GCA_009921765.1 Betaproteobacteria bacterium | reverse complement strand
TATTTTAACCGAGACAAGTTCGGGTACCGATCGGGTACACCAAGCAGCCGCAAACACGGAGGTTCGCCCACACGTTTTCGCCGACAGCAAACGCATGCGGCGAACCCATTGAGCCGATCTTAATCCCATACTATTAGGGAACCGACTCTCACTACACTGATGTACGTCGCGGTGGCGCGCCCACACAAGGGGGCGCGCGGCTGTGCAGAGCACAGCAAAAGGTGCAGCAGGTAAAAGCCGGCTACACAGGGCCCTGCACTGGACCGTGATGGTTCGGCAGTACAGGGATGAGGGGGTGCAGCCCCCCTCCAAGCAACGCGCAAAACGCCAAGGCTGAGCCTTGCGGGGCTGCGAGCGGAGCCCACAGCTCGGGTTTCAGCCCGCGAGATGGGGAGAAGAACTCCTCCAGGAGGCGCGCTTTGAGACGCGCATTGAAAGCCGGGACGACGGCGGCCGCCGGAAAGTGCGGCTCGGCTGGCCGGTCAGGGAAGCTCTGCAACGAGTTTCGTAGGCACCACAAGGTCCAGAGAGCGAGGCCTCGGACGAGGCGCCATGCACGCACATCGACGCGCGATGAGGGCGGGTCTGCACGCAGAGGCTCCGCGACAGGCAACTGTGAGAACAGAATGCTGCTGTAGTCAGCAAGGCAGGGGGAGCCCCCGGCATCGAGGCGCACCGTAAGCAGCCGGTGCTTAGTGAGCATGGACGCCACACGGAGTACGTGTGGCCAAAGCGTGCGGGCAGGAGCACAGAGCCAGAACAGATGCTCGGCGGTCTCGAGACATACTCTCTGCTCTCCGGCGCACCACGCGCAGGACCCATCCACACCCGGGATGGAGAAATGCCGGACAAGGGTGCCAACACTAAGCCGGCGGTGCATGTGCAGAAACAGAAAATTCCGCTGCCTGGCCGTAAAAAGATCCGTCTTATGCAGCCAGATGAAAAAGCCGTTGCCCGTGAAAGCGAAGCCCGCGGGGACAGGCGCGCCAAGCGCGGTGTGCCACTTCTCTACGCAACGGAGGGGCTCGAAAGGGGCGCGCTGGAGCCGGATGTGCGCGAGCAGCTTGGTGAAAAGCCGCGTGGTCATGGCGCTGGCGGTGATGCGCCTGT
>RFXC01000598.1 GCA_009921765.1 Betaproteobacteria bacterium | reverse complement strand
GCTGATCGACAAACTCACCTTCGAGATGCGAACGCTCAAGCGGCTGCGCTTTGGAGCCAAGTCCGAGCGACTCGAGTCCCCGCAGCGCAGCCTCCTCGAAGAAGACCTCGACGCCGACCTGCAGGCGCTTGCCCAGGAGATCGAGGCGCTCCAGCCCAAGGGCTCGCCCAGCTCGCAAGACAAACAGCCCGCCGAGCGCAATGTCGCCAAGCGCCAGGTGCTGCCGCCCGAATTGCCGCGCCGCGAAATTCGGCACGAGCCGCTCAGCACCACGTGTGGCTGCGGTTGCGCGCTCAAGCGGATCGGCGAAGACATGAGCGAGAAGCTCGACTACACGCCGGGCGAATTCACCGTCGAGCGCCACATCCGCGGCAAGTGGGTGTGCGGCAAGTGCGAAACCCTCACGCAGGCGCCGGTCCCCGCGCATGTGATCGACAAGGGGTTGCCCACGGCGGGGCTGCTCGCGCAGGTGATTGTGGCGAAGTATCTGGATCACCTGCCGCTCTACCGCCAGGAGTCGGTGTTTGCGCGGGCTGGCTATGCGCTTGCGCGCTCAACGATGGCCCAGTGGGTCGGTGCGGTCGGGCTGCAGTTGATGCCGTTGGTAGAGGCCATGCGCGAGCGGTTGTTGAGCCGGCCGGTGTTGCATGCCGACGAAACGCCGGTATCGATGCTGGTGCCGGGCAAAGGGAAAACGCAGCGGGCCTATCTGTGGAGTTACTGCAGCACCGTTTACGATCCGGTGGCGGCGGTGGTGTTTGACTTCGCCGATAGTCGGTCAGGCAAGAACGCGGGGCGGTTCCTCGGGTTCGATGACGATCAGCCTCAGGCGGGTTGGCGCGGCAAGCTGGTGTGCGACGACTTCAGCGGCTACAAACATCTGTTTCCCCGCGGAGTGGTTGAGGCAGGGTGCCTGGCCCATTCGCGGCGTAAGTTCTTTGATCTATGGGTAGCGAACAAGAGCGGGGTCGCCGAGCAGGCATTGCTCTTGTTCAAGGCGCTCTACGAGGTCGAAGCGCAGTTGAGCGGCATCGATCAGCCCGACATTCGACGACGATGTCGGCAGGAGCATGCACGACCGGTGGCCAACACACTGCATGAGTGGTTGAT
>RFXC01000597.1 GCA_009921765.1 Betaproteobacteria bacterium | reverse complement strand
GGTGGCCGAAGCCATTACCAATTTGCTGGCCGCGCCGATTGAGCTGCCCCGCGTCAAGCTATCGGCCAACTGGATGGCCGCCTGCGGCGAGCCCGGTCAGGATGCTGCCCTCTACGACACGGTGCGAGCGGTCGGCATGGAGCTGTGCCCGGCCCTGGGCATTTCGATTCCGGTGGGTAAGGATTCGCTGTCGATGCGCACCGTCTGGAAAGACGGTGATGCCGCCAAGAAGGTGACCTCGCCGGTCTCGCTCATCGTCAGCGCCTTTGCCAGCCTCGACGATGTGCGGGGCACGCTCACGCCGCAGCTCAATCGGGATGAAGCGGACACCACGCTCATTCTGATCGACCTCGGTCGCGGCCGGTCCCGCTTGGGCGGCTCGGTGCTGTGCCAGGTGCTGGAGAAAGAGCAGGGCGAGGTGCCCAATCTTGACGATGCCCAAGACCTGGTTCGTCTGGTTGCAGCCATCAACGCGCTGCGAGCTCGTGGTGACCTATTGGCCTACCACGACCGCAGCGATGGCGGCCTGCTCGCTGCCGCCGCCGAAATGGCGTTTGCCGGGCAAGTGGGCGTCGCGCTGAACGTCGACATGCTGCTGGTGGAGGGCGATGGCATCAGCGACAGCCGCATGGACACCGGCGACAGCAAGAACTGGGCAACGCAAATCCAGGCCCGCCGTCAGGAGGCCACGCTCAAGGCGCTGTTCAACGAAGAAATCGGCGTGCTCATTCAGGTGCGCACGGCGCAGCGCAACGAAGTGATGCAACTGCTGCGCGAACACGGCCTGTCGCGCCACAGCCACTTTGTCGGCAAGACCCGGCCTGCCCATGCGCCCATGGAGGTGGGCAAGGGCAAGCTCGAAATCTGGCGTGATACCAAGACCGTTTTTAGCGCCACGCTGCAGGACTTGCAGCAGGTCTGGGACGCCGTGAGCTGGAAGATCTGCCAGCAGCGCGACAACCCGGCTTGCGCTGACGCCGAGCACGCGAGCGTGGGCGCTCCTGCCAACTCAGGGCTGCATGTGTATTTGCCCGAGGGTTGGGGTGGCGCGATGCCCCTCACCCCCGCCCTCTCCCCAAAGGGGAGAGGGAGTTCGGCAATGCCCCCTGC
>RFXC01000596.1 GCA_009921765.1 Betaproteobacteria bacterium | reverse complement strand
CGCCGACTTTCGCAATGTGGTGAACATGCGTGTCTGTCTGCGCAACACCGAGGACTTTCCCGCCTTCAATGCCGCCTTCGCCGAGTTTCTCAACGGCGAGAAAGTCACCCGCACCTGCATCGGCGGCACGCCGCATCGCAAGGGCGTGAATGTGGAGATCGACTGCGTGGCGATGTTCGATCAGTGAACACCGCCAGCAGTCAGCCTGATCAGTTGGGCACGTGCCGCAATGCGCGCTGATAGAAGCTCAGGTCGATGAACTTGTCCGGCGCCGGGGCAACGCCACCCCACTGACCTTCGATCTCGGCGCGCAATGCCAGCAGGTTGCGAAAGCCCGGCATGTTGAAGGCGCAGTCCTTGCTCATGCCGTGACCGGGCGTCATCAGGTCGGCATAGGTCAGTTCGGCGATGCGGCGATCGAGTTTCAGTTCGCGTTGCAGCACGGCGATGGTCTTGTCGCGATTGGCCGGGTTCTGCGCGATGCGACAACCCTCGATATACGCGCCGACAAAGCGCTCCATCACCCCGGGGTTGGCAGCCGCCCACTTGCGCAGCACGAACACGCCGCTGGCCTGGTATTGACCGTAGAGATCGATGGTGCGCCCCAGGCTCTTGGCACCACGCTCCTTGGCGATGAAGCTCCACGGCGGATTGAGCATGGTGGCGGCGCCATCCGGGGTGTCGAAGGCCTTGGTGCGCGCCTCCGAACCGCCCAGCGGATTGAGGCGGTAATCGCGCCCATCCATCAGCCCGGCGTTCTTTAGCACCTTGCGTCCGATCAGGGCATAGGCGGTGTTGGGCGCATCCACCACATAGGTGCGATTGCGGATATCAGCCGGGCTGTTGATTTCCTTGCGCACGAGGAATTCGTTCATGCCGCCATCACCGCCGGCGACGATGATGACATCGTGCTTGGCCACTTCCACCATGGCCACGGCGTTGTCGACGGCTGCAATCGCAATGTCAAAACGCCCGGCTGCCAGCCCCTCACGCTGCTGAGTGGAGTTGGGCGTGAACTGCAAGACAGGCGTGATGCCGCGACGACTGAACGCGCCGTTTTCCTGCGCCATGTACACCGGGATGTTGCTGGCTCCGCGGAATACATTCACC
>RFXC01000595.1 GCA_009921765.1 Betaproteobacteria bacterium | reverse complement strand
CCATCGACGAGGGCGAACTGCAGGACACATGGGATTACATTTACGAACCGAGTGCCGCGGACATCCTCGATGGCGTGCTGATGCGCTACATCGAGTCGCAGGTCTATCGCGGCGCGGTCGAGAGCGTCGCCTGCGAAATGGCTGCGCGCATGGTGGCCATGAAGGCCGCTTCGGATAACGCGGGCAAGCTCATCGGTGATCTGCAGCTCGTCTACAACAAGGCGCGTCAGGCGGCGATCACCAAAGAATTGGCGGAAATCGTCGGCGGCGCAGCGGCCGTCTGATTTTCTCAGCGACATTAGGCATTCAACGAATCAAGGCACAGGGTACCGACATGGCAACGGGCAAGATTACGCAGATCATCGGCGCGGTCATCGACGTGGAGTTTCCCCGCGAGTCGATCCCGAAGGTCTACGAGGCGCTGAAGCTCACTGACGTCGATCTGACGCTGGAAGTGCAGCAGCAGCTCGGTGATGGTGTCGTGCGTACCATCGCGATGGGTGCCTCTGAAGGCTTGAAGCGCGGTCTTGCCGTCGAAACGACGGGCGCGCCGATTTCGGTGCCAGTGGGCTCCGCGACGCTCGGGCGCATCATGGACGTACTCGGTGCGCCGCAGGATAACCGCGGTCCCGTTGCTTCCAAGGAAAAATGGTCGATCCATCGCCCGGCGCCTTCGTACGACGAGCAGGCAGGTGGTCAAGATTTGCTGGTCACGGGCATCAAGGTCATTGACCTGCTTGCGCCTTTCGCCAAGGGCGGCAAGGTGGGCCTGTTCGGCGGCGCCGGCGTCGGCAAGACCGTGAACATGCTCGAGCTCATCAATAACATCGCCAAGCAGTACAGCGGCTTGTCCGTGTTCGCGGGCGTCGGTGAGCGTACCCGCGAAGGTAACGACTTCTACCACGAGATGGCGGAGTCCGGCGTCATCGACCTCGAGAAGCTCGAAAACTCCAAGGTGGCGATGGTGTACGGCCAGATGAACGAGCCGCCGGGCAACCGTCTGCGCGTGGCGCTCACCGGTCTCACCATGGCCGAATACTTCCGCGACGAAGTTCGCGAGGATGGCGGTAAGGGTCGTGACGTGTTGTTCTTTGTCGACAACATCTACCGCTACACGCT
>RFXC01000594.1 GCA_009921765.1 Betaproteobacteria bacterium | reverse complement strand
GGATTTGCGTGTGTTTAGAGCAAGTGATGGCACAACCTACACACGAATGGACAGCACTTGGAATAACTTGATGCGGGCAAGTGGCTTATTAAAGGCTGCTACGGGCGAACGCCGCAGTCTCTATAGTCTTCGCCACACCTACGCAACACTGGCACTCTTGCGTAATGAGGTGGATATTCACACATTGAGCAAGCAGTTAGGCAACAGCGTGGCTATGATTGAACGCTACTACAGCAAACTTACGGCAACAATGGCGGCAGAAAGGTTGGCGTAACGCCTCTTGCTTTCCGTAGTCGTTCCTGTAGCATTGAAACATTGACAACAGGAGAAGGCAATGCGTAAAGCCGTCCTCGCCGCTATCATAATGCTACTTGCTGGATGTGCCCTAACACCAGAGCAGATAAAGTCGGTTTCAACAAACTTTCTTTGCGACCAATACACAGCACCACTTTCACCGCAGTTTCTTCATCCTGCTCTTAAAGAGGAGTTGATTAGTAGAGGTGCGGATTATTGTACAAAGCCAGAGTATATAAACGCAAGGCTTGCTGCTATACAGGCTTTGGGACAAGCAAGTGCGGTATTACAGCAAACTAAGCCACCTCTAATAGTGTTGTCACAACCTGTAGATAAACGATGCTCAACCTAAATGACAAAGGGTTATGTAATGCGTAGGTTGCTCATCGTTATCGCACTCGTCTTCGAACACGCAGCATTGGCTGGTGATTTCGAGGATGGATGGGATGCGTATGAACGAAAAGATTACGCTACAGCAGTCACAAAGTTTCGTAGTTCAGCAGAGAAAGGCGATGTTAGATCTCAAAATGCTCTTGGAGTAATGTATGAAAACGGTCTTGGTGTAGCACAGGACTACAAAGAGGCTATTCGTTGGTATCAGTTCGCAGCACAGCAAGGTTTTCCGCTTGCTCAATATAACCTCGGTGTATTGTATGAAGAAGGAAAAAAAGTCGCAAAGGATTACAAAGAGGCTGTGCGGTGGTATCGATTAGCAGCACAACAAGGAGATCGAGACGCACAAACAATGCTTGGCTTGATGTATGACAATGGACGAGGTGTAGCACAGGATTACAAGGAGGCTGTGCGTTGGTATCGATTAGCAGCACAACAAGGAGA
>RFXC01000593.1 GCA_009921765.1 Betaproteobacteria bacterium | reverse complement strand
GGTTAGAGCGACGGAATCATAATCCGCAGGTCCGGGGTTCGAATCCCTGATTCGCCACCACTCACACACTAGCGCGATCCGCGTGCACTCGGATCCCGGAAGCCGGATCCCGACCGGCATACGATCCGGTCTCGACGACCCTCTATGGCAAAGCGGCTGTATCTGCGCAGTTTCGGCTGCCAGATGAACGAATACGATTCAGACCGCATGGTCGAGTTGCTCGGCCTCGAGCAGGGCTACCAACGCACCGACGACCCGGCCCAGGCCGATCTGATCCTGTTCAACACCTGCTCGGTGCGGGAAAAAGCCCAGGAAAAGGTGTTTGCCGATCTCGGTCGCATGCGCGAACTGAAGCAGACCCGCCCCGATGTGCTGATCGGTGTCGGCGGCTGTGTCGCCAGCCAGGAGGGTGCCGCGATTGCCAAGCGCGCACCCTATGTCGATCTGGTGTTCGGTCCGCAAACCCTGCATCGCCTGCCGGCCATGATCCAGGCGCGACGCGACTCCGGCACCACCCAGGTCGACATCCGTTTTCCGGAGATCGAAAAATTCGACCATCTGCCACCGGCGCAGGCGCATGGCCCCTGCGCTCAGGTGTCGATCATGGAAGGCTGCAGCAAGTTCTGCAGCTTCTGCGTCGTGCCCTATACCCGTGGCGAAGAAGTGTCGCGCCCGCTGCAGGATGTGCTGACCGACATCGCCGGCCTGGCCGATCAGCAGGTGCGCGAAATCACCCTGCTGGGTCAGAACGTCAATGCCTGGCGCGGCGCAATTCCCGGCCAGAGCGCGCCGGGCGACTTCACCGATCTGCTGGGCTTTGTGGCCGAGATCCCCGGCATCCGGCGCATCCGCTACACCACCTCGCATCCGAAGGAATTCACCCATCGCCTGATCGAGGCGCACGCCCGCATTCCGGCGCTGGCGCAACAGGTGCATCTGCCGGTGCAATCCGGTTCGGACCGCATCCTGGCGGCGATGAAGCGCGGCTACAGCGTGCTGGAATACAAATCCATCCTGCGCCGGCTGCGTGCCGCCTGTCCCGCGGTGGCGATCTCCTCCGATTTCATCGTCGGCTTTCCCGGCGAGACCGAGCAGGATTTCCAGGCCACACTCGACCTGGCGACCGAGATGGC
>RFXC01000592.1 GCA_009921765.1 Betaproteobacteria bacterium | reverse complement strand
GGGCTCACACGAGACCAGGCTCTTGAAGGCCGGTGCAAAGCGCGCGACGCGCTCGCGGAAGGTATGTCGCACGCCCTGCGATACCGGCGCACACCCCAGGTCTTCGGTGACACCCACCCGCAGTCGCGACAAATCGATGGGCTCGATCGAAAGAAACTGCGCCGCATCGAGCGGGTACGCCATGGGGTCGGCCCGGTTGCGCTGCGCCATGGCGGCCAGCATGAGCGAGCAGTCGGCCACCGTGCGCGCCATCGGGCCTTCGGTTTCGAGAAAGCTGAGCGCGATATCGCGTGCGGTGGAGGGCACCACACCCGCGCTCGGGCGATGCGACACGATGCCGTTGAAGGCAGCCGGCAGCCGGAGGCTCCCTCCGGTGTCCGACCCATGCGCAAGCGGCAGCATACGCGTGGCAAGCGCCACCGCCGATCCGCCCGAGGAGCCGCCGCAGGTGCGCGCCAGATCGAACGGATTGCGTGTGGTGCCAAACACCGCGTTGGTGGTGCTCGCGCCCGCGCCAAACTCGGGCGTGTTGGTTTTTGCGAGCACGATTGCGCCTGCGCGGCGAATGGCGGCGACCGACGGTTCATCGGCAACCGGGATGTGGTTGCGATAAACGCGCGACCCGTGCGTCGTGCGAATGCCCGCGGTGTCGGCGAGATCCTTGATGCCCACCGGTAGACCGTGAAGCGGCGGCAGCGGCTCGCCCGCCATCACCTGCCGCTCGGCTTGGCGAGCTTCCTCGCGAGCACGCTCGTAGGCGGTGGTGACCACCGCATTGACTGCCGGATTGACGGCCTCGACCCTGGCGATGCAGCTCTCGAGCAACTCAACCGGCGAGAGCGCCTTGCTGCCGATGAGACGGCGCGCCTCAGTGGCCGTGAGTTCGCAGGGCAGTGTCATGGCGCGTGCCCGCTGTGGTCTTTACTCTTTCGGAATCTTGGCCGCTGTGGCCGCCGCCTGCCAGCGCGCCATGTCGGTCTGCAGGAATTTTGCGAACTGCTCGGGTGAGTGGGGCGGCACCACCTCGAGTCCGGCCTTCAGCAGACGCTCCTTCATGGCCGGCGCATTCATGATGGCGACCAGTTCTTCATTCAAACGCTTGACCACGGGCTCGGGCGTGCGGGCCGGCGCCAGCATGC
>RFXC01000591.1 GCA_009921765.1 Betaproteobacteria bacterium | reverse complement strand
CTCGAGATGGAGGGCAAGGAGGACGCCGCCACCGCGGTGCCCAAGAGTCTCGCGACACTGCGGGCGGCATTTGGTTGAACGCGCGATACGCTCCGACGCATGTCAGAGGCATCGACGCCATCCGGCGCGCAGCAGGGCGACGCGAAGGGACGGCTGGAATCGGTTGATGCCCTGCGCGGGGCCGTGATGGCGCTCATGGCGCTGGATCATGCGCGGGACTTTTTCCACTCGGGGGCGCTGCACGGCGTGAACCCGCTGGATCCTGCCACCACCACGCCCGCGCTTTTCCTGACGCGTTGGATCACCCATTTCTGCGCGCCGGTTTTCGTGCTGCTGGCGGGAGCGGGGGCGTATCTCTCCATGGCGCGCGGACGGACAAAGACGGAGTTGTCGCGCTTTCTTCTGACGCGCGGAGCTTGGTTGATCGTGCTCGAGATGACGTTCGTGCAGTGGGCCGGCTGGGCCTGGCGCATCGATCTGAAGGTGCACTTCGCGCTCGTTCTCTGGGCGATCGGCTGGTCAATGATCGGGGTGGCGGGGTTGATTCATCTGCCGCTGCGGTGGGTGACGGTGATCGGCGCGATCTTGTGCGCGGGGCACAACGCTTTGGACGGTGTCAAGGCGGCGGACCTTGGCGCGTTCGGCCCGCTGTGGGTCGTGCTGCATGAAGGCGGCGAGGTGGACCTGGGCGGCGGGCATCGACTGCTGGCCGGCTATCCGCTCGTGCCGTGGGTAGGCGTGATGGCGATCGGATACGCGCTCGGGTCGTGGCTGGTACTGCCTCCGGCCGAGCGGCGCCGACGCCTGGTGTTCGCAGGGACAGGTATGATTGTGGCGTTTTTGGCGCTCCGTGCGTTCGGAGCCTACGGTGATCCGAACCCGTGGAGACCGGACGAAAGCGCTCTGGGGACAGGTTATAATTTCCTGTCCTGCGCGAAGTATCCTCCCTCCCTCTGCTACCTGCTGATGACGCTGGGGCCGGCGCTGCTCCTGGTTGCGTGGTGGGACATCCGCCGGCCCGCGTGGACGGCTCCCTTGGTCACATTCGGCCGCGAGCCGATGTTCTTCTATCTACTCCACCTTCCGCTGATCCATAGCTTGTCCCTCGTTGTCTCGATCACTCTGTGGGGACAGGCTGC
>RFXC01000060.1 GCA_009921765.1 Betaproteobacteria bacterium | reverse complement strand
GGCGCCGGCGCGCTGAAGACCGGCATGCTGGTGCAGGCGGAAGGAATGATTGATGGCACCGCGCTGGTGGCCAAGGTGATCGGTGTACACGGATCGCGACCCACCGACCGTTTCCGCGAACGTCCGCCACAGGCGCTCAACCAGGCGCCTGATCGGAGCGAGGCCGTAGCAAGTTGGGTCGATTATCAGAACCGCAGGCGCCTACCGCCTGGCCGCTAAGCTGGCCCGCTTGGCGAGTGGCGCAAGCTCTAGGACACAGAGCGCGTCAGGGTAGGGCGCAACGGGGATGGGCGGTCGAGGCCGCCGCCCTGAGAGGTTTGGGGCCGGGAAACCGGCCCCTCTTTTTTGGGGCTGGGCGCACAATGACGACAGGTGCAGGATCGCCTGTCTGAGTCAAGAATCGGAGCCCTGGATGACGGAGTCTCACCGCCAACCGCTGAACCGCGAGCCGCATCCCCGCCGCGGACCGCTTGCCTTCGTCTACCGCTGGCTGTTCGATTTTGACCATCGCCAAGGGTATGCGGCGAGGTTGGACTACCTGATCGCGGTGCTCATTATCGTTGGGGTACTGGCAATCATCCTGGAGCACATCGAAGCGATCTACACGCCCCACGCGGCGATATTTGATCTTCTCGACTGGATACTGATCGGAATCTTCACCGTCGAATACCTGCTGCGCGTTGCGACCGCGCCGCACAATCCCGAATTCGCGCATTCCCGGTTTCCGAGGCTCAGGTACATCTTCAGCTTTTACGCACTGGTGGACCTGCTTGCGATTGCGCCCGCGTATGTGGCCGGGTTCATGGTGCTCAACGCGGACGAAACCCGGATCCTGCGTCTGCTGCGGCTGATGCGGGTCTTCAAGCTCTCACGCCATCTGGTGCCGGCCTGGGAGGAGTTTCAGTCGCTGAACCGGCACCGAAGCTTTCGTGCGCGTCTGCATGCGCTGCTCGAACCGACCGGGCACTCCGGGCGACTTCACGCCTACGTCGACAACTTCCTGATCTTCTGGGTGCTGGTGTCGATTGTGTCGGTGATTCTGAATTCGGTGGATTCGCTCGCCGAACTGTTCGCGGTCGAGTTCCTGATCATCGACACCCTGGCATTCACGGTGTTCACCGTCGAATACCTGGCTCGACTCTACACCGCGCCCGAGCGACCGGAATTGAAGGCCATCCGCTGGAAGCGACTGGCGCATGCACGGTCGCCGGGCGCGATCATCGACCTGCTTGCGGTGCTCCCCACCCTGATCGAGGCACTGGTCCCGAATGACCTCGATCTCAGGTTCCTGAGGGTGTTCCGGCTGATACGCCTGTTGAAGCTCACCCGCTATACCTCTGCTGCCGTCACGCTCTACAAGGTGATCTCGCGCGAGCGCCAGATCATTGTTGCGGCCGGGTTCGTGATGGTGCTGCTTGTCGTGCTCACGGCGAGCATGGGCTATCTGTTCGAACATGACGCGCAGCCGGACAAGTTCGAAAACATTCCGCAATCGATCTACTGGGCGGTCATCACGCTCGCCTCGGTCGGATATGGCGACATCTCTCCGGTCACGCCGATGGGGCGTGCCCTCACGGTGGTGCTGGCGCTGATCGGAATCGGCATCTTCGCGATTCCGGCGGGTTTGCTGGCCTCAGCCTTCAGCGATCAGCTGCGAATCGACCGCGAGGACTTCAAGCAGCGTCTGGTGCACGCATACGAGGGCGGCGAGTCGGCGGCACATGCCAGGGCGCTGATTGCAGCCGAGGCCGAGCGCCTGCATCTGTCGCGAGATGATGTGGTCAGGCTGACCCAGGAGGCGAAGGCTGAATTCGAAGCCAAGCGCGGCGACCTGCATGGTGCGGGACGGATGGTCGTCATTGACCCGGCCAGGCATCCTGATCTTGCGGCAACCCAGTTCGTGTTGAGCCTTTCGCAGTTGCAGATGCTGGTGGAGGCGGCAGGGCCGGACGTACTTCGTCGCCGGCTGCAGCACAAGGGGCCGGATGGTTTGCTCGCAGCCGAAGTGCTGGAACTGATCGCATCGCGCCAGGCGCCCCCGCGCAAGCATCCCTAAACACGCGGCACGGCGCCGCGCGACTGCGGTTCGGCAAGAAAGTCGAAGTCCACGCCCTGGTCGGCCTGGGTGACGGTCTTCAGAAACAATTGCCGGTAGCCGCGCGGCGCGGTGGGCACGGTTTGCTTGAGCCCCGCGGCGCGCTGTGCGAGCTCCTCCGCACTCACGAGGAGTTCGAGCGTGCGCAGTGCAACCGAGAGGCGGATCCGGTCGCCGGTGCGCACCAGCGACAGAGGCCCCCCCACCGCCGACTCCGGCGTGACATGCAGCACGACGGTGCCGAAGGCCGTTCCACTCATTCGTCCGTCAGAGATTCGAACCGCATCTTTGACGCCTTGGCGCAGCAGCTTGCGTGGAATGGGAAACGCACCCGCCTCCGGCATACCCGGCGCGCCTTTCGGGCCAATGTTGCGCAAGACCAGCACATCGCCCGGCGCAACATCGAGATCGTCCCGGTCGACGCGGGCTGCGAGGTCGGCTGCGTCCTCGAACACGAAGGCGCGGCCTTCGTGCTCCATCAGCGCAGCCGATGCGGCCGATTGCTTGATGATGGCCCCACCGGGAGCCAGATTGCCGCGCAGCACAGCAATGCCGCCCTCGGGATAAATGGGGGCTTCCCGCTTGCGAACGGTTTGCTGCGGAAACGGTGGCGCGGCGGCGTCAAGTTCTTCGCCGAGGGTGCGTCCGGTGACAGTGAGCGCATTCAGCCTCAGAAGCGGACGCAGTTCCCGAAGGAGCGTCGCCATGCCACCGGCAGCGTGAAAATGCTCCATGTAATGCTCGCCCGAAGGCTTCAGGTCGAGCAGCACCGGAGTATCGCGAGACATCCGGTCGAGCGCGTCGAGATCGAAGCGAAAGCCCACCCGACCCGCGAGCGCGGCCAGATGCACGATGCCGTTGGTGGAGCCGCCGATCGACAGCAGCACCCGGAAGGCATTGTGAAAGGCGTCTTCGGTGAGGATTTGTCGCGGGGTCACGCGACTGGCGGCCAGACGGACCGCCTGCGCGCCGGTGAGTTCGGCCGCCCGCATCCGGTCGGCAGTGACCGCAGGGGGGGTGGCTGCGCCCGGAACGCTCATGCCGAGCGCCTCGACCACGCAGGCCATCGTGCTGGCGGTTCCCATCACCGAGCAGGTTCCCACGCTCGGGACCAGCTGGTCATTGACCGCGGCGATCTCCTGGTCGTCGATTTCTTCGGCGCGGTATCGTGCCCAATATCGTCGGCAGTCGGTGCACGCGCCGACCGTTTGCCCTCGATGCGAGCCGGTGAGCATCGAGCCGGTGACCAGGGAAATGGCGGGAATGTCGGCCGAGGCCGCGCCCATCAGCTGCGCCGGAACGGTTTTGTCGCAGCCTCCGATCAGTACCACCGCATCCATTGGCTGCGCCCGGATCATTTCCTCGGTATCGATCGCCATGAGGTTGCGCAGATACATGCTGGTGGGATAGGCGAAGCTTTCATGGACCGAGATGGTGGGAAAGCGCACCGGAAGGCCACCCGCGAGCAGGATGCCGCGCTGCACCGCCTCGATCAGCTGGGGCATGTTGCCGTGACAAGGGTTGTAGCCGCTCGCCGTGTCGGTGATGCCGATCACGGGTCGGGACAGCGCGTCATCGGTGTAGCCCGCGCCCTTGATGAACGCCTTCCTGAGAAACAGTGAAAACCCGGCATCACCGTAACTGGTGAGACCCCGGCGCATGCCCGATGGCGATTCGTCGGGGACGCTGGGGCTTGCCTGGTTCGGTACGGGTGGTTTGCGGTCGGTCACGATGGGCCTCGTTATGCACGGGGGGTCAGTGCGGGTGGGACCCGCGCTCTTCGGGAAGGTCATCCTCAGTGACGGGCTGCGCGTGGCGCGGCGGGACATCAAGGCTGAGAATGGCACGCATGGGTTGGGTCTGAATTCCGAAGCGGGCCAAAAGCGCGTCGAGAGCGCCGCTCGCCAGCACCTGGTATTCGGTGCGTCGTGCGGGGCCGATGGGATCGCCCGCCTCGGCGGTGTGTGACGGATGGCACATCAGGACCGACCCGTCGGCGGCTTGAGCCAGCCAGCCTTCAAGGAGCAACCGGTAGGCGTCAGCCTCGGCGTTGAAACCGTAGACACCCGTGAGTGCCGCGTTCATTTTTACGCCCCGCCGTGCTGCCTCGCGCCTCAGCGCGTAGCCGCCCAGGCCTGCGATGATTGCTGCCTTAAGCCTGGATCCGACAGGCAGCGATGCGGGCGGCTCAGCCCGTTGATCGACTGCCTGTGCGTCGATGACCCGGCCCTGCGCAGGCACGGTACAGCGCAGCCAGGGCTGCTGGCTGATGCTGTAGCGGGCAGCGAGTTCATCGAGGAGTTCCGCCCGAACGCCGGGGAGTTGATGAACATGTTGATGACCGTCGATGTAGTCGGGCGCGCGCCCCAGCGCGGCCTCAAACGCATTGAGCTGGAGCCGGATCTCCGCCCGGATCGAACGGAGGTCAAGCCGCCGGGTATAGGCCTCGAGAATCAGCGATCGCAGCGCCTGCGGTGCACGGTCCAGGGGGCGCTCGGTGAGGTCGAGATGCAGCCCGATATCGGTTTGCAGCGTGGCGCGGACGCGAAGGGCCTTTGCGGAGGAAGGCCAACTTGGTCCGCCGGTCATGCATCCCAGGGCCTGAATGTTGCGCGCCTCGGCAAGCTCCAGGACCGCGGCATCGATGCCTGTGTGCAGACCAAAGTCGTCGGCTGCGATGCAGATCCGCCGCGGCAGCGCGGTCGACCCGTTGGCGGCTGGCGTCATTTCGGCAGACTCTCGCAAAGCACTTTCGACGCTGGGCGTGAAGCATCAAAGCGCCAGAGGGTTGAGCCGCGCCATTCGCGCACGCGCTCGGAAGCTGCCAGCGCCTGATGGTTCGCATCGGCCTGCGAGAAACCGATGACCCAGCTGCGTGGCTGTGCGCAAAGGCTGGCAAGCAGTCGCTCGGGCGTGATGAGGGTCTGCTCGGCAAGGCCGGGGTTGAACCGCCGCGCATCGGCAAGCTCCTTGCGCCAGTTGTCGCGGCTTCGGACGAACGCCTCGTCATTCCAGCGTTCGACCACGCGGACAGGCGCCTGCAGGCGGGCGTAGAGGCCCGCGTCAAAATCGAATCGGTTGAGCATGAAGACTGCATCGCCAGGCTGTGAGTGGGTTCCGATCCATCGTGAGAGGTCGCGGCTCGATGGCGTCGGTCGATAGGCGATCACGACCACAGCGACCAGACTCCCAACGATGCCGAATGCGGCCGCTCCACGCCATAGACGGATTGCGGCAGGACCAGGATCGCCCCGGGCGCGCAGCCCCGCCGCAGCGAGAAGCGCAAGCGGCGGCACCGCGGGCAACACATAGCCCACCAGCTTTGAGCGGGGGATTGAAAAAAACAGGATGACAGCGGCAAGCCAGATCCAGCAGAGAAGCACAAGGTCGCGCTCGGGGCCTGCGGGCAGGCGGTCACCGAGCGCGCGGCGCGCGATCCATACGAGCCAGGGCAGAGAAAACAGGGTGAGTACAGCCGGATAGAACCACACCGGCTGCTGGTTGTTGAAGCCCCCGGTGGCAAATCGCGTGAAGTGCTGGTAGACGAAAAAATAATCAAGAAAGCCCGGATGAATGCGCTCCATCAGCAGGAACCAGGGGGCTGCGATCAGCACAAACACCACTGGGCCTTCCGGACAGCGGGTGACGGTTCGGATGATGGTGCGCCAGCGACCCGACAACAGAAGCCAACCCCCGATGACGGCCGCCGGAATCACGATGCCAATCAGCCCCTTGGCAAGTACGCCGAGTGCGGCGGCGGCCCAGGCCAGTCGAAGCGCCGGGCGACCTGTGCGCGGGTCGCTGTCCATCTGCAGCGTCGCGTGGGCGAGCGCGACAATCGTGAGCGTGATCAGTCCGGCCACCAGCATGTCGAGATTGGCGTATTGGCCCGCCACCAGCGCAAGCGGCTGGGCGAGCAGGGCCAGCGCGGCGACGCTGGCTGGACGGGGGCCGAGCCAGCGTCGCACCAGCCAGTAGGGGCTTGCCACCGCCAGTGAAAAGCCGATGGCGGGCGCCACGCGGGCCGCCCACTCGGTCAGGCCAAAACCCGCCAGGGAGCTTGCGGTGATCCAGTAAAAAAGGGGCGGCTTGTGAAAATAAGGCAAGCCGTTGAGCGTGGGGGTGAGCCAGTCACCCGATCGCAGCATCTCCCAGGCCACCCCCGCATAGCGGCCCTCGTCGGGAAGGAGCAGGGGCCGCAGCCACGCGGTGCATGACGTCAGTGCAAAGGCCAGACAAGCAAGCTTGAATGCGGTAGGGAGCGCCTCGCCGTCGGTGCGCAGTGGCCCGACGTTCATTGGGCGGGGGGCTCCAGACCGCGGCCGGTTCGCGCCGACACTACGAAAAGTGGCCGGGACTTGACCTCTTCAAAGATCCGCCCAACGTACTCACCCACCACGCCAAGTGAAAACAGCTGAATGCCCGAGAACAACATGAGCCCCACGACGATGGTGGTCCAGCCGGAGACATCGTTTCCAAAAAGAAAATAGCTCGCAATGAGCAGGATGCCGTAAAGGAGGGCAGGAATGGCGAGCAGAAGCCCCGCGAGGCTGACCGCCCGGAGCGGCCATTTGGTGAATGCGGTAAGGCCATCGAGCGACAGGCGGATCAGATCGAGCGGACCGTAGCGCGTTACGCCAACGGTACGGTCTTCGGGGGTGTAAGGCAGGGCTACGGTGCGAAACCCCACCCAGGCGTAGAGGCCCTTCAGGAACCGGTTGCGCTCGGGCATGGCGAGCAGTGCATCGACCACCCTCCGATCCATGAGCCGGAAGTCGCCCGCGCCGGGTGGCACTTCGAACCGGTCGGCGGCATTGAGAAGACGGTAAAAAATGCCGGTGCCGGCGCGCTTGAACGCGCTTTCACTGCTCCGGTCTTCGCGAACCGCGTAGACCATTTCTGCGCCCATTCGCCAATGGTCGACGAAGGTTTCGATCATGGCGGGCGGATGTTGGAGGTCGGCATCGATCATGACGACCACCTCGCCGCGCGCGTGCGAAAGGCCGGCAGTGAGCGCGGCCTCCTTGCCAAAGTTTCGCGACAGTTTGAGAAGCACCAATCCGGGCACGGTACCGGCCTCGATTTGCCCTTCGACCCAGGCGGCGGTGTCGTCGCTGCTGCCGTCGTCGACGACCAGAATCTCGTACCGGCCGGCGCACCGCGCGAGCGACTCGGCGAGCAAGGGGAGGAGGCGGGCAAGGTTGACCCGCTCGTTCTTGCACGGAACGATGCAGGAGAGGGTCTCCGGTGGGGCGGCAGGGTCGGGGGTCATCGGTGGCGTCGATTATAGTCGCGCAGCCAATTCACCGAGGGTGTGGTTGACACCACGGCAGTGGGTCCGTAAGGTTCGCCGCCATCCTGCGCCGGGTGTGCCGGCGCAACAGCAGGTTCAGAGGGTCATTGCTCATGGAGATCGCAATTCTTGGGGGCGGTCATGGCTGCCACGCTGCGGCGGCCGACCTGTCGGAGCAGGGGCATCGGGTACGGTTCTGGCGACGCGATCGGGCGGCGTTGCAGACGCTGCGCGAAGCCGGCGGAATTCTGCTGAAAGATGCCGCCGGAAGCAGGCGGGTGCCGCTTCACCGGGTGTGCGAGGACATCGGCGACGCGATCCGGGGGGCAGAGCTGATCGTGCTGCCCACCCCGGCCACAGCGCAACGCGACATCGCCACATGGGCTGCCCCGCATCTGACCGACGGTCAGGTGGTGTTCCTCGCGCCTGGCACGTTTGGAAGCTACCTGATGAGCCGGTGGGTGGCGGAGGCGGGCAGCCGGGCTCGGGTCACGTGGGCGGAGACCGGGACCTTGCCTTACCTCGCCCGGCTTCATGGGGCGAACGAGGTCAATGTCACGATTCGGGCGGTCCGACTTCCGACCGGTGTCTTTCCTTTTTCAGATAGTGCGCGTGCGCTCGCCGTGATCCGCGAGGCATTTCCGAGTGTCCATGGCTGTGGCAACGCCCTGTCCGGGGCGCTCATGAACGCGGGTCCAATCATCCATCCGCCCCTGGTCGTGATGAATGCGGCCCCGCTCCAGCATCATGCCCGCTGGGATATCCACTCCGAGGGCACCCAGCCTGCGGTTCGCGCGGTGACCGATCGACTTGATGCCGAGCGGATCGCGGTGCGCGAGGCCCTGGGCTATCCGGCGCCCCACTATCCGCTCGCCGACCACTACAACAGTGATCGGTGGATGTATGGCGACGCGCATCGAAAGCTCCAGAAGTCGGGCGACTGGCGCGAACACATCGATCTGACCCATCACCGATATGTCACCGAGGACGTCGAACTGGGCCTGTCGCTTCTTGCATCGGTAGCGCGTTGGGCAGGCGTTGACGCACCGGTGTCGCACGGGCTGCTCGCGATTGCCGGCGGCTGGCTGGGTCGCGATCTGCGCAAGGGCGCCCGCAGTTTCGAGGCCTTGGGCCTTGCGCACCTCAGCCGGGTGGCGCTCGCGACATTGCTGGAAGAGGGAGCCCAGTGATGACCATCGCCGGCCGTCCACGGTTTGCGGCAGCGGGCGCGGGGCGGATGGGGCGAAGCATTGCGCTCGCCTTTGCGTGGGCGGGATATCGCGTCAGCCTGATCGATCTCAAGTCACGTTCGGCTGCCGATCGGGATCGCCTGGCGAGCGAGATTGAAGCCGAGCTTCGTGCGAGTCTCGCAGCGCTGGTGGATCTGGGCGCGCTCGACGCCGATCAGGTGGCGGTGCTGCTAGGCAGAATCGAGTGCGTCTTTGCCGACGAGGCCCACGACGCATTGGCCGCCGCGCTTCTGGTGTTCGAGGGCGTTCCCGAGACCATTGAAGCCAAGCGCGAGGCCTTCTCGATGTTGTCGGCGGCGTGCAGCTGCGATGCCATTCTGACCTCCACCACCAGCAGCATTCTGGTCACCGAACTGGCACCGCTGGTGTCCAATCCGGAACGCTTTCTGAACATTCACTGGCTGAATCCGGCCTATCTGATCCCGGTGGTGGAATTGTCGGTTCACCCTGGCACCGATCCGGGTGTGTTGGCGCGCGCGCGCTCGCTGATGGAGTCGATTGGAAAGATCCCCGTGGTCTGTGGCGCAACGCCTGGCTACATCGTGCCGCGCCTGCAGGCGCTGGTGATGAACGAGGCTGCGCGCATGATCGAGGAGGGTGCGGCCACCGCCGAGGAAATCGACCGTGCAACCCGCTACGGCATGGGGCTGCGGTTTGCCGCGATCGGCGTGGTGGAGTTCATCGATTTTGGCGGCGCCGACATCCTCCATCATGCGAGCCGTGAGATGTCGGCCTCGGTCAGCGCCGAGCGTTATCGTGCGCCCGAGGTGATCGGTCAGATGATCGCCGACGGGGCGCTGGGGTTGAAAAGTGGCCGAGGGTTTTACGACTATTCGGGGCGTGATGTGGCAGCGTATCGGCGCGACGTGTTGTCCCGCACCCTGGGCATGCTTCGACATGCGGGTGGCTTTCGACCCGCATCCCGTGACACAATTTCCTGAGAACGACAGGCGGCATGCGCGCCGCTCATGACAACACCCCCGGAGGATGCCCCAATGATTCGACGTCACACGCTTGGTCTGGCTGCCGCTGCGATGCTGCTGTCCACCGTCTTTCCCGTCTCGGCCCAACAGGTGACCTTGCGGGCAGTGAACGCATTTCAGGAAGGCACCACCTACGCGCGAAATTTCGAGCGCTTCGTCGAAAAGGTGAATCAAGAGGGCAAGGGGCTGGTTCAGATCAACTACCTGGGGGGGCCCAAGGCGATTCCCACCATGGAGCAGGGCGCGGCGCTCCGAAATGGTGTGGTCGACCTTTCCAACACCACCACCTCGTTCATTGCCAGTGTGTCGCCCGAATCGCTGTCGGTGAACTATGCGTCGGTACCCTGGGCGGAGATGCGTCGCAACGGCACGGTCGAGTTTTTGAACAAGCTCATGATGGAGAAGGGGCTTTACTACTTCGCCCGTACCGGCGACGGCGTGCCGTATCACATCTACCTCAACAAGCGGATCGACAAGGCCGATCTCAGCGGGCTCAAGATCCGTATCGCCCCCATTTATCGCGAGTTTTTCACGCGGCTGGGTGCGTCGGTGATGCAGGTGGCTCCTGGTGAGGTTTACACCGCGCTGGACCGTGGGGTGGTCGATGGCTATGGATGGCCCCTGTTGGGAATTTTTGACCTTGGATGGCACGAGAAGACCAAGTTCCGTGTCGATCCCGGTTTCTACAA
The DNA here is from genome assembly GCA_009921765.1 of Betaproteobacteria bacterium. The sequence goes on along the minus strand of RFXC01000060.1, from coordinate 9,102 downwards.
CATCGAGCTGGGTGTGATCTTCAGTGCCAAGAGCTGGAACGCGTTGAACGCTGCCCAGAAAGCATTCCTTGAAAAGCAGGGTGAGTGGTTGGAAAGCCTCAACGCCGACATGTCGACCAAGGCGGCGCCGGCTGAAACCAAACGGCAGGCCGATGCTGGCATCGAGGTCATCCGCTTGCCCGAGGCCGAGGCGAAGAAGTTTTTGCAGCTGTCACTTGATGCAGGGTGGGCGGGCGTGATCGCGACCAGCCCGCAGCATGGGCCGAAGCTTCGCCAGCTGATGGCTCCCTGACGCTTCGCACTTGGGAGCGCGCGGCGTGTATGCCTGGCTGATGCGGGCGTGTGGTGCGGTTTCAGCGGGCACCTTCGGGGCGATCACCGTGCTGGTGTGCTTCGATGTGCTATCCCGCAATCTCGGGCTTCGGTCGCTTCCCTGGATCAACGAAGTCACCGAATACGCGCTGCCGCTTGCCACACTGGCCGCGGCCCCCTGGCTCATGTGGCGCAACCAGCATGTGCGGCTTGACCTGTTGGGGGCGTTGCTCTCGCCCGCGGGTCAGCGCCGGCTCGATCGCCTGGCGTCGTCGCTGGGGCTGATCGTGAGTCTGGTGCTCACCTGGTACGGCACGCTCACGGTACTCGACAGCCGAGCCGCGGGCAGTGTGGTGCTGAAAGCGCTGGTCTTTCCCGAGTGGTGGCTTTACGTTCCCTTCCCGATCGGTTTTGCGCTCCTCGCGCTGGAATGCGGCCGGCGGATGCTTTATCCCGAGGGGCTGGTGTCCGAACAGGGAGCGGCTGCATGATCTGGTGGCAAGGGCTGCTGCTCCTCTTCGGGATCCTGACTGTGCTGCTCCTTGCGGGGCTGCCGGCCGGCATTGCGTTTCTCGGTATCAATATCGTCGGCGCCGTGGTGTTCCTTGGGGGTGAGGCGGGGCTGATGCAGGCGGTCCGAAACGGCGTGGCTTCCATCACCAATTTTTCGCTCACGCCCATCCCCTTTTTCATCCTGATGGGTGAGGTGCTTTTTCATACCGGGCTCGCGGTTCGCGCGATCGACGGATTCGATCGTGCGATTCGAGGCGTGCCTGCGCGGCTGAGCGTGGTGGCGATCGTGGCAGGTACCGTGTTCTCTGCGATCTCAGGCTCGACCATTGCCACCACAGCCCTCCTGGGCAGCCTGCTCCTGCCGGAGATGCTGCGCCGGGGTTATCACCCGCGCATGGCCATGGGGCCCATCATGGCGATCGGTGGCGTGGATATGCTGATTCCGCCGTCGGCAATCACGGTGCTTCTGGGCAGTCTGGCGAGCATCTCCATCTCGGGACTGCTGATTGCCGGGGTGGTGCCCGGCATCTGTCTCGCATCCATGTTTCTGGGCTGGATCCTGTTGAGTGTTCATCGCGACCCGTCGCTTGCGCCAAGCTTCAGCCGCGAGGAGCACCAGGGCTGGGCACGCTGGGGCCCGCTGGTGATCAACGTGACGCCGCTGGTCCTGATCTTCGTTCTGGTCATTGCCGCCATGTCGGCCGGCTGGGCCACGCCCACCGAAAGCGCAGCCATCGGTGCGCTCGCTACGGTCTTGGTGTCGCTCCTTTATCGGGTGCTTACCCTGCAATCGCTCGCCAAGGCGCTCACGGGAACGGCCGCGATCTCGGGCGTCATCCTGTTCATCATCATCGGTGCCACCACCTTCTCGCAGATCCTGTCGTTCTCGGGGGCTACCAACGGGCTGGTGGCGCTGGTGCGCGATGCAGCCGTTCCACCCTGGGGCGTGCTCGCCGGCATGCTTGTGATTCTGCTGATTCTCGGTTGCTTTATCGACCAGGTCAGCATGATGCTGATTACGCTGCCCTTCTTCATGCCGCTGGTTCAGTTCTATGGCTGGGATCCGCTCTGGTGGGGTGTGCTGTACCTGATTTGCATGCAACTGGGACTTCTCACGCCGCCTTTCGGCATGCTGCTCTTCACCATGCGGAGCGTGGCGCCGGCTTCCATCCCCACGACTGAAATTTTTGCTGCGGTCACCCCTTACGTGATCATGGGGCTGCTGATGATTGGCCTGGTCTGGACGTTCCCGCCGATCGCGACCTGGCTGCCTTCGGTGCTGCTCGGCAAATGAGGGGTGGGCTGGCGGCGGCCGATCTCGTCAGGGGCGATCAGGTCCATCGTGACCTCTATCTGAGCGCCGAGGTGTTCGCGCTTGAGCGCGCCAGGCTATTCCGGCGAGCGTGGCTGTTTGTCGGGCACGACAGTCAGATTCCGCTCGCGGGCAACTTCATCACCTGCGAATTGGCAGGTGAACCCGTGCTCATGTTGAGGCGTGAAGACACCAGCATTGTGGTGCTCCACAACCGCTGCGCGCACAAGGGCGCGCCGGTGGTGAGCGGGGCGGCTGGCCAGATCGCTCGGGTACTGCGATGTCCTTATCACGGCTGGACCTATGCGACGGATGGGGGCCTGGTAGGGATGCCGCTTCGCGAGGGCTACGAGGGTACGGCGTTTTCGAAGAGCGAGGCGTCGCGTGGTCTGACCCACTGGGGCGAGGTGGCCGTTCATCGCGGCTTTGTCTTTGCCCGGGCCGAAAGCGATGGGCATGATTTCCGGCAGTCGATGGGGGAACTCATCGATGCGCTCGATCTGATTGCGGACCGTTCGCCGGTGGGGCGGTTGAGGTTGGCGGGCGGGGTGCTGCGCACCGAGATTCATGCCAACTGGAAAATTTATCTCGAAAATATCAACGACTCGGTCCACCCGGTGACGACCCACGCCTCGGCCACGCTCTCGGCACGGGCGGTATGGGGAAATCCGCCGGAAGGCACCGAGACGCCACTGGCCATGCGCCAGCTGCTTCCCTTCGGGTCGGGCTACACCTTTTTCGAGAAGATGGGCGGGCGTGTGCTGCCTGGGGGCCACAGTGTGCTGGGCACGCATCAAAGTTTGCACACCTCATACAGCGCGCTGGGTGATTACGGCCAGTCCCTTCGCGAGGCGCATGGCGAGGAGCGGGCCGAGCGCGTGCTTGCGTTTTCGCCACAGAACGTCGTGTTTTATCCCACCATGGCCCTCAAGGGGGCGCCCCAGGTGATGCGTGTGCTGCGGCCGCTCGCGCACGACCACACCATCATCGAAGCCTGGGCGTTTCAGCCGGAAGGGGCGCCCGATGCGCTGCTTGAAAGTGCGCTCCTTTACAACCGCCAGGTGTTTTCGCCGCTTTCGCTGGTGGCGCATGATGACTTGCATCTCTTCGAGCGTATCCAGAAAAGCCTCGCTGCCGGCCCCAATCCGTGGGTGAGTCTGCATCGCGAGGAGAGCGGGGCGAAAGCTGAACTGCCGCGTGATGTGGGTGGCGTGGATGAGGCGCTGCTTCGCAACCAGTACGCAGCATGGACGGAGCTGATGTCGGACCGTGGGCCGGACACTCCGGGGCGCAGGTCATGAGCGAGCAGGTGGTGCCCCCCGATCTTGAACGTCTGCTTCAGACTGTGGTGGTGCGCGAGGCCCGGCTGCTGGATGAACAGCGTCTGGACGAGTGGGATCGCCTGTTTGCCGACGACGGTGTTTACTGGCTGCCAGCGTCCAGTTCCGCCCAGGACCCGCGTCTCGAGGCCTCGCATCTTTATGACGACCGCATGCTGAGGCGTGTTCATATCGAGCGCCTGCGTAGCGCCCATGCGCATTCCCAGCAACCTGCCGGGCGTTGTCATCATCTGCTGCAGACGCCTGAGGTGGTTGAGGCCGATTTCGTTGGCGGCATTTTTGGTCTGCGTACCGCGTTTCTGTAGATCGTGCTCAAACGGGTGGATCTGCTCCACGCGGGCGAGGCGCTGCCGGCGGTAGAGTTCTATATTTGATCTGAGGCAAGAGCGGGAGGGGGGATGATCAACTCAGCCACGCGATGGACGCGCGCAGCCCTGCGCGCGCTGGTTCGCGACAATGAGGTGCACCGGGCGGTGTATACCGATCCGGAGATTTTCAACCTCGAGATGTCCCGGCTGTTTCGGTCAACCTGGGTGTTCGTTGGGCACGACAGCCAGGTGCCCAACGCGGGCGACTATTTCACAACCAGCGTTGGCGCCGAGCCGGTCGTGATGGTTCGGCGAGCCGATGGCGGCATCTCGGTCTTGATCAATCGCTGTTCGCACAAGGGTGTACGACTGGTGAGCGAGGGGTCGGGAAATCTCGGACGCTTCATCCGTTGCCCCTATCACGCCTGGACCTTCGGCACCGACGGCGCACTGCAGAACATTCCACTGCGGGACGGCTACGACGGCACCGGCTTTGAGGCGACGGAGGCAAGGTTGGGCCTCGCGCGCGCCGGCGCCGTGGAGGTCTATCGCGGGTTCGTCTTTTGCCGCCTGAGCGGCGAGGGCGTTGGATTTCACGACTATTTCGGCGAATCCCTTTCCACCCTCGATAACATGGTCGATCGGGCGCCAGCCGGTCGACTCGAGGTCACCGGCGGCATGCTCCGGTACATGCATGGATGCAACTGGAAAATGCTCGCGGAGAACCAGACCGATGCCTGTCACCCGATGGTCGCCCATGAGTCCTCCGCTGGAACCACCGTACGCATCTGGGGCGAGCAGCCAGAGGGTACGCCCAAGCCCATGGCGGTTGAGCAGTTCGCGCCGTTCGTGGGCACGTACAAATTCTTTGACAACATGGGTATCCGGATCTGGCCAAACGGCCATGGCCATACCGGTGTGAGCGATTCCATTCACGCCGCTTACTCGGCGATACCCGGCTACCAGGAAGCGATGGTGGCCGCGTATGGCGAGGAGCGAACCCGCCGCATTCTCGGCGAGGTTCGGCACAACACCATGTACTTCCCGAACATCATGGTGAAGGGGCCGATTCAGACCCTGCGTGTGTTCAAGCCGCTGGCGGCAGACCGCACTCTGGTCGAGAGCTGGACCTTTCGCCTGGTAGGGGCACCCGACCTGCTTCTCGAGCGAACCTGCATGTACAACCGGTTGATCAATTCGCCGGGCTCGATCGTTGGCCATGATGACCTCGAGGTCTACGAGCGGGCGCAGCAGGGGCTTCAGTCGGGGCTTCGCGAGTGGGTCAACCTTGGGCGTCTGTTTCACCTGGCTTCGCTTCATGTCGGCCGCGGAGGAGGACGCATCATGACCAGTATCACCCACCGTCTGACCGAGTTCATACTCGACGAAGCCCAGATGCTCGACGACGGGCGTTTCTCGGAGTGGCTCGATCTCTTTACGGATGACGCGCGCTACTGGATACCGATTGCGCCAGGACAAACCGATCCGCTTCTGCACAATTCGCTCATGTACGAGGACAAGCTGCTGCTTCGCATCCGGGTCGAGCGCCTGTCGGGTGCGCGCACCTACTCCGAGCAGCCGCGTTCGCGCTGCCACCATCTTCTGCAAACGCCAAGGGTGGAAAGTCTGGATGAAGCGCGGGGCGAATTCCGCCTGCGAACTGCGTTTCACTATGTTGAAACCCGGCTTGATCGGCAGACACTCTATGCCGGCTGGGCCACGCATCATCTGCTCACCGAGGGCGACCGGCTTCGAATACGTTTGAAGCGCATTGATCTTGTGAACGGCGATGCTGCCTTCGGTAACATCAGTCTTTTCATGTGAGGATCCGTTGAGCTCCCCTGCATCACCCGATGCCCCAATCATCTGCGCTCAACCGGGTGAGCCCGCGAGCCCGTCCGCAGCGCAAACCGTTGCGCAGGCGCTCGCCCTGGCTGCAGCCCGCTGGCCCGATCACCCCTTCATTCAGGTGCTGAGTGGCACGGCGGCTGCCTACGGCATGTCGCCGTGTGTCATCACCTATGGCGCGGCCCAGGCGGCCATCATCCGGCTGCGGCAGGCCTATGTTTCGGCCGGCTACGGTCACGGGCATCGCGTGGGCCTCATGCTCGACAACCGGCCGGCGTTCTTGCTGCATTGGCTGGCCTTGAACGGGATCGGTGCATCGGTGGTGCCCATCAGCGGTGAATTGCGCTCGGCCGAACTCGAATATCTGATCGAGCATTCAGGTATCGGGCTCGCCATCGCGATTCCGTCACGCCATGCGCTGCTCGCGGCAGCCGCCCAGGCCGCGAACTGTTCGCTCGCTGTCATCGGGCCCGACAATCTGCCACCCACCTGCAGCACGCCGCCGCCGTTTTCGAATGAGGTGCCGGGGCTGCGCACCGAGTGCGGTCTTCTTTACACCTCCGGCACCACCGGGCGGCCCAAGGGCTGCATGCTCAGCAACCGCTACTACCTGCTTGCCGCGCAGTGGTATGCCGAACTCGACGGCCATGTGTCGTTGCGCGTGGGCTGCGAGCGCATGATCACCCCGCTTCCGGTCAACCATATGAATGCGATGGCGTTTTCAGTGGTGACCATGATCGTGACGGGCGGCTGCATCAGCCTGGCTGACCGGTTTCATCCCGATGCCTGGTGGCCTGCGGTTCGCGAGTTCCGTGCCACAGTCATCCACTACCTGGGCGTGATGCCCGCCATGCTGATGAAGGCGCCTGAGTCGCAGGCCGATCGCGATCACACGGTACGGTTCGGTTTCGGCGCGGGTGTGAACCGAAGCCTGCATGAGCCCTTCGAGAAGCGTTTCGGGTTTCCGCTGGTTGAGGGCTGGTCGATGACTGAAACCGGTGCGGGTGCGGTGCTGATAGCCCACCGCGAGCCGCGTGCCGTGGGCAGCAACTGCTTCGGACCCGACAACCCGGAGGTCGAGGTGCGGATCGTGGCCGATCACGGCGCCGACGCTGCGGTCGATGAACCCGGCGAATTGCTGGTACGGCATCGTGGCGCCGATCCGCGTGATGGTTTTTATTCGGGCTATCTCAAAGACGCGCAGGCCACCGATGAGGCCTGGGCGGGTGGCTGGTTTCATACCGGTGATGTGGTTTCACGCGATGCCAACGGGCTCTACCACTTCATCGACCGCCGAAAGAACGTGATTCGGCGAAGTGGCGAGAACATCGCCGCGGTCGAGGTTGAAAGTGTGCTCCTCCAGCATCCGCTGGTTCGTGCTGTGGCGGTGGCCGCCACCCCGGATCCGGTACGTGGCGACGAAGTGCTCGCCTGTGTCATTGCAGCGGCGCCGCCTGCGGATGCAGCGGCGCGTGAGCAGGCTGCCCAGTCGCTGGTGCAGTGGTGCCTCGCGCGACTCGCTTATTACAAGGCGCCAGGCTATATCGCATTTGTCGACGCATTGCCGCTCACCGCGTCCCAGAAGGTGCAGCGCGGGGAACTGAAGTCGCTGGCCGCGCGGCTGCCGGGGACCGCGCACTGCATCGATACCCGATCGCTCAAGAAGCGCCAGGCCTGACCCATGTCCCGACGACGGATGTCCTATGAAGGCGTGGCTGTTGCAGTGCCCGTCACGGTGCCGTACCGGCGATATTCCACCCATGGCGCCCACTGGTTCATCGGACAGGCGCTGGAGGCGTTGGTCCGGGAATCGGGCATTGCCAAGGAGGAAATCGACGGCCTCACCGTCAGCAGCTTCTCGCTCGGACCCGATACTGCGGTGGGAATCACCCAGCATCTTGGCGTGTCGCCACGATGGCTTGATTTTCTTCCCAATGGGGGCGCGTCTGGCGTGATGGCGCTGCGGCGTGCCGCACGTGCAGTGCAGGCAGGCGATGCAGACGTGGTGGCGTGCGTGGCAGGTGACACCAACCATGTCGATTCTTTTCGCATGATGCTGGGTGGCTTCAGCTATTTCGCTCGCGATGCAAGCTACCCCTACGGTGCGGGCGGGCCCAATTCGGTATTCGCGATGATCACCGCCCACTACATGCGCAAATACGGCGCGCGTCGCGAACACTTCGGCAAGGTCGCGGTCAGCCAGCGGTTCAACGCCAACCGCAATCCGGGCGCGGTGTTTTACAGGCAGACGCTTTCACTTGACGATTACATGGCCGCGCGGCCGATCTCCGATCCCGTGCATCTCTATGACTGCGTGATGCCCTGCGCGGGCGGCGAGGCGTTTCTTGTCATGAGCGAGGCGCGTGCCCGGGCGCAGGGTCTTCGCTATGCCGTCTTGCGTGGCTCGATCGAGCGGCACAACGCCTTCGCTGACGACCCGGTGATGGAGCGCGGTGGCTGGGTCGTCGACCGGGACGACCTGTGGGCACAGGCGGGCGCTCGGCCCGACCAGGTCGACTTTGTGCAGACCTACGACGACTACCCGGTCATTGTCATGATTCAGTTTGAAGACCTCGGTTTCTGCGGCAAGGGCGAGGCGCCGGCGTTTGTCGACTCGCACGATCTGCGCTGCGTGGGTGATTTTCCCAACAATACCGGCGGGGGCCAGTTGTCGGCAGGCCAGGCGGGTGCGGCGGGCGGCTTCATTGGCGTCACCGAATCGCTTCGGCAGTTAAGCGGTGAGGCGGGCGATCGTTCTGTGGCCGATGCGCGGCTGGGGCTGGTGACGGGGTTCGGCATGGTCACCTATGACCGCTGCCTCTGCACCGGTGCCGTGCTGCTCGGGAGCGCATGATGTCCATGCCGATGATGCGCCCCAAGCGCAAGAACCCCATCCTGCGCACGCGGGTGATGAATCTGCCGCCGTCCGCGCGCGGACGGGTGGCGCTCGGCCTGACGGCGGGTGCGGCTGAGGGCCGGCTCATGCTCCAGGTCTGCGAACGGTGCGCGAGCCTTCAATACCCGCCGCGTGAGGCTTGCGCGGGTTGCCTCTCGCCCGAGCTTCGCTGGCGTGAACAGAGCGGCGAGGGTGACTTGCTTGCTGTAACGATTCTTCGCCACAGCAATGATCTCTATTTCCGCGAGCGGCTGCCCTGGCGGATCGGCATGGTGAAGCTCGACGCCGGTCCCACATTGATCGTTCACTTACACGGCGATGTTGCCGAGGCGCCCTGCCGAGTGCGGGTGGGCGCCCGGCTTGATCGCTCCGGGCAAGCCGTGCTGATTGGCTTTCCCGAGCAGGAGACTCCTCACATGGCTGACGACCCGGTGCTGCGCGACATGACCAGCGATCCAAAATTTCGCAAGGTGTTGATCACGGATGGCAAGAGTCCCGTTGGCCAGGCGGTTGCCCGTGCAATGGTGAAGGCAGGCGCCGACATTGTGTGGGTGGGCGTTGCCGAACCGTGGA
>RFXC01000590.1 GCA_009921765.1 Betaproteobacteria bacterium | reverse complement strand
GTAGCGCCTCAGGCGCGGTGATCGTACTCACCCGCACGGGGGAGGGTAAGAAGGGCTTCAGCCTGTTCATGCTCGAAAAGGGGCTGCCAGGCTTTTCGGTTGGCGGCCGCGCCAAAACCATGGCTCACCGCCACGTCGATGTCACAGAACTGAATTTCGACACGGTTGTGCTGAGCGATGCCGAGCTGATAGGCGGCGTGCCCGGCGACGGGCTACAGCAGATGCTGGACGCGATCGAAACCGGCCGAATCGCCATGGGTGCCACCGCGGTTGGTCTTGCCCGCTCGGCGCTCAAGTCCGCAATCGACTACGCCGCAGCGCGGCAATCCTTTGGCCAAGCGATAGGTCAGCATCAGGCCATACAGGGGCTTCTTGCCGACATGGGCGCCAAAACGCTGGCTGCGCGCACGCTCGTTCAGGAGGCAGCGGCCGTCAAGGCGCGCGGTGGTCGCGCCGACATGGTGGCGGGGATGGCCAAACTGTTCGCGGGCGAGGTCTGCGCCGAAGTTGCGCTCAACTGTGTGCGCATTCACGGTGGCTCGGGCTATGTGTCAGATTTTCCGGCCGAGCGGTATTACCGAGAAGCGCCCTACTTTGTTCTGGTCGAGGGCAGCAACGAGATCCAGAAGACCATCATCGCCCGCCGATTGCTCGCCGGTGACGGTCAGGCAATCGGGCTCTGACGTATTTCAATGACTGGGTCCCCCGCGCTGAACGCTCTCTCGCTCATCGACGCGCACTCGATCCGCCACCCTGAGCGGCGCGCGGTCAGGTTCGCAGGTCGGACGATCACCTATGGCGAGCTGCGCGAGCACTCTTTACATCTAATGGGCGCATTACGCGCACGCGGCCTGGGCCGGGGCGGCCGACTTTGCATCATTGCAGCGAATTGTCCGGAGCACTACCTTGTCTACCTGGCGGTACTACGCTGTGGCGCCACGCTGTTTCCGATCAACCCCGATTTGACCGCCGACGAAGTCAACTACATCCTCAGTACTGTTGATCCGACCGTTATCGTATGCGACGGCGCAATGCTGAACCGAGTGCAGGCAGCCGCCCAACCCCTCGACAGACAAGACCGCATCACAACCTTTGACGCACTGCTGAGCCGCTCGGTTCAGCCGACGGCACCCGAGTCGG